>DATCQX010000507.1:0-4816 GCA_036569285.1 Streptomyces sp.
CCTCGACATGGGTGACCTGCTCACCCTGATCGAGCAGGCGGAGAAGACGTTCAGTCAGGAAGAGGCCCAGAAGATGGCCTCGAAGCTGGCGTCGAAGAAGGGCCAGGACTTCACCCTGGACGACTTCCTGTCCCAGATGGAACAGGTCAGGAAGATGGGGTCCATCTCGAAGCTGCTCGGGATGCTGCCCGGCATGGGCCAGATCAAGGACCAGATCAACAGCCTCGACGAGCGGGACGTCGACCGCACCGCCGCGATCATCAAGTCGATGACCCCGGCGGAGCGCCAGGACCCGACGATCATCAACGGCTCCCGCCGCGCCCGTATCGCGAAGGGCTCCGGCGTCGAGGTCAGCGCGGTGAAGGGCCTGGTGGAGCGGTTCTTCGAGGCGCGGAAGATGATGTCGAGGATGGCCCAGGGCGGCGGGATGCCCGGCATGCCGGGGATTCCGGGGATGGGCGGCGGCCCCGGCCGCCAGCGCAAGCAGCAGAAGCAGGCGAAGGGCAAGCAGCGCTCCGGCAACCCGATGAAGCGCAAGCAGCAGGAGCTGGAGGAGGCGCAGCGCCGGGAGGCGGCGGCTCAGGGCGGCAACGCGTTCGGGCTGCCGCAGCAGGGCGCGCAGGACTTCGAGCTGCCGGACGAGTTCAAGAAGTTCATGGGCTGATATGTCAGGGCTGTAAACATCCTGTGTGACATAAAGGGCACCCCTCTTCGGACGGGTGCCCTTTATGTGCTCCCTGCCGGAGGCTGACGTACCGTCCGGGTATGACGAACCCTGCCCCGCCGCGCAAGTCGCCGGACCAGCCCTGGCGTACCGAGGGGACCCCGGAGGAGCCGCCGAAGCCGCCGGGCGGCCGGCGGTTGAAGGGCGGCTGGTGGCGGCTGATCTTCACCGCACTGGTCGTGTACCTGCTGGCGAACGTCGTCCTGTCGTACTTCGGCGGCGAGGAAGAGCCGACGATCTCGTACACGGAGTTCAGCAAGCAGGTCGACGCGGGCAACGTCTCGAAGATCTACGCCAAGGGCGACGCGATCCAGGGCCAGCTGAAGAAGGAGCGGAAGAACCCGGACGGCGGTGACACGTACACGAAGTTCAACACCGAGCGCCCCACGTTCGCGGACGACAAGCTGTGGGAGGGGCTGGCGAAGAACAACGTCACCGTCACCGCCGAGCCGGTCGTCCAGCACCGCAGTTTCCTGGTGAACCTGCTGCTCTCGCTGGCCCCGATGCTGATCCTGGTCGTCCTGTGGATCGTCATCGCGCGCCGGATGAGCGGGGGGCTCGGCGGCGCGGGCGGCATGCTGGGCCGCAGGTCCGCGCCGAAGCCGGTGGAGCTGGAGGCGGGGCAGAAGCGGACGACGTTCGAGGACGTGGCCGGTATCGACGAGGTCGAGGGCGAGCTGAACGACGTCGTGGACTTCCTGAAGAACCCGGACGCCTATCGCAGGATGGGCGCGAAGATGCCGCGCGGTGTGCTCCTCGCGGGCCCTCCCGGCACCGGCAAGACGCTGCTGGCGCGGGCGGTGGCCGGGGAGGCGGGGGTGCCGTTCTTCTCGGCGTCGGCGTCGGAGTTCATCGAGATGATCGTCGGCGTCGGGGCGTCGCGGGTGCGGGAGCTGTTCGCGGAGGCGCGGAAGGTGGCGCCGTCGATCATCTTCATCGACGAGATCGACACCATCGGGCGTGCGCGGGGCGGCGGTTCGGGGATGGGCGGGCACGACGAGCGTGAGCAGACGCTGAACCAGATCCTGACGGAGATGGACGGCTTCTCCGGTTCGGAGGGCGTGATCGTCATCGCCGCGACGAACCGCGCGGATGTCCTGGACCCGGCGCTGACGCGTCCCGGCCGCTTCGACCGTGTCGTCCAGGTGTCGCCTCCGGACCGGGGCGGCCGCAAGGCGATCCTGGAGATCCACACCCGGCAGATCCCCCTCGCCCCGGACGTCGACCTCGCCCAGGTCGCCCGGACGACTCCGGGGATGACGGGTGCGGAGCTGGCGAACCTCGCGAACGAGGCGGCTCTGCTCGCGGTGAAGCGCAAGCAGGAGCAGGTGACGCAGAGCGACCTCTCCGAGGCGCTGGAGAAGGTGCAGCTGGGTGCGGAGCGGCCGTTGGTGATGCCGGAGGAGGAGCGTCGTCGTACGGCGTACCACGAGGGCGGGCACGCGCTGCTGGGCATGCTCCAACCGGGCGCCGACCCCGTCCGCAAGATCACGATCGTCCCGCGCGGGCGCGCGCTCGGGGTCACGCTGTCGACGCCGGACGCCGACAAGTACGCGTACACCGAGGAGTACCTGCGGGGCCGGATCATCGGCGCGCTCGGCGGGATGGCGGCCGAGCAGGTGGTGTACGGGGTGATCACGACGGGCGCGGAGAGCGACCTGGAGCAGGTCACGAACATCGCGCGCGGGATGGTCGCCCGCTGGGGCATGAGCGAGCGCGTGGGCAGGCTGTCGGCCCTTCCGAACGACGCCCAGTCGGCGTACGGGCTGGCGGCGGCGCCGCAGACCCTCGACGTCATCGACGGCGAGATGCGGCGGATCGTGGACGAGTGCTACGAGGAGGCGTGCCGCAAACTGACCGAGCACCGGGACCAGTTGGACGCGCTGGCGGCGGCGCTGCTGGAGAGCGAGACGCTGGAGGAGGCGGACGCGTACCGGGTCGCCGGGATCACGCGCCTCACGAAGGACATCGACTAGCGGGGTCAGGGCACGCGGGCGATGAGGTACCGGAACACGTTCGGCATCCAGACGGTGCCGTCGGGGCGGACGTACGGGTGGAGCGCTTCGCGCAGTTCCTTGGCCACCTGCTCCTCGTCGGCCGCGTCGAGGAGCCCGGTGGAGAGCAGTCCGCGCACGGCGCTGTCGGCGTCGGCGTAGCCGAAGGGGCAGGCGACGCGTCCGGAGCCGTCGGGCGTGAGGCCCGCCCGGTGGGCGAGGTCCTCCAGGTCGTCGCGGCGGGCGGGGAGCGGGTTGGCGTGCCCGCCGTCGGCGGCTCGCAGGACGGCCCAGGTGGCACAGCGCTCGGGCGGTCCCCAGCCGGTGAGGACGACGGGGGCGCCGCGCTCGGCGAGGCGGACGGCGTCGTCCAGCAGATCGGTGTCGTCGAAGGCGGTGACGAGGGTGTACGGGCGGTCGGCTCCGGCGAGGGTGCCGGAGAGCCGGGCGGGTGTGCGGGGTGACCACGGGTCGGGGTGGAGGCGCTCGCGGGCCAGGGCGAGGCGGTCGGGGGAGTGGCGTTCGACGCCGGTGACGGTGGCGCCCCGGGAGGCGGCCATCAGGAGGGCGAGGCCCGATCCGCAGCCGAGGCCGAGGAGCCGGGTGCCGGGGCCGACGTCGAGACGGTCGTACGCGGCCTCGTAGAGGGGGACGAGCATCCGTTCCTGGATCTCGGACCAGTCACGCGCGCGGGCGCCCGGTTCGGCGTGCGGGGCGGTGCCCGCCGGGTGGTGGGTCTGGCGCACGAGCGTAGGTGTCATCGAGAAGCGCCCCAATCGCCGAGAGTTCGTCGAGTGTGTCGCCGTGCGGATCGACTCTGCCCCCGTGCGATGCCGCGGCACTTTTCAGGTAACTCCCGGACGGAGGAGCCGTCCAGGGGTCGAAGGGCCTGGTTTACGGGCCTGTCGGCGCGGGCGAAAAGAATTCACATCCCGGCAACGTGGGCCCGTAGCATCCGGTCATGGCGAAAGCACCCGTTCTCACGCCGCGCGACGTCGACTTCCCGCGCTGGTACCAGGATCTGATCACCAAGGCCGAGCTGGCCGACAACGGGCCGGTGCGCGGCACGATGGTGATCCGACCGTACGGGTACGGGCTGTGGGAGCGGACGCAGGCGGAGATGGACGCCCGGATCAAGGCGGTCGGCGCGGAGAACGCGTACTTCCCGCTGCTGATCCCCGAGTCGTACCTGACCCGTGAGGCCGACCACGTCGAGGGGTTCGCGCCGGAGCTGGCGGTCGTCACGCACGGCGGCGGCAAGGCGCTGGAGGAGCCGGCGGTCGTCCGCCCCACCTCCGAGACGATCGTCAACGAGTACTTCTCGAAGTGGGTCCAGAGCTACCGGGATCTCCCCCTGCTCATCAACCAGTGGGCGAACGTGGTCCGTTGGGAACTGCGCCCCCGGCTCTTCCTGCGCACGTCGGAGTTCTTGTGGCAGGAGGGGCACACGGCGCACGCGACGTACGAGGAAGCGCGGGACTTCGCGGCGCGCATCCAGCGGGAGGTGTACGGCGACTTCATCGAGAACGTCCTCGGCATCGACTTCGTCGCGGGCCGCAAGACCCCGAAGGAACGGTTCGCGGGGGCGATCAACACGCTCACGCTGGAGAGCATGATGGGCGACGGCAAGGCCCTCCAGATGGTCACCAGCCACGAGTTGGGCCAGAACTTCGCGAAGGCCTTCGACACCCGCTACCTCTCGAAGGACGGCACCCAGGAGCACGTCTGGCAGACGTCCTGGGGCTCGACGACCCGCATGATCGGCGCGCTGGTGATGACTCATGGGGACGACGCCGGCCTGCGCGTCCCGCCCCGGCTCGCCCACGTCCAGGTGGTCGTGGTGGCCGTGAAGGACGACGACGCCGTTCTCGCCAAGGTCCGCGAGCTCGCCGAACGGCTGCGCGCCGCGGGCCTGAGGGTCAAGGTGGACGACCGTACGGACACGCCTTTCGGGCGTCGCGCGGTCGACTGGGAGCTGAAGGGCGTCCCCGCGCGCGTGGAGGTCGGCCCGCGTGACCTGGAGGGCGGCACGGCGACCCTCGTCCGCCGCATCCCCGGCACCAAGGAGCCCGTGGCGCTGGACGCGCTTCCCGCGCTG
>DATCQX010000508.1:0-2788 GCA_036569285.1 Streptomyces sp.
CCGTTGGACGTCGGGGAGTTGTAGGACACCCCGTTGATGGTCTTCGCGCCGCTGCCCTCGGACAGCAGGTAGAAGAAGTGGTTGGCCGGGCCGGACGAGTAGTGCACGTCCAGGTTGCCGAGGGTCGAGGACCAGCTGTCCTTGGACGAGCCGTCCTTGCTGGGCTTGTCCTGGTAGCGCAGCGGGGTGCCGTCGCCGTTGATGTCGATCTTCTCGCCGATGAGGTAGTCACCGGGGTCGGAGGCGTTGTTCGCGTAGAACTCGACCGCCGTACCGAAGATGTCCGAGGTCGCCTCGTTCAGCCCGCCGGACTCGCCGGAGTAGTTGAGGCCCGCGGTGTTGGAGGTGACGCCGTGGGTCATCTCGTGGCCGGCGACGTCCAGCGAGGTCAGCGGGTCGGTGTTGCCGTCGCCGTCGCCGTACGTCATGCAGAAGCAGTCGTCGTCCCAGAACGCGTTGACGTACGCGTTGCCGTAGTGGACGCGGGAGTAGGCGGCGACGCCGTCGTTCTTGATGCCGCTGCGGCCGAACGTGTTCTTGTAGAAGTCCCAGGTGACCTGCGCGCCGTAGGCGGCGTCGACGGCGGCCGTCTGGTCCGAGGAGGAGCTGGACGCGGTGCCGGTGCCCCACGTGTCGTCCGAGTCGGTGAACAGCGTGCCGGCCGAAGAGCTGGTCGAGCGGGCCTTGTTGTACGTCTTGTGGCCGCCGCGGGTGCCGTCGGTCAGCTGGTACGACGAACCCGACTTGGTGGTGTTCAGGGTGACGGTGCCGGAGTACAGGCTCTTGCCGGTGCCGGTCTCGATGCCCTGCCACTCGTACAGCTTCTTGCCGGTGGCCGCGTCGGTGATGACGTGCAGCTTGTTGGGGGTGCCGTCGTCCTGGAGGCCGCCGACGACGGTCTCGAAGGCGAGGGTCGGCGCGGAGCCGTTGCCGGCCCAGATCACCTTGCGGGGCGCGGACTCGGGGGCGGTCTCGGCGGAACCGGCCGCCTTGGCGAGGCCGACGGCCTGCTTCTCGGCGCTCTTCGGGGTGACCTTCGGGGTCAGCGTGGCGACCTTGATGGAGGCCGAAGTGGCCTTGGTGACGCCCTTGTTGGCGCCGGCCGCGGTCTGGTGGACGACCAGGTCGCCGCCGAGGACGGGCAGACCGGCGTAGGTCCGCTCGTACCGGGTGTGCGTCGTGCCGTCGACGTCCTTGACGACGTCGCGGACGACCAGCGCCTCCTTGGTGCCGAGGCCTATCTGCTGCGCGGTCTCCGCCGCGTCCGCCTGCTTGTCCTTGATCAGCGCGACGCGGGTGGGGGCGGAGAGCAGCTGGGGGGCCGCGGCGAGGGTGCGGGCGGCCTTGAGCGCGTCCACCTTGGTGGCGCTCGCGTTTGCCGTGGTCAGCCCGGTGGTCAGCAGCGCTCCGGCGGCCACGGCAGTGGCGATCGCCAGGGTGGTGCGCTTGTGACGCGTGTAGATCGGGGTCACACAAGCTCCTTCGTGGGGAGTCCGTGCGCGGCGTGGGGAAGCCGGCCGGAGTAGTCGTGAAGTTGTGCGGCGGGTGGGGGAAGAGTGACACCAGGGACGCGTACATGTCAGGACCCTGAATCGATGTTGGCTGAAAAGCGCCTGTCCGGTAAACGTTTCTGGGATGTAAACGGGCGTCAGATCGGTAAACGCCCAACAGGAGAACGGCAATGTAATAGTAAAAATGAGCCCTGGTTGTGGAGTTGGTCAGTGGCGTATATGAGCCTCTGGGAGGCGCCTTACGGTGTCCTTACGTAGGCCTGTGTGCCGGAACGCCGGATTCCGGCCGCACGAAAAGAGACTTCGACGCACAACGGGCGCCTCCGGTTCCCAGCGGCCCGGAAGCGTTGTCCGGAAACGATCGGGCGCCGCTCCCTGAGAGAGCGGCGCCCGACGGTCACATGATCACCGGCTTACGGGAAGGTGACCTTCCAGCTGTTGATCTGCCCGGTGTCGCGCGCCGCCTGGTCCTGGACCTTCAGCTGCCAGGTCCCGTTGGCGGTCTCGCTCGACGCGTTCACCGTGTACGTCGCGACCACGTTGTCCGCCGAGTCCGACGAGCTGAACGCCTTCAGCAGGTACGACGTCCCGCTCGGACCCACCAGGTTGACCGCCAGGTCGCCCCGGAAGGTGTGCGTGATGTCCACCGACACCTGGAGGTTGGACGGCGCGTTGCCGGTCCGCCCGGTCACCGCGATCGACGAGGTGACGGCCGGCCCGTTGTCCGGGATCGCGACGACGGTGTTGCTCTCGAACGAGGTGCCGGTGCCGCCACCGCCCCCGCCGGTCGAGCGCGAGCCCACCGCGATCGCCGCCCACGCGTCCTGCACGGCCTTGTACTCGGCCGACGTCGTCCCGTACAGCTCACCGGTCGCCGCCAGGGTGCCGGTGCGCGCGCCCGCGTAGTTCGTGCTCGACGTGAACTTCGTCGCCAGCGCGCGGAACCAGATCTTCTCCGCCTTGTCGCGGCCGATGCCGGTCACCGGAAGGCCGTCCGACGTGGACGAGTTGTAGGTGACACCGTTGATCGTCTTGGTGCCGCTGCCCTCGCTCAGCAGGTAGAAGAAGTGGTTGGCCGGGCCGGACGAGTAGTGCACGTCCAGGTTGCCGAGGGACGAGGACCAGCTGTCCCGGGACGAGCCGTCCTTGCTGGGCTTGTCCATGTAACGCAGCGGCGTGCCGTTGCCGTTGATGTCGATCTTCTCGCCGATGAGGTAGTCGCCGACGTCCGAGGCGTTGTTCGCGTAGAACTCCACCGACGTGCCGAAGATGTCGGA
>DATCQX010000509.1:0-2785 GCA_036569285.1 Streptomyces sp.
CCGCCGTTGGCGATCGGCGACGAGGTGCTGGCCCTCGCGGTGACGCCCGACGGCCGCCGGGCCGCCGTCGCGACCGGCAACCGCGTCACACTGTGGGACGTCTCTGCCCCCGACCGGCTCGTACGCCTCGGTGAACTCCCCTTGCTGAACGGCTCGGTGAACGCGCTCGCGTTCCGGCCGGGGGACCGGCCGGTACTGGCCACCGGGGAGTTCACCGGCCAGGTCCGGCTCTGGGACGTCACCTCACCCGCCCGCCCGGTGGCCCTCTCACCGGCGCTGAACTGGAACGGCGACCCGGTGTCGGCGGTCACCTTCGGTGGCGACGGCACCACCCTCTTCGCGGCCTACCTGGAGGTCCGCAACCAGTTCGGGGGCGGTCTGCGCGCCTGGAACATCTCGAATCCAGGCCGCCCGATGGCACTTGGCGAAAACCTCGGCGGAATCAGCCGCCCTGTAAGGGCGTTGGTGACCGACCCAGCCAACGGCCGTGTGTTCTCGGGGGACATGATCGGGATGCTCCGTACCTGGCGGGTCGCCCGGGGCGCCGTCCCGGTGCTGACCGGATATGAACTCCTCCCGCAGATCGTCTTCGCGGTCGCCCTCAGCGGGGACGGCCGCCTCATCGCAACAGCGGGCGGAGACAGCCGACTTCACCTCTGGAACGTCTCCGGCACCGGCGCCCCGCGCATGGCCGGGGACACTCTCACCGCCGGAGCCATGCTCAACTCCGCCGCTTTCTCCCCCGACGGGAAACTCCTCGCCAGCGGCGACGCGAACGGCGAGATCCGCCTCTGGAACACCGCCGACCCCACCCACGCCGCCCTCTACGGCGCCCCCGTCCCCGGCCACGTCGGCTCGGTCTCCGGCCTGCGTTTCCTCCCCCACGGCACCCTCCTCAGCACCGGCAACGACGGCACCGTCCGCCTCTGGCAGACCGCCGTCCCGCAGGCCCGCACCCTCATCTGCGCGGCGAGCCGCACGGCGATGACGAAGGAGGCATGGCGCACACACGTCTCGGCGGACCTCCCGTATGACCCGCCGTGCGGCTGAACTCCCGGTTCACCGCCACCACAACGACACCCTGCCGTCCGCCCCCGCCGTCGCCACCAGCCGCGCATCCGCACTGAACGCGACCGACCTGGCGGGGAGTTGGGCAGGACTGCCGAGATGACGGGGACGCTCCGGGTGCCTGATGTCCCAGAGGCGGACGACCTCGTCCTCGCCGATCACCGCGAGGAGCGCGGCGTCCGCACTGAACACGACAGCCCGGGGCCGCCGCGCCCCGGTGTTCAACGCGCGTCCCCTCGGGGTGGGTTCGTAGTTCCGGGAGAGGTCCCAGAGCTGCACGTTCCCCAAGTCGTCCGCGAGAGCGAGGGTGTTGCCGTCCGGCGAGAACTGCGCGGCATGCGCGCCCTCCGGGAAACTCGCCGTCGTCATGAAGCCCTCACGGGCGGAACCGTTCGTCGCGGCTTCCTGAAGGACCGTCAGGGTCCGTGAGCGGCGGACGACCAGATCCAGGCTCTCGGTACGTTTGCGCAGCGCCTTCACGTCCCTGACCTCAGGGGCCGACTCCAGCCAGGGAAGCACCCCCAACCTGGCGTCCCAGGTGACCAGTTGCTCGTCGGAGGCGGCGAGCACCCTCCGGCGGCCCGCGTCGACCCCCAAGGCCGTCACCGTGCCGAGGTCCGGCATGCGTGAGACGTACACCCTCCTCGGCCGTGCGGCATCCGCCACGTCCCACGCCTCGACCCCGCCCTCGCCGACCGCGAGCAGCCGCCGCCGGTCCGAAGGCGCGAACAGCAGGCCCTCCGCCCCGACTTGAAGCCGCAGCCTCCCGGCCGCCGTCCACCGCTCCTGCGTCGCGCCCCGCCCCGAGGGGGACTCGTCGGCCCAGGGTGCCGGGAGCACGCCCTGCGCGGTGGCAGTGGTGAGGCAGATGAGGACGAGGGCGAGGGTGGTGAGGAGACCGGGGAGCCAGTGGGGGTTCGGGCGTACTGGTGGGGGGAGTCGGCGTGGTGGGGGGAGGGGATGGGTGCCCAGGGCCAGGAGGAGACGGGGTGTGAAGTCAGCGGATGCGGGGGCGAGTCGAGGGCGGATGTCGGTGTTCCCGTCTCCGGGCTCCGCCGCCAGCGCCCGCACCCATCTCACCAACCATCCGTCAGTGTGCGGCACTTGACCTCCCGGGCTCGGCGGTCTCGCGAGGCGCGGGGGAAGCGGGACCTGCGGCCGGGGGAGCGTCGTACAGGGGAATCGCCTGGAACAGGCGCGCGACCACCAGCGGGGTCGCCACTCCCGCCAGTAACGCGGCCGTCTCGTCGGCCACATACCCCGCCGCTCCCAGCGCCGCCGCCAACCCCAGCCCCGCGAACATCCGCAACGCCACGGCCACCAGCATCACCGGCCGGTCGGCCTTGCTGTGCCACGGCCAACGCCACTTCCGGCGCGGGCCGACCGGTCGCATGGACGCGGAGAGATTCAGCGCTTCGGCGACACCGCTTCCCAGCAGTCCCCACAGCGCGGCTTGCAAGCCAGTCACAGGACGAACGGTAGCGGAGTGTGTGTGAACAATGGCACACGGTAAGCAAATCGCCATCTTCTGCCACGCTGCCCCGCACACGGATCTTGTGGATACGATTTCCGCAACGGCGAGTTGGGGGCGATCTGCGTGGAAGCGTTGACGGCGATGGCGATCTCGGCGGTCGGCACGGTCGCCTCGGGCGCCTTGTCCGGCGCGGGCGGCGAAGCGGGACGGCGGGTCTCCGAACGCCTCTACGGACTGCTCGGC
>DATCQX010000510.1:0-11397 GCA_036569285.1 Streptomyces sp.
CGCCACGGCCGCCCGCCAGTCCAGGGACGCCGCCAACGCCGCCGCCGGTCACGCCCGGAACGCGGGAAAGGCGGCCGAGGAGGCCGCCGACCATGCCGGTGACGCAGCCACCGCGGCCACCGAATCCACCAAACACGCCGCCGAGGCCAAGAAGGCCGCCGACGCGGCGTCCGCAGCCATCGTCGAGGCCAAGACGACCTACGACCTGGCGCGCGAGGTGGAGACAGCGGAGCTGGCCGACCGCCGCTACACCGAGGTCGAGCAGGCCAAGACGCTCAAGCGCGCTGACGACGAGCGCAAGGCGCGCCAGCAGGAGGCCACCGCAACGGCCCGTACCACCGACGAGGCAGCGACACGTCTGGCGGCGGAGGCCACCGCGCCAGGAGCGGACCCGCGGCGGATCGCCGTCGAGACGCGCAAGGTCGCGCTGCACATGGCCGCGACACGCGGCCCGTGGAGCGTCACCGCGGCCGAGGCCGCCCTGGCGGGTTCGGACGCGCAGGTCGTCGAATACGCCAGGACCGGCCTGCGCGAGGCCGTCCTGCGAGACGAGTACGCCCGCACGGCCAACCTGGCGTGGGAGTCCGAGTACCCAGCCGTCCGTACAGCCGCCAAGACGGCCCTCGACACGGACACGGCGCAGGTCAGCGCGTTCCTCGCGACGGGACAGCACCAGGCGGCCCAGGGCGACTACCGGGTCCGGATCACCCAGATGATCACGGGTGCCGGGTCCGGAGTGAAGAAGGCGGGCCAGGCAGCGCTGGACTCCGGTTCGGCCACGGCGATGCGGGACTTCGTCCACACCGGTTACTACACGGCGCGTACGACCGACGAGCGGGTTCGCGCCGTCCAGCTCCGCAGCGCCGGCGGGCCGGAGCTCAAGGCGGAGGCCGATGTCGCGCTGGCCGGACCGCCGGACGTGCTGCATCAGTTCATCGAGGTCGAGCAGTACCGTGCGGCCCGCAAGGACAAGCTCACCGCGACCCATGTCTCCCGGCTCCAGGGACTGATCGCGGGGGCGGCGCGCGTGGCCGCGACCGCGCAGCAGAACGCCTCGCTCGCGGCCAAGGTGGCGGCCGACGCGCGCAAGGCGGCCACGGAGGCGGCCCAGCACGCTCAACGGGCCCGGGAGTCGGAGGCCCAGGCCACGGAGTATGCCCGGGAGGCGGACGCCTACGCCGACGCGGCAGAGAAGTCCGCGGACGAGGCCGCCGCTTCCGCGCGGGCGGCACGTGCCGCCGAGGCGGACGCGGCGAACGCCGTGCTGCGCGCCGACCTGTCGGCGAGCCAGGCCCGGTCGTCCGCCGCGGCGGCCCAGGTGTCGGCGAGCGACGCCTGGGCCGCGGCCGACGCCGCGTACGCCTCGAAGATCGCGGCGGGTGAGGACGCCGCCGCCGCGAGCCGAGCGGCGACCGAGGCCGGCCAGGTCGCGTTCCGCAAGCTCCAGGAGGAGATCCGGCAGCACTTCGCCGATCGCGCCGCGGAGGCCGAGGAGTTCGGTCTGCGGGCGGAGGACGAGGAGTTCGCCGCCTACATGGCCGAGCTGGAGGACATCGACTGGGGTCAGGTGCTCTCCGAAGGCGGCCACTTCACCCTCGACGTCCTCGGTCTGATCCCCGGGTTCGGTGAGGTCGCCGACGGCACCAACTGCCTCTGGTACGCCGGTGAGGGCAACGCGATCGACGCGGGGCTGTCCTGCGCCGGCATGGTGCCGTTCGCCGGGTGGGGTGCCGCGGGCGTCAAGGGCGGCAAGTGGACCACCAAGGCGGACGATTTCTTCCGCAGGCTGTTCGGCAAGACCCCGGAGTTCCCGGTCTGCGTGCGCCCGCGCGCCCGGTCGGCGGCGCTCGCGGCGAGCGGCCTCTCCTGCCCCGTGAACTTCCAGAACCTGGGCAATGACATCTTCCAGTCGCCCGGCGGTCTGGTCTACATGCCCATGAACAGCAGCACGCACCGCATCGACCACATCATGGAGCACACGCGCCCCAACCCGGACAAGCCCTTGCACGGTGTCTTCGTCAAGAAGGACCAAGGCGAGGTGCTGTCGATGATCGACGACGCCTGGGAGCGGGTCAAGAACCAGACGCCGCAGGTCAGCGCCGGGAACAAGGTCTTCGCGGCCGAGTACACGGACGCCATCGGCGAGGGCGGCGAGAAGTTCCTGTGCATCGTGACCCGGTACAAGAGCAAGAAGTACCGCGTCATCACCGCGTATCCCTCGGCCTCGGCATCATGTCCCCGGACGTGATCGAACAGCGCTGACCCGGCCGGGTGGCGGACCGGATCTCCCGGTCCGCCACCCGGCCCTCACGACGACAAGGAGCCCACCCTGCACTCCGCCGACCACCTGCGCGCACTCCTGCGCGACCTCGACGACCCCGGCCACCTGGAACTCCCCGCCCAGCACGACCTGCCGGCCGCCCGGCGCCGCTTCGAACAGCTCGGTGACGCCTTCAAGCGGCGGTTCGGCGCGGATGTGACGGTCGGCGTGGTCCAGGACGCGAGCTTCCACGGATACGTCTCGGTCTCCACCGCCGCCCGCCCCTTGTGGGTGCTGATGAGCAACTTCGGGCCCTTCGTCACCGCCGGTACCGGCCGGGACTGGGGGGTGGCGGGATGCGAGGAGGGGCTGGGTGAGAAGTTCGTCGTGTGGCTCGACGCGCTCTGCACCGAACTCGGGTGCGTGTACGTGCCCGTGAGGCTGCTGCTGGAGCCGTACGACGGTCCCAGTTCCCTGGCGGACCCGGCGATTCCCGGGGAGGAGGACGAGGAGGAACCTCTCATCTGGTGGGACCGGTACTTCCAGTACATGTGACTCGTGTGATCAGCGCGGCCTGCTCCCCGAGGAACCGGGCCAGTTCGTCCGGTGCCGAGTAGAACGGGGAGTGGTCGCAGGGGAGTTCGAGGCGGGCGCAGGCGTGTGCGGCGCAGGTGCGTTGGGCTTCGGGGCGGACGGTGCGGTCGTCGGCGCAGACGACGTAGGCGCTCGGGACGGAGAGCCAGGCGGGGTCCCGGAGGGGTGTGTCGGGGACCCGGCTGCGCATGGGGCGCCAGCGGGCCGCCGCCTGCCGCGCGTACGGCGCCGGTGTGCCGGAGTAGAGGATCTCGCGGGCTCCGGGGAGCAGGGTGAGGGTGCCGTCGTCGGACTCCTTCACCACCTCGTGGAAACCCGGGGTGTTCCAGTGGGGGGTCAGGGCGGCCGGGGACTCGTCGGGGCGGGGCATGCGGGCGGCGATGTAGACGAGGCGGTCGGCGGCGTGGCCGGCGGAGGAGACGGGGAGGCCGCCGTAGCTGTGGGCGACGAGCAGGACGGGGCCGTGGAGGGCGGCTTGGCGGACGGCGTCCCGGACCGTGTCGGTGTCGTCGGCGTAGGACGTCAGGGGGAGGTCGACGGCCTCGGTGCGGAAGGGCAGGCGCGTTCTGACCTCGTCCCAGCACCACGCGCCGTGGTGGGCGCCGTGGACGAGGAGGACGGTGGGGGGCCGGGTCACCGGGGGTCCCAGGGATCGGGGGCGACGGGGCGGTTGTTGAGGTCGACGGAGAGGAAGATGTCGTTCGCGACGGGGGTGCGCATCTCCTCGGCGAGCTGGCCGATGAGACCGGCGGTGCGGGCGAGGAGGGCGAAGCCGCGCAGGAGCGGGATGGGCAGGTCGAGGTCGGCGAGGGCGGCCCCGCAGACTCCGGCGCCGTTCAACGGGAGGGTTTTGCCGAGGACTTGGGGGTGGGTGCGGCCGATCGCGGCGAACAGGGAGAGGTGGGGGCCGAACTGGCCCTCCTCCTTCGCGATGTGCATGAGGCGGGGCGTGCGCGGGTCACCGTCCTTGTGGACGTGGTGGCCGAGGCCGGGGACGAAGCGTCCGGCCGCCTTCTGCGCGCGTACGGTGTCGACGGCGAGCGTGTCCCACTCCGGCTCGCTCTGCGGCAGCGGGCCCTCGTGGCGTTCGAGGACGCCGTGCAGGAAGGCCCCGGTGTCCTCGGTGACGCCGAGGAAACGGGAGCCGCCGCCCAACAGCCCTGCGGCGAGGGCGCCTTGGACGGAGTCGGGGGCGGAGAGGTAGGTGAGGCGGGTGACGATCGCGGTCGGTGTGAAGCCGTGGTCGGCGAGGGCGGCGAGGACCGCCTCGAAGACGCGGACCTGCCCGGGGGTGGGGCGGCGCTGGGTGGCGAGGCGGTAGGCGAGTTCCCCGAAGCCGACGGTGCCCATGATGTCGGCGGCGAGGTCGTCGCCGAGGAGGGTGATGGCGGTGCGGGAGGAGGCACCGAGGGCGGTGGGGTAAGAAGGGGTCGCCTGGGAGGTGCTGGTCGTATCGTCCGGCACGCCCGACACCGTCGCCCCCGCACTCTGCTCAGTCACGTCCCTCCCCTTCCCTCGCCAGCCACTTCCGCAGCTCCGGCCCGTGCTCGTCCAACTCCGGCGGCGGCAGTTCGTACCGTGCCGGTGTGGCCGAGAAGCTGATGGGGTGCCGGGCCATGGGGACGGCCCGCTCCCCCTCCCCCACCTCCACGACCGGGTCGAGCCCGAACCGCTCCGCCGCCGCGAACCCCCCGTCGATGGTGTTGATGGGCGCGGCCGGCACCCCGGCGGCGACGAGGGCCTCGAACCACTCTCCGGCGCCGCGTGCCGCGAGGCGTTCCACCAGGAGGGGGCGGAGTTCCTCGCGGCGGGCGGTGCGGTCCTTGTTGTGGGCGAAACGGGGGTCGTCGGCGGTCTCCGGGATGCCGAGGACCTCGCACAGGCGCCGGAACTGGCCGTCGTTGGCGGCGGCGACGATGAGGTCGCGGTCGGCGGTGGGGAACGGCTCGTACGGGAAGACGCTGGGGTGCGCGTTGCCCATCCGGTAGGGCACGGTGTCGCCCGCGACGTACGCGGAGCTGTGGTTGACCAGGCCGGACAGGGCCGAGGAGAGGAGGTTGACCTCGACGTGCTGGCCGTGGCCGGTGGCGTCGCGGTGGCGCAGGGCGGCGAGGATGCCGATGGCCGCGTGGTTGCCGGCCATCACGTCGAACACGGAGATCCCGGCGCGGAACGGCTCCCCCTCGGGGTCGCCGGTGAGGCTCATGAGGCCGGAGATCGCCTGGACCATCAGGTCGTACCCGGGGACGTGGGAGCCCGCGCCGGGGCCGAAGCCGGTGATCGAGGCGTAGACGACACCGGGGTTCGCGGCGCTGACGGCGTCGAAGTCGAGGCCGTACTTGGCGAGGGCGCCCGGCTTGAAGTTCTCGATCACGACGTCCGCGCGCCGCGCGAGTTCGCGGGCGGCCTCGGCGTCGTCGTCGGCCCGCAGGTCGAGCGCGAGGGAGCGCTTGCCCCGGTTCACGCCGAGGTAGTACGTGGACGTGCCGCCTCTGGTCGGCGGCATCCAGCTGCGGGTCTCGTCCCCGGCGGGCGACTCGACCTTGACGACCTCGGCGCCGAGGTCGGCGAGCAGCATGGTCGCGTACGGGCCCGCCAGCACCCGGGAGAAGTCGGCGACCAGCAGCCCGGCCAGCGGACCCCCGCTCGGGCCCGGCGGTGTGGTCATCACCATGGAACCATCTCCCTCCGACCGCACAGCGGACATCTGTCCGTAGGTCTCGGATTGTGGCACGCGGGAGCCTCGCCGGGCGAGCCCCTCGGCGATCTCGGCAGGACTCACCCTTGTTCAGCGCACACCGCCCGGCCCAGGACAAGCCCCTCCCTCCGGTCACCGCGAGGCCCCAGGACTCACCCCGGAACCGCGACCACCGCCCGCGGCACAGCCGTCAGCTGCGCGAACTCCGCGCTGATCTCCCCCGCCGTCTGCAACAACAGCGGCAGATGCCGCTCCCGCAGCTCCTCCATGGACGTCTCCGCCGCATGCGCGTTGACGTTGACCGCCGCCACCACCCGCCCCGCCCCGTCCCGCAGCGGCACCGCGACGGACCGGATGCCGAGCGCCAGGTCCTCGTCGGCCAGCGCCCACCCCCGCGCCCGCACCTCACGCAGCGCGGCGTCCCGCTCCTCGGCGCCCGGCCGCCACAGCGGGGTGAGGCCGGAACGCGTGGGCTCCGCGAGCGCCCGCTCCAGCGCCGCGGGCTCCAGCGAGGCCAGCAGCACCTTGCCGAGGGAGGTCTGCAGGGCGGGGAAGCGGGTGCCGATCTGCACGGCGAGCGTGACGATCTTCGGGACGGCGACCCGGGCGACGTACACGATGTCACCGCCGTCGAGCTGGGCGATCGAGCAGGACTCGCGGGTGCGGGCCACGAGGCGCTCCATGTGGGGGCGGGCGACGTCCCACAGGCCGAGCGAGCCGACGTACGCCATGCCGAGGTCCAGGACCCGGGGGGTGAGGGCGTAGCCCCGGTCGTCGGCGCGGACGTAGCCCAGCTCCTCCAGGGTGAGGAGGATGCGGCGCGCGGTCGGGCGGGCGAGGCCGGTCGCCGCCGCCATCTCGGACAGGGACATCACCGGCCGTCCCGGAGCGAAGGCGGTGATCACCTCCAGCCCTCGGGCCAGCGCTTCGATGAAATCCGGCCCGGTGCCCGCACGCGGCATCTGCTGCGCCTCTCCCTCGACTGACGGATGTCCAAGATTACGCCGCCCGTCCGCACCCCGGCCCACCCTCCGCAGCGGGCCGTGCGGCATCGGTAATCCCCCCACCCGGGGGGTTGACGGCCTCGGACACGCGTACCAACCTTGCGGCATGTGACCGCACAGCGGACAGTTGTCCGCGAAGGCCGGTCCCGAATTCGCTGGGAACCCCAGAAAGAGAGTCGAACATGACTCAGCCCACCCTCCACACCTCGGCCCTCCCGTCGCGCCTGCACCACAACGCCTACGTCACCCGCGACCAGGAGGCGACCCGCGCCTTCTACGAGGACGTCATCGGCCTGCCGCTGATCGCGACCTGGAAGGAGTCCGACGAACTGTTCGGAGCGGTCCGCACCTACTGCCACACCTTCTACGGCCTCGGCGACGGCAGCGCGCTGGCCTTCTTCCAGTTCGCCGACCCCGAGGACCAGAAGCGGTTCGGCCCCGAGATGCCGCACTCGCCGTTCCAGCACATCGCCCTGAAGGTCACCGAGGACGTGCAGGACACGATCGCCTCGCGCCTGAAGGAGGCCGGCTGGCGGCCCGACGAGACGTACGTCCTGGAGCACGGCTACTGCCGCTCCCTCTACACCAGCGACCCCAACGGCCTCCTCCTGGAGTTCACCGTCGACGCGCCGGGCATCGAGGAGTCCGACGCGGAACGGCAGCGCACCGCCCACGCGGAGCTGGCGTCCTGGCTGAGCGGGGAGTACACCAGCAACAACACCTACCGCTGAACCGGCCCGGGCGGGGCCGCCGGGCAGTCGAGGTACCCGGCGGCCCCGCCCGTGCAGTACCTGCCGGACCCTGCCCGCGAACTGAGCTTGTATGGATGACTGATGTACTCTCATACATCTCAGTTCATGCGAGCGAAGTCGGGGGCAGACGCGTGAGGCCAGGACGAACCCGTACGGCGCGGTGGGCGGGCGGTGTGTGCGCGCTGCTGGCAGCCGTCGTCGCGAGCGGTTGCGGCGCGGACCACGCGGCGGAGAAGGCCGACGGCGGTGACAAGCCGCCCACCGCGCTGATCACGGCGTTGCGCGAGGCCGAGAACACCGAACCGGCGCGCTCCTGGACCGAGTTCGGCGATGTCGCCGCCCTCCGCTCCCAGGGCGCCCCCACGAAGCCGGACCCCCTCCTGGGCCACGGCGAGGCCGGCCTGGCCCCCGCCGCCTCCCTGCTGCCCGAACTGACCGGCATCGACCCGTACGCCGCCCGCACCGCCGTCTCCGTCGGCAGGCCGCCCACCTCGGTCGGCCTCCTGTACGGCACGTTCGACACGGCGGCGATCGGCGCGAAGCTCAAGAAGCTCGGGTACGCCGAACACGCCCTCGGCGGCGGCGAGTCGGCCTGGGTGATCCTCGACGACCACGCGATCGACGCGAACGCTCCGCTCGCCCGGATCGGCATCGTCACCGCGATGAACGTCGTCCGCGTCTCCCCCCGGCGGATCGTCTACGGCGGCGCCACCGCCGACCTCGACCGGGCGCTCAAGGGCACCGGCCCGCTGGCCGACGACAAGGCGGTCGGCGCGCTCGCGGACTGTCTCGGCGAGGTGCGGGCCGCGTGGCTCGGGCTGGACGAGAGGACCGCGCCGGAGTCGATGGGCGTCGGTGTCAGGCGGACGGCGAAGGGCGAGGCCACGGAGGTCGTCTGCGTGACGACGGCGAGCAAGGGCGCGGCGGAGTCGATCGCGGCGGCCTGGCCGGGGCGGGTGAGGTCGACGACGTCCACGGTGTCCGGCGCGCCCTGGTCGGCCCTCCTCGCCGAGCCGGAGGCCGAGGTGCTCGGCGGCTCCTCCCACGTCGTACGGCTGACCGCGCGGCCGACGGGGTCGGTGAACGTGCTGTTCGACGCCTGGCGGCAAGGGGACCTCGGGCCGCTGCTCACCGGGGCGCGGCCTGCGCCCGAGAACTCGGCCAAGGCCAGGTAAGCCTCGTCCGCCCCTGCTTGAGGAACCTTCCCGAGACCCCTTCGACCGCAGAGCCCTCTTCGGCTGCCGAGAACTCCCGAGAAAGAGACCGTCCGTTGCCGATCCGCCTCACCTCCTTGCCCACGGCCGCGATATTCACCGCCGCCTCCCTCGCCGCCCTCACCGCCTGCTCGTCCTCCGGCGGCGACACCTCCGCCCCGCCCGTCGCCCCGCCCAAGGCCGCCACCCTCACCGGCACCGTCGGCCAGAACACCTCGGGTTCGAAGGACGTGACGGTCGACTCCTGCTCGGTCGACGCCGTGACGAAGATCCCGAACGCCGCGCTCACCGTGACCAACCACGGCACGGACACGGCGACTTACCTCGTCCAGCTGGAGTTCCTCGACGGCAGCGGGACACGGCTGGCCGAGGGCCCGGCGATCGCGCACAGTGTCGCGGCGGGCGGGACGGCCAAGGAGACGGCGGGCGGGACGGCGCAGGTGACCACGAACGTGACCTGCGAACTCGCCAAAGTCCAGCGGCTCGCCGGGATGTGATCCCGTTTAGGGTCGAGGGCATGACGTCACCTCTCCGCGAAACCGAAACCGAAACCGAAGCCACAACCGCGACCGCCGCCGCCACCGCCTTCGACTCCCTCCTCCTCGACTCCGTGCCCGACCACGAGACCCTGCGGCGCACGTACGACCTCCCGAGCGCCGTGTCCGTCCGCAAACAGATGACCGAACTCACCGAGCAGACAAGGGCGTTGATCGGCTGCGCGTCGCTCGTCATGGTCGCGAGTGCGGACGCCGAGGGGAACTGCGACGTCTCGCCGCGCGGCGGCCCCGCCGGGTTCGTCGCGGTGCTGGACGAGCGGACGGTGGCGATACCGGACGCGACCGGGAACAAACGGCTGGACACCCTCCAGAACGTGATCGCCACCGGTCGCGCCGGACTGCTGTTCATCATCCCCGGACGCACGACGACCCTCAGAGTGAACGGGCGGGCCTGCGTCTCCACCCGGCCCGAACTCCTGTCCCAGCTCACCGCCGTGGGCAAACCTCCGGCCAGCGCGCTGGTGGTGGGGATCGAGGAGGTCTACCCGCACTGCCCCAAGTCCCTGCTGCGCGGCTCCGCCTGGAAGCCGGAGGAGTGGCTCCCGGCGGACGCGCAGCCGTCGTCCGCCGAGGTGACGCTGGCTCAGCTACGCATGCCCGAGCTGACGATCACCGACATCCAGCGGGTGGAGGAGGAGTCGCTCAAGTACCGGTACGAGTAAGGCAGATGGCGTCAGGCCGCCAGCGCTCGATTGCGGCGGACCGAGGACCAGAAGGAGGCGCCGATGAGGACGACGCCGATGAGGCCGGTGACGACGTCGTTGATCTCGTACTGGATGGTGATCATCAGGATGACGGCGAGGGCGCCGATGGCGTAGTGGGCGCCGTGCTCCAGGTAGACGTAGTCGTCGAGGGTGCCCTGGCGGACCAGGTAGACCGTCAGGGAGCGGACGTACATCGCGCCGATGCCGAGGCCCAGCGCCATCAGCACGATGTCGTTCGTGATGGCGAACGCGCCGATGACGCCGTCGAACGAGAAGGAGGCGTCGAGGACTTCGAGGTAGAGGAACATGAAGAACGCGGCGCGGCCGGCCAGGGCGAGCGGTGAACCGGCCGCCGCCTCCCGTTCCTCGTCCTCCTCAAGACGGTTCTCGAAGTAGCCGGAGAGGCCGCCGACGACCAGGTAGGTGATGAGGCCCGCGATGCCGGAGACGAGGACGGTCTGCGTCTTGTCGGCGTGGGCGCCGCCGTGCTGGTGGGCGTGGGCGGCAAACGTCACGGAGGCGATCAGCAGGACGCCGAGCGCGAGGCAGACGGAGAGGGCGTCGACCTTGCCGAGCTTGGCCAGCGGGCGTTCCAGCCGGCGCAGCCACTGCACGTCCCGCTCCTCGAAGACGAAGTCCAGGAAGATCATGAGCAGGAACATGCCGCCGAACGCGGCGATCGCCGGGTGCGCGTCGGTGACCAACTGCTGATAGCGGTCCCGGTCGGTCAGGGCCAGCTGGACGGCGTCGTACGGATTGAGGCTCGCCGTCATCGCGACGATCGCGACCGGGAAGGCGAGCCGCATCCCGAACACCGCGATCAGCACACCCACCGTGAGGAAGATCTTCTGCCAGAAGGCGTTCATCTTCTTCAACACCCCGGCGTTGACAACCGCGTTGTCGAACGACAGCGACACCTCCAGCACGGCCAGGATCGCCACCACCCCGAGCGCCGCCCACCCGTCGTACAGCACACCCGCGACCAACCCGAGCGCGGTACACGCGAACGCCCACCGAAACGTCCTCAACACCACGGCCACCCACTCCTGTCGTCCAACACCGCACGGAGGTCCGGGCGTTGTCTATCACGATCAGTGGCCGGGGCGGCGTCGGGGGCGGTTCACCGGCGTGGGCGTCCTCTACCTGCCCCGCCGCTCCTCCCCCTCCACCGGCTCCAGTTGGGAGGCCAGCACGGCTGCCTGGACGCGGCGTTGCACGCCGAGTTTGGCCAGGAGGCGGGAGATGTGGTTCTTGACGGTCTTCTCGGAGAGGTACAGCTTCTTGCCGATCTCCCGGTTGGTGAGGCCGTCACCGATCAGGGCGAGGATGTCGCGTTCGCGTGGAGAGAGGTCGGCGAGTTCGTCGGGGACGGCTGGTGTGTCGGTGGGGGCCGCGCGCAGGGAGTGCATGAGGCGGGCGGTGGTCGCGGGGTCGAGCATGGACTGGCCGGAGGCGACGGTACGGACGGCGGAGACCAGGTCGGAGCCCTTGATCTGTTTCAGGACGTAGCCCGAGGCGCCGGCCATGATCGCGTCGAGGAGGGCGTCCTCGTCGTCGAAGGAGGTCAGCATCAGGCAGGCCAGCCCGGGCATGCGGTCGCGCAGTTCACGGCAG
>DATCQX010000511.1:0-9323 GCA_036569285.1 Streptomyces sp.
GTCCGGCATCCGGTGGGTGTGGGCGCACACGGTGGTCACGCCGGGGCAGCGGGACCGGGTGCTGGCCCTCGGCTGCAACGGCGTGATCACGGACGCTCCGGGGCGGCTGGCGCGGGTGCCGGTGCGGGGGTCCGTGCGGCCGGTTCAGCGGGGCGCGAGGCCGTGGAGGGCGTAGTCGACGAGGGTGTCGGTGTAGGTGTACGAGAGTTCGCCTGTGCGTTGGAGCCAGCGCTGGGCGATGGGGGACACGAAGAGTTCCAGGGCGATTCGGGGGTCCACCTCTGGCCTCAGCTGGCCCGCTTCGCGGGCGGACCGGAGCCGGTCGATGTACAGGGCGAAATTGGGTTCCAGCAGCCTCGCGACCACCGCTCGGCCGAGGTTCTCGTCCATGAGGCCCTCCGCACTGAGGGCTCTCGCGGGCGCGTCGAAACGGGGGTCCAGGAGGTTGTCGACGGTGGCGCGGAGGACGGATTTCAGGTCGGCGGAGAGGTCGCCGGTGTCGGGGATGCCGGGGGTGCTCTCGGGGTCCGGCTCGCTTGCCTGCCGCTCCCCCAGGTCCAGAAACGCTTCCAGCAGGACGTCCGCTTTCGAACCCCACCACCGGTAGATCGTCTGTTTGCCGACGCCGGCACGGGAGGCGATGCCCTCGATCGTCGTCCTCGCGTAACCGTTCTCGGCGACGAGGCTCAGGGCGGCGGCGTAGATGGCACGCCGGGACGTCTCACTCCGGCGGGACGCGTCGGGGGTTCTGGTGGGCATGGGGTCAGATTAAGGCGGGGCGGCGTTGGGAAGGGGGCCCGCAGCCGACGTCCGCATCCTCGTCCGCCCCCTCCCCCTACTCCCCCGGATACCGCACCCCGATCTGCCCCCGAACCGCATCCAGCGTCCGCATCACCGCAAGCGTGCCCTCCAGCGGGACCAAAGGCGACTCCTTCTCGCCCGCGCGCAGTGCTCGCATCACCTCAAGGGCCTCATGGCGGAAGCTGTTCGCGGGGCCCGTGGTCGGGTCGTGGGGGAAGTCCTCGGGGTCTCGGCCTACGCGGTGGAGGGTGAAGCTGTCGGCGTGGAAGAAGCCGGCGGGGAGGTCGATGCGGCCTTTGGTGCCGGTGATGGAGGCGGTGGTGGGGGTGCCGCCGTCCAGGGAGCAGTGGAGGGAGGCCAGGGCGCCGGTGTTCCAGGAGAGGGAGAGGGACGTCTGGAGGTCGATGCCTTCCGGGGACAGCACCGCGCGGGCGGAGACGGCGGACGGCTCGCCCAGGAAGAGGTGGGCCAGGGAGACGGGGTAGACGCCGAGGTCGAGGAGCGCGCCGCCGCCCTGCGCGGGGTCGCGCAGGCGGTGGGTCGGGGAGAAGGGGCCCTCCAGGCCGAAGTCGGCCTGGACTGTGCGGACTTCGCCGATCGCACCGTCGTCGATCAGGTCCTTGGCGCGGCGGATGACCGGGTTGCAGTACATCCACATCGCCTCCATGAGGAAGCGGTCGTTCGCGCGGGCGAGGGCGACCAGTTCCTCGGCCTCGCGGACGTTCAGGGTGAACGGTTTCTCGCACAGGACGGCCCGCCCGGCCTCCAGGCAGAGCCCGGCGGCGGCGCGGTGCGCGGAGTGGGGGGTGGCGATGTAGACAACGTCGATGTCGTCGTCCGCGGCGAGCGACGCCCAGTCGCCGTACGCGCGGGGGACGCCGAACCGTTCGGCGAACGCTTTCGCGCTCTCTTCCGTGCGCGAGGCGACCGCGACGACCTCCGCGTCGGGCAGATCGATCAGATCCGCCGTGAAGGCGGCGGCTATCCCGCCGGTCGCCAGGATTCCCCACCGCACGCTGTCCGCCGTCATCGGGCCCACGCTTCCGTCCGCACAGTTCAAGCACTTCTGTCGAGCTGAGAGCATAGGTGGCGGACCGGGGGCAGAGGGAGGGGCACATGGCCGAGGGTGGGGCACCGATATCGCAGGTGGCACGGGAGGCCGTGTCGCCGTCTCTGGCCGCGCGGCGGCGTACGGGGCTGCTGGTCACCGTGCTGCTGGGCGGGCTGACCGCCACTCCCCCGCTGTCGATGGACATGTATCTGCCGGCGCTCCCGGAGGTCACCGACTCCCTGCACGCCCCCGCCTCGACCGTGCAGCTCACGCTCACCGCGTGCCTCGCGGGCATGGCGCTGGGCCAGTTGGTCGTGGGGCCGATGAGCGACCGGTGGGGGCGGCGGCGTCCGCTGCTCGTGGGGCTCGTGGTGTACGTCGTCGCCACCGCGCTGTGCGCCGTCGCCCCCAACGTCGAGACGCTGGTCGCCTTCCGGCTCGTCCAGGGTCTCGCGGGCGCGGCGGGCATCGTGATCGCGCGGGCCGTGACACGCGATCTGTACGACGGTGACGCGATGGCGCGGTTCTTCTCGACGCTGATGCTGATCTCGGGGGTCGCGCCGATCGTGGCGCCGCTGATCGGCGGGCAGATCCTGCGCTTCACGGACTGGCGGGGCGTGTTCGTCGTCCTGATCGGTGTCGGTCTGCTGCTGACGGCCCTGGTGTGGGCGCGGCTGCCGGAGACCCTGGAGCCCGCCGACCGGCACGACGGCGGGGTGGGGGAGGCGCTGCGCTCGATGCGGGGGCTGCTCGCCGACACCCCTTTCACCGGGTACATGCTGACCGGCGGGTTCGCGTTCGCCGCGCTGTTCGCGTACATCTCCGCGTCGCCGTTCGTGGTCCAGGAGATCTACGGGGCCTCCCCGCAGACGTACAGCCTGCTGTTCGGGCTCAACTCGGTGGGGCTGATGGCCGCCGGGCAGCTCAACGGGAAGGTGCTGGTCGGGCGGGTGCGGCTGGACCGGGTGCTGGGGGTGGGGCTGGCGGTGACCCTCGGCGCGGCGGTCGCGCTGCTGCTGATGACTACCGGGGTGTTCGGGGAGGTCGGGCTGGTGCCGGTGGCCGCCGCTCTGTTCGTGCTCATGTCCTCGATGGGGTTGACTCTGCCGAACGCGCAGACGTTGGCGCTGTTGCGGACGAAGCATTCCGCCGGGTCGGCGTCGGCGCTGCTGGGGACGTCGTCGTTCCTGGTGGGGGCGGTGGCGTCGCCGTTGGTGGGGGTGGCTGGGGAGCATACGGCTGTGCCGATGGCGGTGGTGCAGGTGGTCGCGTCCGTGGTGGCGGTGGGGTGTTTCGTGGGGTTGTGCCGGCCGTGGAGGGGGCGTGTTGAGGGCGGGGGTGATGCCGGGGTTGGCGCCGGGGCCGGGGTTGGTGCCGAAAGCGAGCCCGGTGCCGGGTCCGGTGCCAGGATCGGTGCCAAGGGCGAGCCCGACGCCCGGTCCGATGCCGACTTCGACGCCGAGGGAGCCGAGAACTGAGCGCGCCGAGACTTCGAGCCGGCACCCCCGACCGTGCCTGCCTCGACGCCGACGAGCTGGGGCTTCTCGTCGACGAGGTGCACGCGCTGACCGCCGGTCCGCATCCGTGGGCGGCCGGTGTCGTCGTGTTCGCCGGGCGTGGGCCGGTGGTGGCCGTGCGGGAGGCGGTGGGGTGGGCGTCGCGGTTCGCCTCGTACGACGGGGTGACGGCCGTCGAGCTGCCGCCGCGGGAGTGGGTGCCGGTGACGTCGGAGACGCCGTTCGACCTCGCGTCTCTGACGAAGCTGTTCACGTCCGTCGCCGCTGTCCAGCAGATCGAGCGGGGGCGGCTCGGGATCGACGCGCGGGTGGGTGCGTTTCTGCCCGAGTTCAGCGGGGTGCGGCAGGCCGGGACGACCGTCCGGCAGCTCCTCACGCACACCTCCGGGTTCCGGCCCGAGCTGCCGTTGTACGCGTGTGCGGACGACGCCGAGCGGCTGGCCGTGCTGCGGGCGGAGGAGCCGGTGAGTGAGCCGGGGTCGTACGTGTACTCCGATCTCAACATGCTGTTGCTGCAGCAGTTGCTTGAGCGGATCACCGGGCGGACGCTCGACGTCCTGATCCACGAGGGGATCACCCGGCCGTTGGGGATGGCCTCGACCGACTTCGGGCCCTGCCCCGGCGCGGCGGCCACCGAGGACCAGCGGCGGCCCTGGGGGAAGGTGGACCGGGGGATGATCCGGGGTGAGGTGCACGACGAGAACGCCTGGGCGCTGGGCGGGGTGGCCGGGCATGCCGGGCTGTTCTCCACGGGGTGGGATCTCTCGGTGTTCTGCCGGACGCTGCTGAACGGGGGGTCCTACGGGACGGCGCGGATCCTCGGCAGCGATTACGTGGAGTTGCTGCTCGATCCGCCGGGGCTGGGGTTCGCCGTCGATCAGGCTTGGTTCATGGGGGAGTTGGCGGGGCGGGGGGCCGCGGGGCATACCGGGTTCACGGGGACGTCGCTGGTGGTGGACCGGGCCACGGACACGTTCTTGGTGATGCTGGCGAACACGGTGCATCCGGGGCGGCGGCAGGGCGGGAGCGGGCCGAGGGCGCGGGCGGGGACTCGGGTGGCTCGGGCGGTGCGGGGGGCCTGAGGGGGGTGCGAGAGGAAGTGGGCCGAGGTGCGTGCGGGACCTGAGAGAATCAAGCCGTGAACTCGGCCGAATCCCTCCGTACCGCCCTCGACTCGCTCCTCGACGGGCTGCCGCCTCGGCAGGCGGCCCAGGCGGTGGACCGGCTGATCGCCAGCTACCGGGGCGCGACGCCGACGCACGCGCCGATCCTCCGGGACCGCGCGGACGTCGCCGCGTACGCCGCGTACCGGATGCCGGCGACGTTCGAGGCGGTGCGCTCGGCGCTGGACGCGTTCGCGGAGACGGTGCCGGAGTGGACGCCGGGCAGCCATGTGGACGTCGGTGGCGGCACCGGCGCCGCGACCTGGGCCGTCGAGTCGGTGTGGCCGGGGTCCCGCGAGGTGACGGTGCTGGACTGGGCCGAACCCGCGCTCGCCCTGGGGCGCGAGATCGCCGCCGCCAACTCCGCGCTGTCCGGGGTGCGTTGGGAGCGGGCACGGATCGGGGCGGCGTTGCGGGTGCCGGAGGGGACGGATCTGGTGACCGTGTCGTACGTCCTCAACGAGCTGACGCCGGGCGATCGGGCCGCGCTGCTGGCGGAGGTGAGCGGGGCGACGTCCGTCGTGATCGTCGAGCCGGGGACGCCCGACGGGTACGCGCGGGTCATCGAGGCGCGGGACGCGCTGATCGGGAGCGGGTACCGGATCGCCGCGCCCTGTCCGCACAGCGGGGCGTGCCCCATCGCCCCCGGCAGCGACTGGTGTCACTTCTCGGCGCGGGTCAGCCGGTCGTCTCTGCATCGGCAGGTCAAGGGGGGTTCGCTGCCGTACGAGGACGAGAAGTTCGCGTATGTGGCGGCCACTCGGGTGCCGGTGACGTCCGCCCCGGCGCGGGTGGTGCGGCGTCCGCAGATCCGCAAGGGGCAGGTGTTGCTGGAACTGTGTTCGGGGGACGGGGAGTTGGGGCGCAGTACGGTGACCAAGCGGCATGGGGGGTTGTACAGGGCGGCTCGGGACGTGGAGTGGGGGGAGGCTTGGCCTCCGGCTGAGTGAGGGGGCGTCGGCCTAGTCTTCGGAGGCATGGACTCCAAAGTCGCAGTGGTGACCGGTGCCGGATCGGGTATCGGGCGGGCCGTCGCCGTCGAACTGGCGCGGGCCGGTTGGTCGTTGGTGTTGGCGGGGCGGACGGAAGAGAAGCTGGCGGCGACTTCGGCGCTGGTGCCGGACGCCGAATGCCGTGTCGTGCGGGCCGATGTGGCGCGTGAGGACGACGTGGAGCGCGTGTTCGGCGCCGTGCCGGGGCGGTTGGACCTGTTGTTCAACAACGCGGGGACGTTCGGGCCCGGCGGTGTGCCGTTCGAGGAGTTGTCGTACGACGCGTGGCGGCATGTCGTGGACACGAACCTCAACGGGGCGTTTCTGTGCGCGCGGGCCGCGTACCGGGTGATGAGGAGTCAGGAACCGCGGGGCGGGCGGATCATCAACAACGGTTCCGTCTCCGCGCACACGCCGCGTCCGCGGTCGGCGCCGTACACCGCGACCAAGCACGCGTTGACCGGTCTCACCAAGTCCCTTGCTCTGGACGGGCGTTCGTACGGCATCGCCGTCAGTCAGATCGACATCGGGAACGCGGCGACCGAGATGACGGACCGGATGCGGGCGGGAGTGCTCCAGGCGAACGGGGAGGTCGTGCCGGAGCCGGTGATGGACGTCGCCGATGTCGCGCGGACCGTCCGGCACATGGCCGAGCTGCCGTTGGAGGCCAACATGCAGTTCGTGACGGTGCTGGCGACGGGGATGCCGTATGTGGGGCGGGGGTGACTGGAGAGGCGGGAGAGGTGATCTGGAGGGTGATCGCATCCGCACAAGCGGAATTTGACAGTCCGCCCTATTGCGGGGGTTGGCGGACCTATGCTCAACTCTTCTCCACGAGAACTTCACACTTGAGTGGGGGAGTTCCGTAGGCCACTCCGAGGGGGGAGGAGGCAGTCGCCCCACGACACCGGGTGGGGGTGGGCCTCGCGCATCGCGAGGGACGCACCGGGGTCGTGGGGCGACTGTCGTACAGGGGGCGAGGTCGGCGGGGGCTCAACTCTCCTCGGCGGCAGGCTTCTTGGGATCGTCCGCCTCGGTCTTGTGGGCGGGTCCCGCTCCGGCGCCGGCCTTCTTGTCCGGGTCCGCTTCGGAACTCGCCTTCTTGGTCCGCCTGTTGCGCAGCGCGTACACCCCGCCGAACAGTGCCGCCGCCACCACTCCCCCGACCGGCAGCCCCCACCCCATGCTGTCGTCGTCGATCGCCGCCCCCGCCGAACCCCCCATCCCGCGCGGCGAGTTGTGCGAGACCTTGGCCCCGCCCTCGCTGAGCGGCTCGGCGAGCATGCCGACGGGTTTCGCCGAACTCCCTTGCGCGAAGCCCCAGTCGAGGAGCTTCCGGCTCTCCTCGTACACCGCGTTGAGCCCGCTCTTCGGATGCAGCACGGTGACGATGAGGGTCCGTCCGTTCCTCGTCGCCGCTCCCGTGAACGTGTTGCCCGCATTGCTGGTGTAGCCGTTCTTGACGCCGATCATCCCGGCGTACGGCTTCACCCCGTGCGAGCCGCACAGCAGTCGGTTGGTGTTCTCGATACCGGTGCCACCGATCCGCGCGGTCCGCGTCCCGCAGTACGCCCGGAAGTCCGCGTTCCTGAGCCCGCTACGGGCCATGAGGGTCAGGTCGTAGGCGGAGGAGTACTGCCGGGGGTGGTCGTACCCGTCAGGACTCACCACGTACGTGTCGACGGCCTGAAGGTCGGCGGCCTTGGCCCGCATCTCGGCGACGGACCGCTCGATCCCCCCGTTCATCCCGGCCAGCACCCGCACGGCGTCGTTCCCCGACCGCAGGAAAACCCCGTGCCAGAGGTCTTCGACGCTGTAAGTACGCCCGGCCTTGATCCCCACGAGGCTCGACCCCTCCGGCACACTCGCCAGCTCCGCCGCCCGCACGGTATGCCGCTGCGTCCTCGCGAACTTCCCCAGCAACGTATCCGCGAACAGCATCTTCAGCGTGGAGGCCGGCGCCAGCCGCAGATGCGCGTTCCGCTCCGCGAGCACCTCCCCCGTGTCGTAGTCGGCGACGATCCAGGCCCGAGCGGTGATGTCCACCGACGGGACCGTACAGAAGGATGGTGAGAAAACGCGAACCTCGGGGTGGTGGTGTCGGGGCCGCTGTCAGACCCGTTCGCTAGGGTCTGCGGCCATGACTGAGAGCAGAACCGAAGCCTGGCCGGAACCTCCGCTCGCCGGCACCGAGGCGGCGGCCGTCCTCGGCGCCCTCGAACGGCAGCGGGCCACCCTCGCCTGGAAGTGCTCCGGCCTGGACGCCGCAGGCCTTCGCGCCACGCTCGGCACGTCCGCCGTCACGCTGGGCGGCCTCCTCAAGCACCTGGCGCACGTCGAGGACAGTCACTTCGCCCGGCTGTGGCTCGGCTCCCCCGTCGGCGCCCCCTGGGACGCCGTCGACTGGGACAGCGAGCCCGACTGGGACTACCGCTCCGCCGCCGAGGACACCCCCGAGCAGTTGCACGCTCTGTGGCGGGAGTCGGTCGACCGCTCCCGTGCCGTCGTCGACAAGGCGCTCAGCACGGGCGGCCTGGACCAGCTCGGCGCGTACACCACCCGAACCGGCGAACGCCCCAACCTCCGCCGCATCCTCCTCGACCTCGTCGAGGAGTACGCCCGCCACGCCGGTCACGCCGACCTCGTCCGTGAGTCCGTGGACGGGCTCACGGGCGAGGATCCGCCGAGGTGAACGCGCACGCCCCGAAGCCGTAGGGGAGCGCCCGGAGCCCCGAAGCGGGACGGGGTCCGAGCGCACCCGGAGTGCGGGCTCGCGCGGCCCGGCCCTCAGAGGGGCCCGGGAGGGCTGGAGCCGCGCCCGACACGTCCCCGCAGCCCGAGCGGGCCACGGATCCGGACCGGTACGGGGACGTGCCCCAGCCCTCCCCGCAACCTGCGCCCGGCACCCCGGCACCCCGGCACCCCGGCACCCCGGAAGCGTTTCTTACCTTTCCAGCACCCTCTCGATCTCCCCCATCACCTCCCCGCCCAGCGGCCCCTTCTCCAGTGCCCCCGCGTTCTCCGTCGCCTGGGCCACGGAGCGGAAGCCGGGGATGGGGATCGTGCCGGGGCTGCGGGACCAGAGCCAGGCGAGGGCGCCCTGGGTGAGGGTGCGGCCGTCGGAGGTGAGGAGGGTGCGGAGGGTGTCGATGCGGGCCAGCCAGGACGGGTCGGGGCCGGCGCCGGTGCCGAAGCCCTCCAGCCAGGCCGGGGGGCGGGTGCGGATGTCTCCGGGTTCGCGGGGAGCCTTGGCGGCCTGCGTCAGGAGCCCCATCGCCAGCGGGCTCCGGTTGACGCTCGCGAGGCCCGACTCCTCGCAGAGCGTCAGCATTTCGGGCGCGTCCTGGAGGACGTTCAGCCGGTGCTGGACGGCCGAGCAGTGCGGGCCCGCCGCGAAGACGGCGGCGCGGGCGGGGTCGTCCGTACTCCAGGCGTACGTGCGGATCAGCCCCTCCGCCACCAACTCCTCGCAGGCGTCCCGGAGTCGCGCGGCCTGGTCGGGCTCGGCGTCGGAGAGGTGGAACTGGTAGAGGTCGATGTAGTCGGTGGCGAGGCGCCGGAGGGAGGCGGTGAGGGCCGTGCGGAGGTGTCCGACGCCCGCGTCCTCCCCGTCCCTGGTCTTCGTGCGCTCGTCGAAGAGGTTGCCCCACTTCGTCGCGACGACAACGTCCCCCCGCCGCTTGCCGAGTGCCCGCCCGAGGACGCGCTCACTGTGCCCGGCGCCGTACGTGTCGGCGGTGTCGAAGAAGGTGACGCCGAGGTCGAGTGCCGTGTGGACGGCCCTGATCGACTCGTCGTC
>DATCQX010000512.1:0-41874 GCA_036569285.1 Streptomyces sp.
TCCCGTCCCAGCTGCTGACCCCGGTCTCCGTGACCAAGGCCAACATCAAGGACACGGTCATCAAGGACGGCCTCTACACCGCCGCCCAGATCTGCACGGGCGAGTTCGCGGCCCCCTGCAAGGCCGCCGGCCTCCAGTAAGGCGAAGGTGACGGGGCCCGGCACCCGGGCCCCACGGTGACCCGAGGACGAACGGGTCCCGGGGGAGCGAGCGGAACGGACGGACCGGTCACACCGGCCCCCGAACCCCTCGCTCCTCCACGGCCTGCCCGGCCTCCGGCTCCCGCACCCCGTACCCGTACGACGTGAGAGCCACCCGGCTCCCACCCGGTACCCGTACGACGCGAGAGCCACGTACCCGTACGCCGCAGGGGCCACCCGGCTCCCACCCCGTACCCGTACGACCCGGGAGCCACAGCCACCCCGTACACCCCAGCCCCTCCCGAGAACTCGTCCGGCGTCCGCCCCACCTCTACGTCCCGCTACCGGGACGGACGCCGGACGTACCGGGGACGCGCCGCCGTTGCCAACGGCGACGGACGCGCGCATGTTCATTCTGTAAACCCGGTACGCGGGCCCGTCGGACGACGGCCGCGTACAACCCTCCGCGCCTGATAACCCCAGCGCGGTACCCCGCCGGTCAGGCGGCGAAGGAGATGGTTCACGTGTCCGCTACGCCCGTGCTGGCGTTGCGCGGAGTCTCCAAGCGATTCGGTGCGGTCCAGGCCCTCACCGAGGTCGATCTGGAGGTCCACGCCGGAGAAGTGGTCGCCCTGGTCGGCGACAACGGCGCAGGAAAGTCCACGCTGGTCAAGACGATCGCGGGGGTCCACCCGATCGACGAGGGCGTCATCGAGTGGGAGGGCGAAGCGGTCAGCATCAACAAGCCGCAGGACGCCCAGGGCCTCGGTGTCGCGACCGTCTACCAGGACCTCGCGCTCTGCGACAACCTCGACGTCGTCGGCAACCTCTACCTCGGCCGTGAGCTGCTGCGCCGCGGCACGATCGACGAGGTCTCGATGGAGAAGCACGCGCGCGAGCTGCTCTCGACGCTCTCCATCCGCATCCCGAGCGTCCGCATCCCGATCGCGAGCCTCTCCGGCGGCCAGCGCCAGGTCGTCGCGATCGCCCGCGCCCTCATCGGCGACCCCAAGGTCGTCATCCTCGACGAGCCCACCGCCGCCCTCGGCGTCGAGCAGACCGCGCAGGTCCTCGACCTCGTCGAGCGGCTGCGCGAGCGCGGCCTCGGCGTCATCCTCATCAGCCACAACATGGCGGACGTCAAGGCGGTCGCCGACACCGTCCACGTGCTGCGCCTGGGCAAGAACAACGGCTCCTTCCCGGTGAAGGACACCAGCCACGAAGAGATCATCGCCGCGATCACGGGCGCCACGGACAACGCCGTGACCCGCCGTGCCGGGCGTCGCACCACGGAGGCGGCGAAGTGAGCGACAAGACCACCAACGAAGCGAAGGCCGAGCAGGCCACCGCCGAGGGGGCGGCCAAGACGGAGGTCACCAAGGCCGCCGTCCAGGACACCGTCGCCCCCGCCGACGACCCGACCGCGGCGCCCGTCGCCGTCGTCGACCCGCGCCTGCTGGTCCGCGAAGAGGGCTTCAAGGGCTACTGGACGGAGTTCCAGCGCAAGGTCAAGGGCGGTGAGCTTGGGTCGATCCCGGTCGTCCTCGGCCTGATCGTCATCTGGACGATCTTCCAGATGAAGAACGACCGCTTCCTGAGCGCCGACAACCTCTCCGACATCAGCTACTTCCTCTCGGCCACCGGCATGCTCGCCATCGGCCTGGTGTTCGTGCTGCTGCTCGGCGAGATCGACCTGTCCGTCGGCTCGGTCAGCGGCCTCGCCTCGACCCTGTTCGCGGTGTTCGTGGTGGACCACTCCATGAACCCGTGGTTCTCGCTGTTCCTGACGGTCCTCACCGGCGCCGCGATCGGCGCGCTGCACGGCTTCTTCTTCGCGAAGATCGGCGTGCCCGCGTTCGTCGTCACCCTGGCCGGCTTCCTCGGCTGGAACGGCCTGATGCTGTGGCTGCTGGGCTCCAGCGGCACGATCAACCTCCCCTCGGACTCCGGCCCCGTGAAGCTCCTGGGCAAGAGCTCCTTCTTCATGGACCAGCAGATCGTCGGCGCCTACCTGCTCGCGGGCCTCGCCGTCGTCCTCTCGCTGATCGGCAACTTCGGTGAGCAGCGCCGCCGCAAGGAGGCGGGCGTCCCGTTCCGGCCCACCGCCGAGATCCTGATCCGCGTCGGCCTGCTGGCCGTCGCCGCGTTCGTCGCTGCGGCCGTCCTGAACAGCTCCAACGGCGTCACCAACGCGCTGGTGATCTTCCTCGCGTCCCTGGTGGTCGTGGACTTCGTGCTGCGCCGTACGACGTACGGCCGCAAGGTCTTCGCGGTCGGCGGCGGCATCGAGGCGGCCCGCCGCGCCGGTATCAGCGTGTCCATGGTCCGCATCAGTGTCTTCGCCATCTCCGGCGGCTTCGCCGCTGTCGGCGGCATGTTCTTCGCGGGCCAGACGGCGTCCGCGACGCTGAACGCGGGCGGCGGCAACACCCTGATGCTGGCGATCGCCGCGGCGGTCATCGGCGGTACGTCCCTGTTCGGCGGCCGGGGCACGGTGTGGTCCGCGCTCCTCGGCATGCTGGTCATCCAGTCGATCCAGACCGGCCTGTACCTGCTCAACATGGACACGTCGATCCAGTACATGATCACCGGCGGCGTGCTCCTGGGCGCCGTGGTCATCGACTCGGTGTCCCGCCGCAGCCAGAAGGCGTCCGGACGAGGCTGACGCCCACCCCGTGACATGACCGCGCCCGGCGCTCGCACACGAGTGCCGGGCGCGGTCATGTCATAGGGTCAGCCGATCATGGGTACGGCCGAACGCGTGACGCACGACGCATGGGCCGGAGTCCGGCCACCGGGACGGAACATTAGACTCGACAAGCCCGGCAACAGCTCGAACAGCTCTACTGCAAGGAGGCACGGGTGCCGCTGCTGACCCGCATCACGGGACCGCGCGATCTGGACCGGCTCAGCCTGGAGGAGCTGGACCAGCTGGCCGGGGAGATCAGGACCTTCCTCGTGGAGGCCGTCTCCAAGACCGGCGGCCACCTCGGCCCGAACCTCGGCGTGGTCGAGCTGACCATCGCCCTGCACCGCGTGTTCGAGTCGCCCCGGGACAAGGTGCTGTGGGACACGGGCCACCAGTCCTACGTCCACAAGCTCCTCACGGGCCGCCAGGACTTCTCGAAGCTCAAACAGAAGGGCGGCCTCTCCGGCTACCCCTCGCAGGGCGAGTCCGAGCACGACGTCATCGAGAACAGCCACGCCTCCACGGTCCTCGGCTGGGCCGACGGCATCGCCAAGGGCAACGAGATCCTCGGCCGGGACGCGCACGTCGCCGCCGTCATCGGGGACGGCGCCCTCACCGGCGGCATGGCCTGGGAGGCGCTCAACAACATCGCCGACGCCAAGGACCGCCCGCTCGTCATCGTCGTCAACGACAACGAGCGCTCCTACGCGCCGACCATCGGCGGCCTCGCCAACCACCTCGCGACCCTGCGCACCACGGACGGCTACGAGCGCTTCCTGGCCCGCGGCAAGGACCTCCTGGAGCGCACCCCGGTCGTCGGCAAGCCCCTCTTCGACACCCTGCACGGCGCGAAGAAGGGCCTCAAGGACTTCATCGCCCCGCAGGGCATGTTCGAGGACCTCGGCCTGAAGTACGTCGGCCCGATCGACGGCCACGACATCGAGGCCCTGGAGTCGGCCCTCTCGCGCGCCAAGCGCTTCGGCGGCCCGGTCATCGTCCACGTCATCACCGAGAAGGGCCGCGGCTACCAGCCGGCCCTCCAGGACGAGGCGGACCGCTTCCACGGCATCGGCCCGATCCACCCCGACACCGGCCTGCCGGTCAAGGCGTCCGGCGCGGACTGGACGTCCGTCTTCGGGGACGAGATGGTCGCGCTCGGCAAGGAGCGCGAGGACATCGTCGCGATCACCGCCGCGATGCTCCAGCCGGTCGGCCTGAAGAAGTTCGCGGACACGTTCCCCGACCGCATCTACGACGTCGGCATCGCCGAGCAGCACGGCGCCGTCTCCGCCGCCGGCCTCGCGCATGCGGGCGTGCACCCCGTCTTCGCCGTGTACGCGACGTTCCTGAACCGCGCCTTCGACCAGGTCCTGATGGACGTCGCCCTGCACAAGTGCGGTGTGACGTTCGTCCTGGACCGCGCGGGCGTCACCGGCACGGACGGCGCCTCGCACAACGGCATGTGGGACATGTCGATCCTCCAGGTCGTCCCGGGGCTGCGCCTGGCCGCCCCGCGTGACGCCGAGCAGGTCCGCGCGCAGTTGCGGGAGGCCGTCGCGGTGGACGACGCGCCGACGGTCGTCCGCTTCTCCAAGGGCGCCGTGGGGCCCGCTGTGCCCGCTGTGGGGCGCGTGGGCGGCATGGACGTGCTGCGGGAGCCGGGGACGGACTCCCCGGACGTCCTGCTGGTCTCCGTGGGCGCGCTGGCGCCGATGTGCCTGGAGATCGCCTCGCTGCTCGACAAGCAGGGGATCACCACGACCGTCGTCGACCCGCGCTGGGTCAAGCCGGTCGACGAGGCGATGGCCCCCCTCGCGGAGCGCCACCGCGTGGTCGTCACCGTCGAGGACAACTCGCGGGTCGGCGGCGTCGGCTCGGCGGTCGCGCAGGCGCTGCGGGACGCGGGCGTGGACGTACCTCTGCGTGACTTCGGCATCCCGCCGCGCTTCCTCGACCACGCCTCCCGCGCGGAGGTCATGGCGGAGATCGGGCTGACCGCGCCGGACATCGCGCGCCAGGTCACCGGCCTGGTGGCGAAGATCGACGGGAAGTTCGACGGCACGGTGGAGTCGGTGGAGCCCGCCCGCGACTGACCCCGCGACACGCCTGGATGGGCCGGATTCTTCACTACTTGGGGTGACGAGTCCGGTCCATTCGCGTTAATGGAGTGACTCCCGGGCATACGACCTGTGCCCCCTCTTGATCAGGCGTGGGAGGTCAGATCCGTGAGCAGCAGCGTCTTCCGCACGAAACAGGTCGAGCAGTCGATCCAGGACACCGAGGAGCCCGAGCACGCCCTCAAGAAGTCCCTGTCGGCCCTGGACCTGACGGTCTTCGGCGTCGGGGTCATCATCGGCACCGGCATCTTCGTCCTGACGGGCACGGTCGCGAAGAACAACGCGGGCCCGGCCACCGCCCTCGCCTTCGTCGTCGCGGGTGTCGTCTGCGCGCTCGCCGCGCTCTGCTACGCCGAGTTCGCCTCGACGGTCCCGGTGGCGGGTTCCGCGTACACGTTCAGCTACGCGTCGCTGGGGGAGCTGCCCGCGTGGATCATCGGCTGGGACCTGGTCCTGGAGTTCGCGCTGGGCACGGCGGTGGTGGCCGTCGGCTGGTCGGGGTACATCGCCTCGCTGCTGGACAACGCGGGCTGGCATCTGCCGCAGGCGCTGAGCGGGCGGGACGGCGCGGACGGCTTCGGGTTCGACATCCTCGCCGCCGCCCTCGTCCTCGCCCTCACCGGGATCCTCGTCCTCGGGACGAAGCTCTCCGCGCGCGTGACGTCGGTGGTCGTCGCGGTGAAGGTGACGGTCGTCCTCGTCGTCATCGTCGCGGGCGCCTTCTTCGTCAAGGGCGACAACTACCACCCGTTCATCCCGAAGTCCCAGACCGTGGAGGCGGGCGGCGACCTCCAGTCCCCGCTGGTGCAGCTGATGTTCGGCTGGGCCCCCTCCAACTTCGGCGTGATGGGCATCTTCACGGCCGCGTCCGTCGTGTTCTTCGCCTTCATCGGCTTCGACGTGGTCGCGACGGCCGCCGAGGAGACGAGGAACCCCCAGCGCGACATGCCCCGGGGCATCCTCGGCTCACTCCTGATCTGTACGACGCTCTACGTGGCCGTCTCGATCGTCGTCACCGGCATGCAGCACTACACGGACCTCTCGGTCACCGCGCCCCTCGCGGACGCCTTCAAGGCCACCGGGCACCCCTGGTTCGCGGGGTTCATCAGCTTCGGCGCGGCGGTCGGCCTGACGACGGTCTGCATGATCCTGCTGCTCGGCCAGACCCGGGTCTTCTTCGCGATGAGCCGCGACGGCCTGCTGCCGACGTTCTTCTCCCACGTCCACCCCCGCTACCGCACCCCGCACCGCCCGACGATCCTCCTCGGCGTGATCATCGCGATCGTCGCCGGCTTCACGCCCCTCAGCGAGCTGGCTGAACTGGTCAACATCGGCACCCTGTTCGCGTTCGTCGTCGTCGCGATCGGCGTCGTCCTCCTGCGCGGCAGCCGCCCCGACCTCCCGCGCGCGTTCCGCACCCCGTGGGTCCCGGCGATCCCGATCCTCTCCGTCGCCGCGTCCCTGTGGCTGATGCTGAACCTGCCGGCCGAGACGTGGCTCCGGTTCGGGATCTGGATGGCGATCGGGTTCGCGGTGTACTTCCTGTACGGGAGGAAGAACAGCAAGCTGGAGCAGCGGTAGCGAAAGGGCCCCCGCGTGATGCGGAGGCCCTCTGCCGACGTGCTGCGAGCGGTTACGCCGGGACCGACGCCACGCCCTCCGCCAGGAACTTCTTGCCGTTCACCTTCTCGGAGACGCCCTCGCGGTCCAGGTACGGCGTGATGCCGCCCAGGTGGAAGGGCCAGCCGGCGCCGGTGATCAGGCAGAGGTCGATGTCCTGGGCCTCGGCGACGACACCCTCGTCGAGCATGAGCCCGATCTCCTGCGCGACGGCCTCCAGGACCCGCGCCCGCACCTGCTCCTCGGTCAGGGCCGTGGAGCCCTGCTCGAGGAGGGCCGCGACCTCGGGGTCCAGCTCCGGCTTGAAGCCGTTCTCCGCGCGGTACACGTAGAACCCGCGCTTGCCCGCCTCGACGACCGCCTTGAGGTTCGGGGAGACGGTGAAGCGGTCCGGGAACGCGCCATGGAGCGTCTCGGAGACGTGCAGCCCGATCGCCGGACCGACCAGCTCCAGCAGGACCAGCGGCGACATCGGCAGCCCGAGCGGCTCGACGGCCTTCTCGGCGACCTCGACGGACGTCCCCTCGTCGATCACGTTCTGCACCTCGCCCATGAAGCGGGTCAGGATGCGGTTGACGACGAACGCGGGCGCGTCCTTGACGAGGACGGCCGTCTTCTTCAGCTTCTTGGCGACGCCGAACGCCGTGGCCAGCGCCGCGTCGTCCGTCTGCTCGCCGCGCACGATCTCCAGGAGCGGCAGCACGGCGACGGGGTTGAAGAAGTGGAAGCCGACGAGGCGCTCGGGGTGCTTCAGCTTCGACGCCATCTCGGTGACCGACAGCGAGGAGGTGTTCGTCGCGAGGATCGCGTGCGCCGGGGCGACCGCCTCGACCTCCGCGAACACCTGCTGCTTGACGCCGATCTCCTCGAAGACGGCCTCGATGACGAAGTCGGCGTCAAAGAAGCCCTCGGCCTTGTCGAGGACGCCCGTGACCAGGGCCTTCAGGCGGTTGGCCTTGTCCTGGTTGATGCGGCCCTTGCCGAGCAGCTTGTCGATCTCGGCGTGGACGTAGCCCACACCCTTGTCGACGCGCTCCTGGTCGATGTCGGTCAGCACGACCGGCACCTCGAGGCGGCGCAGGAACAGCAGCGCGAGCTGCGAGGCCATCAGACCGGCGCCGACGACACCGACCTTGGTGACGGGACGCGCGAGCGACTTGTCCGGCGCCCCGGCGGGCCGCTTGCCGCGCTTCTGCACCAGGTTGAACGCGTAGATCCCGGCGCGCAGTTCCCCGCCCATGATCAGGTCGGCGAGCGCCTGGTCCTCGGCGTCGTACCCGGCCTGGAGGTCGCCGTCCTTCGCGGCGGCGACGATGTCCAGGGCCCGATAGGCGGCCGGGGCGGCGCCGTGCACCTTGGAGTCGGCGAAGGCCCGGCCCTTGGCGACGGCCTCGTCCCACGCCTCACCGCGGTCGACGGCGGGCCGCTCGACCTTGATGTCGCCCTTCAGGACGGACGCCGTCCACACCAGGGACTGCTCCAGGAAGTCCGCGCCCTCGAAGAGCGCGTCCGCGATCCCGAGGTCGAAGACCTGCTGGCCCTTGAGCTGCTTGTTCTGGTTGAGGCTGTTCTCGACGATGACCGAGACGGCCTTCTCGGCGCCGATCAGGTTCGGCAGCAGCGTGCAGCCGCCCCAGCCGGGGACGAGGCCGAGGAAGACCTCGGGCAGCGAGAACGCCGGGATCGCCTTGGAGACGGTCCGGTACTCGCAGTGCAGACCGACCTCGACGCCACCGCCCATGGCCGCGCCGTTGTAGTACGCGAAGGTCGGGACGGCGAGGCCGGCGAGGCGCTTGAAGACGTCGTGCCCGCCCTTGCCGATCGCGTAGGCGTGGTCCCACTGCTTCAGCAGCTCGACGCCCTTGAGGTCGGCGCCGACCGCGAAGATGAACGGCTTGCCGGTGACGCCGACGCCGACGATGTCGCCGGCCGCGGCCTCCGCCTCGACCTGGTCGAGCGCCGCGTTCAGGTTCGCCAGGGACGCCGGGCCGAACGTGGTCGGCTTGGTGTGGTCCAGGCCGTTGTCCAGCGTGATCAGCGCGAAGCGGCCCGCGCCGAAGGGGAGGTCGAGGTGGCGGACGTGCGCCGACGTGACGACCTCGTCGGGGAACAGCTCGGCCGCACCCTTCAACAGCTCAGCGGTGGTGCTCACTTGTCCCCCTCGAAGTGCGGGTTCTCCCAGATGACCGTCGCGCCCATGCCGAAGCCGACGCACATCGTGGTCAGGCCGTAGCGGACGTGCGGCTGGTCCTCGAACTGCCGGGCCAGCTGGGTCATCAGCCGGACGCCGGAGGAGGCCAGCGGGTGACCGAAGGCGATCGCGCCGCCGTACTGGTTGACGCGCTCGTCGTCGTCCGCGATGCCGTAGTGGTCGAGGAAGGCGAGCACCTGGACGGCGAACGCCTCGTTGATCTCGAAGAGGCCGATGTCCTCGATGGACAGGCCCGCCTGCGCGAGGGCCTTCTCCGTGGCCGGGATCGGGCCGTAGCCCATGACCTCCGGCTCCACACCCGCGAACGAGTAGGAGACGAGGCGCATCTTGACCGGCAGGCCGTTCTCGCGGGCGAAGTCCTCGGACGCGATGAGGGACGCGGTCGCGCCGTCGTTCAGACCGGCCGCGTTGCCCGCGGTGACCCGGCCGTGCACGCGGAACGGGGTCTTGAGGCCGGAGAGGTTCTCCAGCGTCGTCCCCGGGCGCATCGGCTCGTCGGCGGTGACCAGGCCCCAGCCCGTCTCACCGGCTTCGGCGTTGGTGCGGCGGACGGAGATCGGGACCAGGTCGGCCTGGATCTTGCCGTTCGCGTACGCCTTGGCGGCCTTCTCCTGGGAGCGCACCGCGTACTCGTCCGCGCGCAGCTTCGTGATCTGCGGGTAGCGGTCGTGCAGGTTCTCGGCGGTCATGCCCATGAACAGCGCCGACTCGTCCACCAGCTTCTCGCTGACGAACCGCGGGTTCGGGTCGACGCCCTCGCCCATCGGGTGGCGGCCCATGTGCTCGACACCACCGGCGACGGCGATGTCGTAGGCGCCGAACGCGACGGAGCCGGCGACCGTGGTGACGGCCGTCAGGGCGCCCGCGCACATGCGGTCGATGGAGTAGCCCGGCACGGACTGGGGGAGGCCCGCGAGGATGCCGGCCGTGCGGCCGATGGTCAGGCCCTGGTCGCCGATCTGCGTGGTCGCCGCGATCGCGACCTCGTCGATCTTCGCGGGGTCCAGACCGGGGTTGCGGCGCAGCAGCTCCCGGATCGCCTTCACGACGAGGTCGTCGGCCCGGGTCTCGTGGTAGATGCCCTTCGGGCCCGCCTTGCCGAACGGGGTACGGACGCCGTCGACGAAGACGACATCCCTGACGGTACGAGGCACGATGGCTCCTCCAGGGTGCGGGATGGCACAGCTGCGACGCGCCGCCCCACACAGTCGCTGAGCGGGCGCTCAGCCCCCATGCTACTTATCAGTAACGTGACTGCCCAGTCTTGGGGGCGGGAGCGGCGAAGGTCACACCCTACGAGCGTGGCGGCGCCGTCGAACCCCGGGGCGTCAGCACCGGTGTGGCGACCGGATGCGACCGTCCGCCCGCCCCCAGAATCACCCCGAACAACGTCCGCGCCACCTCCGCCCCGAACCCGTGTACGTCATGGCTCATCGCCGACAGCGTCGGATGCGTCAGCCGGCACAGCTGGGAGTCGTCCCAGGCCAGCAGGGACACGTCGTCCGGCACGCGCACCCCCATCTCCTGGGCGACCGACAACCCGGCGACGGCCATGATGTCGTTGTCGTAGACGACGGCCGTCGGCCGGTCCGAAGCCGTCAGCAGGGACCGCGTCGCCCGCGCCCCCGCCTCCCCGGAGTAGTCGGTGGCCACCTGCCGGGCCCCCGCGAGCCCCAGCTCACGGGCGGCGGCCTCGAAGGCGGCGGTCCGCACAGCGGTGTGCCCCAGCTCCGCCGCGCCCCCCACCCGCGCGATCCTCCGGTGCCCGAGCGCGGCGAGATACCGCACCGCCTCCCGCATCGCCGCCGCGTCGTCGGTCCACACGGCCGTCAGCGCCCCGGTCAGCGAGGGGTCCCCGACGGCCACCACCGGCATCCCCAGCCGCTCGGCGACGGCGACCCGCGGATCGTCCGCCCGGAAGTCCACGAGGATCGACCCCCCGATCCGCCGCTCCCGCCACCACTCCTCCAGCAGCCCCGCCTCCTCCCGCGGCGACTTCACGAGCCGCAGCAGCAGCGAACAGGAGTGCTCGACGATCACGCTCTCCACCCCGGACACGAACTCCATGTAGAACGGTTCGAGCCCCAGCATCCGCGCCGGACGGCAGATCGCGAGCCCGACGACGTCCACCCGCGCCCCCGCCAGCGAACGCGCCGTCAGGTTCGGCGCCCACCCCAACTCCCGTGCGGCGACGAAGATCCGCTCGCGCGTCGCCTCGGACAGCCCCGGCTTGTGGTTGAACGCGAGCGACACCGCCCCCTTCGACACACCGGCGCGCGCGGCGACGTCCTTGATGGTGACGCGGGGACTGGCACTGGTCATCGAGGGGGCTCCTGGCAGTACAACGCGGCGCGCGCGGCGGCGGCGTCGGGACTCTCCCAGCCGCTCACCCCCATGGTCACCCGCTCCCCGGGCAGCAACGTCACCAGCCCCCGGTCCGCGCGCACTTGAGGCCCGAGGCGGTCCGCCTGGAGCAGCAGATCCCGGACGAGCGTCCGCGCGGCCACGGTCACCGAACCCGGCGCGACCTCCACCTCGAAGTCGGGCTGCGGGTAGGGGATGTCACGGTCGGGTGCGGGAAACCAGAGCGCGCGCAACGGAGTTGGGCTCACCGGGCCGACTGCGTCCGCGGTGTCGGCCGCACCGGCCCCGTCGGCCGGGCTGGTCACGTCCGCCACGATGAACTCCTTCACCCCGTCCGGCACCAACTCCCGCCCTACCTCCACCTCCCCAACTGCCCTGCGCCCGACGGCGAACGGCGCCTCCGCCCGCGCGACCACCACCCCGTCCACGGTCATCCGCCGCAGCTTCGCCACCCCGCCCCACTCCCCGGCCCCTTGGTTCACGCACGCCAACACCAGCCGCTCCCCCCGGAGTTGGAACGTCGGCAACCGGTCCGCGTACAGCCGCCGCAACTCGTGGTACAGCGGCTTCTCCCGCCCGTCCCCGTCGACCGCCGCCCAACTCGTCACCGGCCAGCAGTCGTTGAGCTGCCACACCACCGCCCCCGCGCACACCGGCCAGTGCGACCGCCAGTGCTCGACGCCGGTCGCGACCGCCCGCGCCTGGTTGACCTGCGTCAGATAGTGCCACCGGTCGAAATCCCCGCCGGGCAGCACGAAACGGTGCGCGAGACCCCGCTCCAGCTTGCCGTTCCCGTCGTCCGCCTTCTGGTGATGCAGGACACCGGGGGAGTCCGGCGCCAGTTCCTCACCCGGCAGGGCCCGCCGCAGCGTCGCGTACGCCGGGGGCGCCTGCCAGCCGAACTCGGCCACGAAACGCGGGACTTCGGCGAGGTACGCGGAGAAGTCCAGCCGGTTCCACACCTCCCACGAGTGGTGCGTGCCGTGCGCCGGATCGTTCGGGTGACGCGCCCACGAACCCGACCAGGGGCTGCCCGCCGTGTAGGGCCTGGTCGGGTCCAACTCGGCGACGACACGCGGCAGTACGCCCAGGTAGTACCCCTCGCCCCACGAGTCCCCGGCGAGCCGCTCCTCCCAGCCCCAGTCCCGAAACCCCCACAGGTTCTCGTTGTTGCCGTTCCACAGCACCAGCGAGGGGTGCGGCATCAGCCGGACGACGTTCTCCCGCGCCTCCGCCTCCACCTCGCCCCGCAGCGGCTGCTCCTCCGGATACGCGGCGCACGCGAACGGGAAGTCCTGCCACACCAGCAGCCCCAACTCGTCGCAGGCGTCGTAGAATTCGCCGCTCTCGTAGATCCCCCCGCCCCACACCCTGACGAGGTCCACGCCCGCACCGGCGGCCTGCCCGAGGCGCTCCCGGTACCGCTCCCGCGTGACCCGGGACGGGAACACGTCGTCCGGGATCCAGTTCACGCCGCGCGCGAAGAGCCGCTCACCGTTGACGGCCAGCGTGAACCCGGTGCCGTGCTCGTCCGCCGACGTGTCCAGCGCGACCGTGCGGAAACCGACCCGGCGCCGCCACACGTCCAGCGGATCCGTGCCGTGCAGCAACGTCAACTCCACGTCGTACAGCGGCTGTTCGCCGTACCCGCGAGGCCACCACAGGGAGACGTCCGGGACCCGGAGGCGGACGGTCCCGCTCGTGCCGTCGAGCGCGGCGCGCACCCGGACGCCCGCCACCTCCGCCTCGACGTGGAGGGCCGCCTCGACGCGGGAGCGCTCGGCCTTGACGCGCAACTCGACGACGCCCACGCCCTGTTCGACCGTCACCAGGGGCCGCACCCGGGAGATCCTGGCCGTCCCCCAGCGCTCCAGCCGCACCGGCCGCCAGATCCCGGCCGTCACCAGCGTCGGACCCCAGTCCCAGCCGAAGGAGCAGGCCATCTTGCGGAGGTACTGGTACGGCTCCGCGTACGCGCCGGGCCGCTCACCCAACTGCCCGCGCACAGCTTCCGCTTCGGCGTACGCGGAGGCGAACCGCACGGTCAGCCGGCCGCTCATGCCGGTCACGTCGAACCGGTACGAGCGGTGCATGTTCCGCACCCGGCCCAGGAGCTGACCGTCCATCAGGATCTCGGCGGCCGTGTCGAGTCCCTCGAAGACGAGGTCCGTCCGCTCGTGCCCGTCCGGCTCCGCCGCGAGGTCCCGCTCGTAGACCCACTCCCGCCTCCCCACCCACGCCACCTCGGTCTCGTTGCGCCCGAGGAACGGGTCCGGGATCACCCCGGCGGCCAGCAGGTCGGTGTGCACGCAGCCCGGCACCGCCGCCGGGAGCGCCTCGCCGTCGTGCCGCAGGGCCCAGCCGTCGTGCAGCGGTGCGACCTGAAGCATGCGCTCTCCCTAAACCGGTCCACCTCAAGGGAGGACGACGAGTGTCACATCCTTGGCGGGAATGGGACTTTACCGGTTGAGAAAGCGCTGTCAGAGTGCCGAATCAGCCAACCCGCACGTGCTCTTCCGTCCCACCGAACGGAGTCGATGCACATGAACCGCCGTACCGCCCTGGCCGTCGCCGTGGGAGCCGCCCTCCTGGCCTCCGGCTGCACCTCCACCGCGGGCACCTCGAAAGGCGCGGACGCCGAAGCCCCCGACGACCCCGCGAAGGTCTCCGGCACCATCACCGTCCTCACCCAGCGCACCGACCTGGTGCAGAACGGGCGGATGAAGCAGTACGCCGCCGCGTTCAACCGGACGTATCCGAAGGTGAAGGTCGAGTTCCAGGCGCTCACCAACTACGAGTCCGAAGTCAAGATCCGGATGAACACCGAGAACTACGGCGACGTCCTGATGATCCCCGGCGTCATCAAGAAGTCCGACTACCCGAAGTTCTTCGCCTCCCTCGGCACCGTCCAGGAACGCGCCAAGAGATTCCGCTTCACCGGTTTCACCGCCGTCGACGGCAAGGTCTACGGGCAGACCCCGATCGGCGTGATGCCCGGCTTCGTCTACAACAAGCGGATCTGGCGCGAGGCCGGCGTCACCGACTGGCCCACCACCCCCGAGGCGTTCCTCACCGCCCTCAAGGCGATCAAGGACAAGACCGACGCGACGCCGTACTACACGAACTTCGCCGCCCAGTGGACCCTGACCTCCTGGACCTACGTCGACGGCGCCGTCCACTGCGACCCGAAGGCCACCGGCAAACTCGCCGCGGGCGACCCGTGGGCACCTGACGCCGACCTGCGCGTCGGCGACACCCTGCTCTACGACATCGTCCACCAGGGCCTCGCCGAGAAGGACCCGACCACCACCAACTGGGAGCTGTCCAAACCCCAGCTGGCCAAGGGACAGATCGCCACCCAGTGGCTCGGCACCTGGGCGATCGTCCAGTTCAGGGACGCCGCGAAACAGGCGGGCGTGAACCCCGACGACATCGGCTTCATGCCCTTCCCGGCCCAGACCGGCGGAAAGTTCTGCTCCACCGTCAGCCCCGACTACAACCAGGCCGTCAACGTCCACTCCCCGCACAAGGAAGCCGCCCGCGCCTGGATCGACTGGTTCACCGAGAAGTCCGGCTACGACAAGGACAACCTCGCGATCTCCCCGCTCCGGAACGCCCCCCTGCCCGCCGTCCTCAAGCCCTACGAGGACGCGGGCGTCAAGCTCATCGAGCTGGACGACACGCAGGGCGCCCGGGTCAAACTCGTCGACAGCGAGTCCGAGGTCGGCGTCTACGCCCCCGACTACCGCCTCGACCTCGTCGACCTCGCACGCGGCGCCCGCAAGGGCACACTGGACGGGTTCTTCGACGGGCTGAGCAAGAAGTGGGCGGCGGCGCAGAAGAACGTGGGGTCCTCATGACGGACACCGCGGCGCCCCCGCGGACGACGTCCCCGCCACGCCCCCGGACCGTCAGCCGCCGGCACCGCCGCCTGCGCGGGCTCACCCCCTGGCTGTTCCTCCTCGCGCCCCTCGCCCTGCTGATCACCTTCACGTACGTGCCGATCGTCAACATGATCGGCTACAGCTTCACCGACTGGGACGGCGTGAGCCCCGAGCTGCACTACACGGGCGTCGACAACTACCGCGAACTCGCCACCCGGCCCGACCTGTTCGAGGTGTTCTTCGTCAGCGGCTACTACCTCGCCGCGTCCGCCGTGCAGATCGCCGCCGCGCTGTACTTCGCGACGATCCTCAGCTTCGACGTCCGGTTCCGGAACTTCTTCAAGGGCGTGCTCTTCTTCCCGTACCTGATCAACGGGGTCGCCATCGGGTTCGTCTTCCTGTACTTCTTCCAGGACGGCGGCACCCTCGACTCCGTCCTCGCCCTGGCCGGCGTCCACACCGACCACGCCTGGCTCGGCACGCCGGTCTCCGCGAACGTGTCCCTCGCGGGTGTCTCCGTCTGGCGCTACCTCGGGCTGAACTTCGTGCTGTTCCTCGGGGCGATCCAGTCCATCCCGTCCGAGCTGTACGAGGCGTCCGAGCTGGACGGCGCGAACCGCTGGCACCAGTTCCGCCACATCATCGCCCCCGGCATCAAACCGGTCCTCACGCTGACGGTCATCCTCTCCGTCTCCGGCTCCCTGGCGGCGTTCGAGATCCCGTACATCATGACTGGCGGCGCGACCGGCACCGAGACGTTCGTCATCCAGACCGTCAAACTCGCCTTCCAGTTCAACAAGACCGGCCTCGCCTCGGCCTGCGCGGTGGTCCTCCTCCTGATCGTCCTGGCCGTCACCTGGCTCCAGCGCAGACTCGTCCCGGACGACAGGGTGGACCTCACATGACGCGCCGCGCCCTCGTGTACCTCTCCCTGATCCTCGCGACGCTGGTGGTCCTCCTCCCCCTCGCCGTCGTCTTCCTGACGTCCCTCAAGACGGACGACGAACTCGCGCGCGGCGACCAGGCGCTGACCCTCCCCGACGACTTCCTCAACGTCCACAACTACGTCACGGCGTTCCAGGACGGCCACATGCTGTCCGCCCTCGGCAACACCGCGATCATCCTCCTGTTCTCCATCACCGGCACCGTCCTGATCGGCTCGATGACGGCCTACGCGATCGACCGCTTCACCTTCCGCCTCCGGAAACTGGTCGTCGCCCTCTTCCTGCTGGCCGCGTTGGTCCCCGGCGTCACCACCCAGGTGGCGACCTTCCAGATCGTCAACAGCTTCGGCCTCTTCGACACCCTCTGGGCCCCCATCGCCCTCTACATGGGCACCGACATCGTCTCCATCTACATCTTCCTGCAATTCGTCCGCTCGATCCCGATCTCCCTGGACGAATCGGCCCGCCTGGACGGCGCGAACGCGTTCACGATCTACCGCCGCATCATCTTCCCGCTTTTGAAACCGGCGACAGCAACGGTGGTGATCGTGAAGGGCATCACCATCTACAACGACTTCTACATCCCGTTCCTGTACATGCCGTCCCAGGACCTGGGCACCATCTCGACGTCGTTGTTCCGCTTCAAGGGGCCGTTCAGCGCGCATTGGGAGACGATCTCGGCGGGGGCGATTCTGGTGATATTGCCGACGCTGATGGTGTTTTTGGGGTTGCAGAGGTTCATCTACAACGGATTCACGCGGGGGGCGACAAGATAAAAGCGCCCCGCGGGGGCGCTTTTATCAGGCCTGTTCACCGGTGGCGCCTAGGCGGCATCAACCCCCAGCGCCTCCACCAACGCCGGAGTGACCAGCTCCACCTGCCAGGCCCTGGCCCCGAGAGAAACCAGCACCTCCGCAACCCCCTCAGCCCCCGCATCCGCAGGCGGCTCCCAGCACACCCTCCGCACGGTGTCGGGAGTGATCAGGTTCTCCTGAGGCATGTTCACCTGCTCGGCCAACGCGGCGATCCGCGAACGGGCCGCACTGAGCCGCGCAGCGGCCGCGGGGTCCTTGTCGGCCCAAGCGCGGGGCGGCGGCGGCCCCGTGACGGCCTGTCCCGGCATCGGCAGCTGCGACTCGCTCAGCGCCCGCGCCCGGTCGACGGCGGCCTGCCACTGATCCAGCTGCCGCCGCCCCATCCGATGCCCGAACCCGTTGAGCGCGGCAAGGGCATGCACGTTGACGGGCACGGCGAGCGCGGCCTCGACGATCGCGGCGTCGGGAAGCACCTTCCCGGGCGACACGTCGCGCCTCTGTGCGATCCGGTCGCGCGTCTGCCACAGCTCCCGCACGACAGCGAGCTGCCGACGCCGCCGCACCTTGTGCATCCCGGACGTCCGCCGCCAGGGATCCTTGCGCGGCTCAGCGGGCGGCGCGGCCGCGATCGCGGCGAACTCCTGCCGCGCCCACTCCAGCTTCCCCTGCCGGTCGAGTTCCTTCTCCAGCGCGTCCCGCAGATCGACGAGCAGCTCCACGTCGAGCGCGGCGTAGCGCAGCCACGGCTCGGGCAGCGGCCGGGTCGACCAGTCGACGGCGGAGTGCCCCTTCTCCAGGACGTACCCGAGGACGCTCTCGACCATCGCGCCGAGCCCGACGCGGGGGAACCCGGCGAGCCGCCCGGCCAGCTCCGTGTCGAACAGCCGGGTGGGCACCATGCCTATTTCGCGCAGGCACGGCAGGTCCTGGGACGCGGCGTGCAGCACCCACTCCGTGTCGGCGAGGGCGTCGCCGAGCGCGGAGAGGTCGGGGCAGGCGACGGGGTCGATCAGCGCGGTCCCGGCCCCGGCGCGGCGCAGCTGGACGAGGTAGGCACGCTGGCCGTAGCGGTAACCGGAGGCTCGTTCCGCGTCGACGGCGACCGGTCCGGTGCCGGCGGCGAACGCGGCGACCACCTCGGCGAGCGTCTCCTCGTCGGCGACGACGGGCGGAATGCCCTCGCGGGGTTCCAGCAAGGGCTCCGGCGCCCCCGGAGCAGTGGTTCCGCCGTCGTCCGGAGGGGCGCCTCCGGTGGTTCGCAGTGAACTGGCTGCTGCGGTTTCTTGGGCGTCGGTCACCTGTCAAGGGTATCCGTGCAAGACAGCCGCCCGCCGACGGAACGTTCCGTCGACGGGCGGGGGAGGGGCGTAAACCGGTCACCCGTGCGACCCGTGCGGGGTGCGGTGGCGACGACCGGCAGAAACGGTTCCTACGTTGGTGTGGACGGCCGTACGCACGGTGCCGGCCGGGTTCGGGCGGTGCGTGGACGGACGGTTGCGAGGGGGTGTCCGGAGGGTTTGGTTCCGCCTGAATTCTTTGTGTGAAACCAGCCGGAATCCCTTGTTCCGCATGGATCGCGGGGGATCGGGGACGCTCGCGTGGGTCAGGGACGGGGGTCGGGGGTCAGTGGATGATTCCGGTCCGCAGCGCCACCGCGACCATTCCGGCGCGGTCGCCCGTGCCGAGCTTGCGGGCGATACGGGCGAGGTGGCTCTTGACGGTCAGGGCCGACAGGCCCATCGAGACGCCGATCGCCTTGTTCGACTGGCCTTCCGCGACCAGCCGCAGCACCTCCACCTCGCGGCCGGACAGCTCGCGGTAGCCGCCCGGGTGGCCCGGGGCCCCCGGAGGGCGGCGGTGCATACGGGCGGCCGAGGCGCCGATGGGGGCGGCGCCGGGCCGGCCGGGCAGGCCGACGCCAGCCCGGGTGCCGGTGACGACGTACCCCTTGACGCCGCCGGCGAGAGCGTTGCGGACGGCGCCGATGTCGTCGGCGGCGGACAGGGCGAGCCCGTTGGGCCAGCCCGCGGCGCGGGTCTCGGAGAGCAGGGTGAGACCGGAGCCGTCGGGGAGGTGGACGTCGGCGACGCAGATGTCGCGGGGGTTGCCGATGCGGGGACGAGCCTCCGCGATGGACGAGGCTTCGATCACGTCGCGGACACCGAGGGCCCAGAGGTGACGGGTGACGGTGGAGCGCACGCGCGGGTCGGCCACGACCACCATGGCGGTGGGCTTGTTCGGGCGGTAGGCGACCAGGCTTGCGGGTTGCTCAAGGAGAACGGACACCGGGCCTCCTGAAAGTGGGGCGGAGCTTCAAGGTCACAGTCGTCTTCGGCAGCGAACCCGGGGTCCTTTAGAAAATGATCACGATCTAGTGAGCAAGAATCCGTGCAATTCGGACACGCGATCGATCATCCGAAGATCGAGTCGGTTCACTCGCGTGCGCTTGGGTGATGGAAAGTGGCCGTATCGACAAAAGGATGGCCAAGATGCGCCCGTTCGGGGGAGACGCGGCTGGATCAGCGTGACTCCGGTCCGCGACGCTGGGGCAGCGTGACGACGGAGGCGTCCCCCGGACCGGCCGGCGGGAGCCCCGCGACCTGCGCCAGCAGATCGCACCAGGACGCCAGGTGCGCCGCCGCGTCCGGCACCCCGCCGAGGCCCGTGCGCGGCGTCCAGGAGGCCCGGATCTCGATCTGCGACGTCGCCGGACGCTCCGACAGACCGCCGAAATAGTGCGACCCCGCGCGCGTGACCGTCCCGCTCGGCTCGCCGTACGTCAGACCGCGCCCCTGGAGCGCCCCCGTCAGCCACGACCAGCACACGTCCGGCAGCAGCGGATCCACCGCCATCTCCGGCTCCAGCTCCGCCCGCACCAGCGTCACCAGCCGGAACGCCCCGCGCCACGCGTCGTGCCCGTCGGGGTCGTGCAGCAGGACCAGCCGCCCGTCCGCGAGATCCTGGTCGCCGTCCACGACGGTCGCCTCCAGCGCGTACGCGTACGGCGCGAGCCGTTGCGGCGCCGGTGTCGGCTCCATCTCGATCTGCGGGCGCACCCGGGCCGCCCGCAGTGCCTCCACGGCAGCCCGGAAAGCCGCCGGAGCCTCCCGCTGCCCCCCGTTCGCGTCGTCCATCCCCGCGCCGTCCGCCAGTCGTCCCTGAGCCGCAGCCATGCGGGGAAGAGTAAGGGGAAGCGGCCCTTCGCGCAGGGCAAGACACCCGAGCGCCCCTGCACGCGCGCGTGCGCGCTCGGCGAACAGGCGGCGACGGCACTGTCACAGGGGCGTGCGAGACTTGCCGTCGTGAGTGCGAACGAGACCCCCGCGGGCAAGCCGCCGACAGCGACGTACGACAGTCCCTTCCTGAAGGCGTGCAGGCGTGAACCCGTGCCGCACACCCCGGTGTGGTTCATGCGGCAGGCAGGCCGTTCGCTCCCCGAGTACCTCAAGGTGCGCGAGGGCATCCCGATGCTGGAGTCCTGCACCCGCCCCGAACTGGTCGCGGAGATCACCCTCCAGCCGGTCCGCCGGCACAAGGTGGACGCGGCGATCTACTACAGCGACATCGTCGTCCCCCTCAAGGCCATCGGCGTCGACCTCGACATCAAGCCGGGCGTCGGCCCCGTCGTCGAGAAGCCGATCCGCACCCGCGCGGACCTCGCGCAACTGCGCGACCTGACCCCCGAGGACGTCGGGTACGTCACCGAGGCCGTCGGCCTGCTCACCGCCGAACTCGGCGCGACCCCGCTGATCGGCTTCGCGGGCGCGCCCTTCACGCTCGCCAGCTACCTCGTCGAGGGCGGCCCCTCGCGCACGTACGAGAACGCCAAGGCGATGATGTACGGCGACCCGGAGCTGTGGGCCGACCTGCTGGACCGGCTCGCGGAGATCACGGCCGCGTTCCTGAAGGTGCAGATCGAGGCGGGCGCCTCCGCGGTGCAGCTCTTCGACTCCTGGGCCGGCGCGCTCTCCCCGGCCGACTACCGGCGCTCGGTCATGCCGGCCTCGGCGAAGGTCTTCGACGCGGTCGCCGGGTACGGCGTCCCGCGCATTCACTTCGGCGTCGGCACCGGCGAACTCCTCGGCCTCATGGGCGAGGCCGGGGCGGACGTGATGGGCGTCGACTGGCGCGTCCCGCTCGACGAGGCCGCCCGCCGCGTCGGCCCCGGCAAGGCCCTCCAGGGCAACTTCGACCCGACGGTCCTGTTCGCGGGACCCGAGGTCGTCGAGGCCAAGGCGCGCGAGGTCCTCGACAGCGCGGCGGGCCTGGAGGGGCACGTCTTCAACCTGGGGCACGGCGTGATGCCGTCCACCGACCCGGACGCGCTCACGCGGCTCGCGGAGTACGTCCACACGCAGACGGCCCGATAAGGGCCGTCACCAGGAGTGCCGGGTCCGCGCGCGCCTGCCGAACAGCAGGCCGCGCGGCTCCGGCGGCGGGATCGTGTTCCGCTTGAGCGGCCACGCCAGCAGCAGGCCGGTCACGAACCCGACGACGTGCGCCTCGTAGGCGACCGTCCCGGCCGACGACACGCCTTCGCCCGCCGAGTAGAACGCCTGGAGCCCGAACCAGAACCCCAGCACCAGCCAGGCGGGCAGCCGCAGCGGCAGGAACACCAGGAACGGCACCAGCACCCACACACGGACCCTCGGATACAGCACCAGATAGGCGCCCAGGACACCGGCGATCGCCCCGGAGGCGCCGATCAGGGGGTCGGTGGAGTCCGCGTTCAGGACGGCGAAACCGTAGGACGCCGCGTATCCGCAGACCACGTAGAACAGCGCGAACCTGACGTGCCCCATGCGGTCCTCGATGTTGTTCCCGAAGATCAGCAGGAACAGCATGTTGCCCAGCAGGTGCAGCCAGCCCCCGTGCAGGAACAACGCCGTGAACACGCTCAGCACGGGCGACTTGTCGTAGTCCGGCGGACCGACCGCACAGCCGCCCGCGCGGACGTCGCCGGTCACCACCAGCTCCGGCAGCCGCTGGTGGATCATCTCGCGCGGGACGGCCGCCCACTGCTCCAGGAAGGCGTGCAGATGGCATGTCTGCACCAGCGTGCTGTCGCCCTTCACGGAGCCGGCGAGACCCGGCATCCACAAGAAGACCAGCACGTTCGCGGCGATCAGCGCGTACGTCACCACGGGGGTGCGGCGCACCGGGTTCACGTCATGGACGGGGATGACCACGAGGAACTACTTCCCGCGATGAGCCCGGCGAACCGGTGAACACCGCCCGGTGCGCGTGCGTATGAACCGGCAACCACCCGCGGCGTGGGGAAGGCGCATCGCGGGGACGACGTGAGGAACAGAACGATGAACGACCGAGTCAACCCCGTGCACGCCCTGCCCGACGGCGAGGCCGAACTCTCTCTCGTGATCCGCCTCCCCTGGGAGGACGTCGCCAGGCTCGGCCAGGAGGCGGGCCGGCTGGCCGCCCAGACGGGCCGCCCGGTGACCCTCGACGAGGCCGTGGGCCACCGTCTGCGCACCCGTCAGGTCCCCGCGAGCCACGCCAAGCCCGTCGAGCAGGCGGCGGCCGTCTCCGCCCTCCCGAGGCTCACCGGCACCGCCTAGACCCCCACCTTCCGGGCCGCTTTGCGCGCCGCCACCAGCACCGGGTCCCACACCGGGCTGAACGGCGGCGCGTAGCCCAGGTCCAGGGTCGTCATCCGATGCACCGTCATGGCCGCTGTGAGCGCCGCAGCGGCGATGTCGACCCGTTTCGCGGCTCCCTCTCCACCGACGATCTGAACGCCCAGCAGACGGCCGCTCAGCCGTTCCGCGATCATCTTCACCGTCAGGGGCGCGGCCCCCGGGTAGTAGCCCGCCCGTGACGTCGACTCGATCGTCACGCTCTCGAACGACAGCCCCGCGCGCGTGGCGTCCTTCTCGCGCAGCCCGGTCCGGGCGATCTCCAGCCCGCACACCTTGCTGACGGCCGTCCCGACGACCCCCGGGAACACCGCGTCCCCACCGGTCGCGTTCGTCCCGATGATCTGCCCGTGCTTGTTGGCGTGCGTGCCCAGCGGCACGTACCGCTCCCGCCCGGAGACCAGGTCCAGCACCTCCACGCAGTCACCGCCCGCGAAGACGTTCTCGTGGCCCCGCACGCGCATGCGGTCGTCCGTGAGCAGCCCGCCGTGCCCGCCCAGCGGCAGCCCCGCCGCCCGCGCGAGAGACGTCTCGGGCCGCACCCCGATCCCCAGCACGACGACGTCCGCCGGGAACTCCCGGCCGCCGGCGACGACCGCGCTCACCCGTCCGTCGGCGTCCGCGCGCAGGGCGGTCACCTCGGCGTCGTCCACCATCGTGATCCCCAGGCCCTCCATCGCCCGGTGCACCAGGCGGCCCATGTCCGGGTCCAGCGTCGACATCGGCTCGCTGCCCCGGTTCACGACCGTCACCTCGAAACCCCGGTTGACGAGGGCCTCCGCCATCTCGACGCCGATGTACCCGGCGCCGACGACCACCGCACGGCGCCCCCGCGCGCGGGCCAGCGTGTCGATCAGGGCCTGCCCGTCGTCCAGGGTCTGCACGCCGTGCACCCCGCGCGCGCCGATGCCCGGGATGTCCGGCCGCACCGGGCGGGCGCCCGTCGCGATCACCAGCTTGTCGTACGGCGTCCACGACTCGGCGCCGGAATCGACGTTCCGCGCGCGTACACGCCCGCCGGGGACGTCGATCTCGGTGACCTCCGTGCGCAGCCGCAGATCGATGTCCCGCGCGCGGTGCTCCTCGGGCGTGCGGGCGATCAGGGCGTCCCGGTCCTCGACGTCGCCGCCGACCCAGTACGGGATGCCGCACGCCGAGTACGACGTGAAGTGCCCGCGCTCGAAGGCGACGATCTCCAGCTCGCCGGGGCCTTTCGCCCGGCGGGCCTGGGACGCGGCGGACATCCCCGCCGCGTCCCCGCCGATGACGACCAGTCGTTCCCGCGCGCTGTTGCTCATGCGCCCACGCTACGGGGACGGCCGGTTCCTCAAGGGCGCCCGCCCTCCGAGTCCTTCGAGCCCTCCGATCCCTCCCCGTCCGTCCCGGGGTTCTCCTCGGACCCCTCGGGCACGCGGCGTGCCTGAGGGAAGCCGAGAGCACCCGCCGGGCGCGCGAGCGCCGGACGGGGAGCGCGCCGGGGACGGACCACGCGCCACCACACGAGCGCCAGGACGGCCCCCGCCAGCAGGAACGGCAGGACCGCCGCCAGCACCACCACGATCCACCGCAGCACCGACACGAACGCGTCCCAGCCCCCGGAGAGCGCGTCCAGGACCCCCGGGTCGTCGTCTTTCCCGGCGTGCTCCTTCGGGGGCGTCTGCGTCAGGGAGAGGGTGATCGTCGCGAGGCTCGTGCGGTCCTTCAGGGACGCCTGCCGGGACAGCAGCGCCTCCAGGTCGGCCTGACGGCGGCTCAGCTCGCCCTCCAGGCTGACGACGTCGCTCAGCGAGGTCGCCCGGTCCATCAGCTCCCGCACGCGCGCGACAGAGGCCCGCTGCGACTGGACGCGGCTCGTGACGTCCACGACCTGGTCCGTGACGTCCTCCGCCTTCGAGGAGCGGCTCAGGAGCTTGCCGGTGCCCTGGAGGGCCGTGAGGACGTCGTCGTAACGGGCGACCGGGACGCGCAGCACAACCTCCGTGTGCTCGGCGTCGTCCTCGTCGCGCTCGGTGGTCTCGCTGCCGACGTAGCCGCCCGCGTTCTCGGCGGCCGTGCGGGCGGCGGCCAGGGCCCTGGAGACGTCCTTGACCTGGACGCCGAGGGTGGCGGTGCGGATGACGTTGCTGCCGATGCCCTTGGGCGCAGCGGACGCCTCGCCGCCGGACGCGCTTGAACCGGTGGCCCCGCGCGCGGTGTCCTCCTTCGCGGCGGCCTTGTCCTGCGAGGCCGACCCCGCGTCCCCGCCCGCACTGCACCCCGCGAGGGTGAGCGTGGCGGCGGCGAGGAGCGCGGCCAGGGCGTGGGCGGACCTGATGTGTGCGGATCTGCGGACAGCCATGTGGAGATATCCCCCCGGGAGGTGTGAAGACGCGTCGCGTCGACGGACGTTCCTTCGACGCGCGGACCCGCTTCGACGTTGGCGGACGCGGATTCCGAAGAGGTCACGTTCGGGATGCGCCCCGGCCACACCGCGCTCGCGGCGTTGTCGGTGGCGTCTGCCAAGCTGGGGACATGAGCGCAGTCACAGGGCATGTCGTCGTCATCGGGGCCGGGATCGCGGGGCTCGCCGCCGCGCACCGGCTGCTGGAGCGGGGGGCGCGGGTGACCGTGCTCGACGCGGCGGACAGAGTCGGCGGCAAACTGCTGCCCGGTGAGATCGCGGGCGTCCGCGTCGACCTCGGCGCCGAGTCCATGCTCGCCCGCCGCCCCGAAGGCACCGCCCTGGCCCGCGAGGTCGGCCTCGGGGACCGCCTCCAGCCGCCCGCCACGGCCACCTCCTCGATCTGGACCAGGGGAGCCCTGCGCCCCATGCCCAAGGGGCACGTGATGGGCGTCCCCGGCACCGCCGAGTCCCTCGCCGGCGTCCTCTCCGAGGAGGGCCTCGCCCGCATCGAGCGGGACGCCGACCTGCCGCGCACGGAGGTCGGGGACGACGTCGCGGTGGGTGAGTACGTCGCGCGGAGGCTCGGGCGCGAGGTCGTCGACCGGCTGATCGAACCCCTGCTGGGCGGCGTGTACGCGGGCGACGCCTACAAGATCTCGATGCGGTCGGCCGTCCCGCAGCTCTTCCAGATCGCCAAGTCCCACACCTCGCTCACCGAGGGCGTGCGCGAACTCCAGGCGAAGATGGCGGCCAACCAGCAGACGGGGCCGGTGTTCACGGGCGTCGAGGGCGGCATCGGGACCCTCCCGCTCGCCGTCGCCGACGCCGTCCGCGCGCGGGGCGGCGAGATCCTCACCGGCACGCCCGCGCGGGAGCTGCGCAGGGACGCCGAGGGCTGGCGGGTCGTCGCCGGGGATCGGGAGCTGCGCGCGGACGCCGTCGTCGTCGCCGTCCCCGCCCCCGTGGCCGCCGGACTGCTCGCCGACGAGTCGCCGGGCGCCGCCGCCGAGCTGCGGGCGATCGAGTACGCGTCGATGGCCCTCGTCACCCTCGCTTACCGCCGCGCGGACGCCGAACTCCCAGCGGGCAGCGGCTTCCTCGTCCCCCCGGTCGACGGGCGCTCCATCAAGGCGTCCACGTTCTCGTCGCGGAAATGGTCCTGGGTCGCCGACCAGGACCCGGACACCCTGGTCCTGCGCACCTCCCTCGGCCGCCACGGCGAGGCGGAGATCCTCCAGCGCGACGACGCCGACCTCACCGACCTCTCCCGCCGCGACCTCCGCGAGGCCACCGGCCTCGACGCCACGCCCCTGGAGACCCGCGTCGTCCGCTGGACCGACGGCCTGCCCCAGTACCCCGTCGGCCACCACGCGCGCGTGGCCCGCATCCGCGAGCACGTCGCCAAGCTGCCCGGCCTCGCCGTCTGCGGCGCCCAGTACGACGGCGTCGGCATCCCGGCGTGCATCGCGAGCGCCAACGCCGCCGTGGACCAGCTGAGCGGCGACCTCGAAGCCGTCCGTGAGCTGGCGGCGAACCCGGTGCAGAGCCTTCACGGCGGGGCGGGAGAATGACAGGCATGAGCGAGAACGCCCCCACCACCGAACCCGGCAGGATCCCCAACAAGGGCAAGCTGGCCAAAGACCTCAACGACGTCATCCGCTACACCCTCTGGTCCGTCTTCAAGCTGAAGGACGCCCTCCCCGAGGACCGCGCGGGCTACGCCGACGAGGTCCAGGAGCTGTTCGACCAGCTCGCCGCCAAGGACGTCACGATCCGCGGCACCTACGACGTCTCCGGGCTGCGCGCCGACGCCGACGTCATGATCTGGTGGCACGCGGAGACCAGCGACCAGCTCCAGGAGGCGTACAACCTCTTCCGCCGCACGAAGCTCGGGCGCGCCCTCACGCCGGTCTGGTCGAACATGGCGCTGCACCGGCCCGCCGAGTTCAACCGCTCGCACATCCCCGCGTTCCTCGCCGACGAGACGCCCCGGGACTACGTCAGCGTGTACCCCTTCGTGCGCTCCTACGACTGGTACCTGCTGCCCGACGAGGACCGCCGCCGCATGCTCGCCGACCACGGCAAGATGGCCCGCGGCTACCCGGACGTCCGCGCCAACACCGTCGCCTCGTTCTCCCTCGGCGACTACGAGTGGATCCTCGCCTTCGAGGCCGACGAGCTGTACCGCATCGTCGACCTCATGCGTCACCTGCGGGCCTCCGAGGCGCGGATGCACGTCCGCGAGGAGGTGCCGTTCTACACGGGGCGCCGCAAGGAGATCAGCGAACTCGTCGCCGGCCTGGCGTAGCCCTCAGCGCAGCCGGCGGGCCGCCTCCCGCATGCGGTCCGTCGGCTTCGGTTCCGCGTGCGGGGCGCAGGACGCGTGCCGTCCCGGGAGGCGGCCTTCCAGGAGGTACGCCTCCAGGTACCGGTTGACGCACGCGTTGGACGCCCCGCCGATGCCGTGGCTGCCCGCGTCCCGCTCGGTCACCAGCACCGACCCGGCGAGCCTGCGCCGCAGCTCCAGCGCGCCCTCGTACGGCGTCGCCGCGTCCCGCTCGGCCGCCAGGATCAGCGTCGGCGGCAGCTCACCCGGTGCCGTCCGCACGTCCAGCGGGCGCTGCCGGGGCGCCGTCCAGAACGCGCACGGCAGGTTCGACCAGGCGTTGTCCCACGTCTCGAACGGCGCGGCCCGCGCGATCCGCGTGTTGTCCCGGTCCCACGTCCGCCAACTCGTCGGCCAGGGAGCGTCGTTGCACTCCACGGCCGTGTACACGGCGTGCGCGTTCTCCGCCTGCGCCGCGAACTCCTTCGACGGCCCCGCCTGCGCGATCAGCTGCTCGGGCTTCCCCTTCAGGTACTCCGACAGCGCCCGCGCGCGGTGCGGCCAGTAGTCGTCGTAGTAGGCGGCCTGGAGGAACGTCCGCTGCAACTGCGCCGGGCCGACGATCCCGCCCGCGGGTTCCGCCGCGAGCCGCGCGCGTGCCCGCTCGTAGCTGCGCAGGACGCCCTCCGGGGTGTCGCCGAGGTCGTACACGTCGTCGTGCCGCGCGATCCACTCGCGGACGTCCGTCCAGCGGCTCTCGAACGCCAGCGACTGCGTGAGGTTGCTGCGGTACCAGATCTGCCCCGGGTCGGGGTTCACGACCGAGTCGAAGACCATGCGGCGGACGTGCCCGGGGAACATCGCCGCGTACAGGGCGCCGAAGTAGGTGCCGTACGAGGCACCCATGAACGTCAGCTTCTTCTCGCCGAGGGCCGCGCGGATGACGTCCAGGTCGCGGGCGTTGTTCAGCGAGTGGTAGTGGCGCAGGGCGTCCCCGGAGCGGTCGGCGCACCCGCGCGCGTACGCGCGTGCCTGGGCGATCCGTTCGCGCTTGTACGACTCCGAGGGGCGCGTCGGGGAGATCGACGGGGCCTTGACGTGGTGCGCCGGGTCCTGGCAGGACAGCGGCGCCGAACGGCCCACCCCGCGCGGGTCGTAGCCGACGAGGTCGTAGGCGGCGCCGATGCGCTTCCACTCCGGGACCAGGCCGATCAGCGGGAAGTACAGGCCCGAGCCCCCGGGGCCGCCCGGGTTGTAGAGCAGGGCGCCCTGCCTCGGGACGCGCCGCTTGCTGTTGCCGGGGTCCCGGTGCGTGGCCTCGACCCGGCTGACCGTCAGCGGGATCCGGGGGCCGTCGGGGTCGGCGTAGTCGAGCGGCACCTCGACCGTCGCGCACTTCAGCGCACCGGGGAGGTCCCCGGCGTCCGGGCAGGCGCCGAAGGCGAGGCCCTTCGCGGCGGCACGGGCGGCGGCGAGAGCCGTACCGCGCGTCTCCGGGGTGCTCGGGGCGCCCTGCACGCCCTGTGCTGGAGCGGTGACGAGGGCGGTCAGGAGCAGGGCTCCTGCGGCCGAATGGAGGGCGGCGGCTCTCATCGGGGTCCCTTCGGTGCACGGCGGCTCGGTGCGAAGCCTGGACAAAAGGGATGTTTGAGTTCGGGCGAGGGCGAAGGCAAGCACCGCCGGGCGGGTGTCGGGCCCAATGCACCGATGCGCCCCCCGGCTGGGGTCGCTCAAGGCCGAGCCCTGGGGACACTCAGGCCGGGGGACATCGCGCGGGTGCCGCCCCCGACCTCACTCCGGCCGCGGATACGGCGTCCGCGTGAACGCCGCCCTCAAGTCCGGTTCGTCCAGGGCGCGGATGCCGTGGACGGCGACCGAGGTGAGGTAGGTGCGGTCCTGGGCGAGGGGCTGGAGGAGGCGCAGGCCCGCCGGGGAGGCCCAGCGGGTGTGGGGCGGGATCTCCACGCGGGCCATCGCCAGACAGCTCAGGGTGAGGGCCAGGGGCAGCGCGAACCAGAGGGCGATCAGGGCGTGGGGGACGTTCGGGGCGGGCAGCAGGAGGGCGAGGGTGCCCAGGACGAGGACGACCGTCGCCGCGGTGCGGACCTCGCGGACGCCCGCCGCCACCGTCGTCCGCGCCCCGTCCGGCATCGCGAGGCCCGCGCTCACCAGCCGGTCCGAGAGGCCCCGGACGGCGTCGCCGGTGGCCGTGCGGGCCCGCAGCGGGGCGATCGGGGACTGGCCTCCGGGTCCGATCGCGCCCAGCACCGAGCGCTCCATCTCGTCCCGGCCGTCCGGGTCGACGACGGTCGCCCAGCCGGTGCGCGCCAGGTGCAGACGGTGGTCGCTCGCCATCGACACGAGGGTGAGGTCGGCGACCCGCGCGGGGCCGCCGGAGAGGAACGCCGCCTCGTACAGCGTCAGACCGTGTGCCGAGGGCGGGGGGCCGGCGGTGCGCGCCGCGTCCGACCCGACGGCCGCCGCGCGCACGGCGGCCAGGCACAGGCGCGAGCACGCCGCGACCGCGACACCCCAGGCCGACACCAGCAGAAGCACCCAGAACATGCCGCGTTTCTATGCCAGAAGCCCGTGGTGCCGCCATCCTTTGTTCACGATCCGGACGGAGCGTTGCGGGTATGTGACGTTCCGCTTGCGGGGGGTCGGGGCGGCCGGGGCCTACGGGGTGACCGGGACCGTGAGAGGCGGCGGCGAGTCGGTGGCGAGGTCGCGGGCCAGCGCGTCGAAGTCGACGTACCCGGTGGCCTCCAGGACCCTGATGTGGTCCAGGACCGTCGCGTTCGCGTCGTCCGCGAGATCACGGACCAGGGAGTTGCGGGTGCTCGCGCGGACCTGTGCGACGACCGAGAAGATCCTGCCGTGCGCCAGGCGCAGGACGTTGGCGAACTTCCAGTCGTAGCCGCTGCCTTGAGCCGCGTCCAACTCCCGCAGCCAGCCCTGCTGTTGAGCCGTCGGCCGATCCGGCAGCGGGAGGTTCAGCCGGGCGGCGACGGCGCGCACCCGCTCGTCCAGGAACGTGTGCCCCTCGACGAGATGCTCACCCGCCGTCCGTACGGCCGCGGTTGTGCCCTTCTGCTGCGCCTGGCGGCCCGCCGGGAGCTCCCACAGGCCCGCGAGCCGCACCTTCTCGACGAAGTCCCGGTCCAGCGCGGACAACGGGCCGTACGGCGTCGTCACGGTCGAACCGGCGCTCAGCAGGTTCGGCGCCGAGCCGACGTTCGAGCGGTCCGCGTACGACCAGATCGGGAACGCCAGCGCCCCGATCGTCAAGGCGAGGCCGACGATGATGACGCCGGTTCCGCTGAGCAGGTTCCCTGCCCAGGTCTCCTGACGGCGCGCTCGCATGGGTGCCTCCCCGGGTGTGGCACCGCACTTCGGTGATCTGTGTGTGTCTGGTGCGGGATACGCAGTTTACCGGGGTGACCTGTGAAGAGCCGTGCGGGGCTCAACGGCCGGTCAGGCAGCGGAGCGTGCGGGCCAGCCGGGACTGGCTGCGCGGGGCCGGGCCCGAGCGGTCCAGCCACCAGCGGCGCAGTTCCCTGCGGGGGCGGGGCGGGAGGGGGTCCGCCTCGTGCAGGAGGTGGTCCGCGAAATCCAGCGCGTCCTGGCGGTAACCGCCGCGCAGGGGGCGGGTGGTGGCGTACGCGAGGAACGCCGGACGGTAGCGGTCGCCGAGTATCTCCGGGAGTTCGGGCGCCACCTTCGCGACGATCCCGGCCCGCTTCGCCGCCAACGCCCGCGCCTGCACGGCGAGTCGGGCACGGTCGAAGCCTTCGGGGGCGGGGGTGCCGGCGACCAGGGCGGAGAGGAGGGAGGTCTGCGCCAGGGCGAGGCGCTGGCGGGGGATCTCCTTGAGGGGGAGGGTGGTTGAGCGGACGTCGCTCTCGTGGGCGGTGCCTTCGCCGACGGCGGCAGCGCGCCCCCCGTCGGCCCGCTGGCGCACCGCCGCCAGCGTCTCCGTCCGCGTCCGCGCGAGCGAGCCCCGCGAGATCGCCTCCCTGATCGCCTCCAACTCCCCCCGCAGCTCGCCCGGTTCGGGGAAGTTGTCGTCGCGCTCCAGGAGGACGCCGCAGGGGGTCGTGCGGGAGGTGAGGTCCGTGAGGAGGTCGAGGACCTCGGCCGGGACGGGGTGCGCGTGGCTGTCGTGCCAGACGCCGTCCCGCTCGTAGCCGCCCGCGACATGGACGTACGCGATGGCCTCCAGGGGGAGTTCGTCGAGCGCGCGGGCCGGGTCCTCGCCCCGGTTCACGTGATTCGTGTGGAGGTTCGCGACGTCGATGAGGAGCCGGACGCCGGTACGGTCGGCCAGCTCGTACAGGAACTGACCCTCCGTCATCTCCTCCCCGGGCCACGCGAACAGCGCCGCGATGTTCTCCACGGCGAGCGGAACGGGCAGCGCGGCCTGGGCGATCCGCACGTTCTCGCACAGCACGTCCAACGCGTCCCGCGTCCTCGGCACCGGCAGCAGATGCCCCGCCTCCAGCCCCGCCGTCGCCGTCAGCACCCCACCCGCCCGCACGAACGCGATGTGCTCGGTGACGATCGGCGCCCCCAACGCCTCGACCCGCTCCGCCAACGCGACGAGCCGCCCCTCGTCCGGCCGCTCCGCCCCACCCAGCCCGAGCGACACCCCGTGCGGGACGACGGTGACCCCGCGGGCTCGCAGCCGCTGCAGGGACTCGGGAAGATGCCCCACACAGAGGTTCTCCGCCACCACCTCCACCCAGTCGACCCCAGCCATCCGCTCGACAGCATCCGCAATCTCAGGCCGCCACCCGATCCCGGTACCGAGCCGGAGGGAGGAGGCGAGCCGGGGCCCGGACACCGGGAGGCCGTCCGGTGCGGGCCGGCCGACGGCGGGGGCCGACGGTATGGGTTGGGCGGCGGCGGACGACGATGCGACGGCCGACGGCGCTGGGGCCGATGGCGCGGTGGGCGTGCGGGCCTGGTGGGCCGAGGCCCGCGCACCGGACCGCTCCGCCCGCCCTGCCCGTTCCCCCGCCCCGAGGCCGCTTCCCGCCTCCGGCTCGGTCGCCTCCTCGACAGCAGGGGCCGACGGTATGGGCCGGGCGGCGGCGGACGACGATGCAGGGGCCGCCGAAGTGACGGACGCCGAAGTGACGGACGGCGGCGTGGTGCTCGGCGGCGCTGCGGGCGTGAGGTGCTCGGGGGCACCGAGGTGTGGCGCGCGCTCGTGGTGTGGTGCGGTCCGCGCACCGGATTCCTCGTTCCGCCCAGCCCGTTCCCGCACCTCTTCCCCCGCCCTGAGGCCACTCCCCGCGTCCGCCCCGGCCGCCTCCCTCGCACCCGCCCCCTCCGCCGGCCGCGTCTTCGTCCCCAGCCCTGTGCCCGTCCCCAGCTGCCCCATGCCCCCTCCTTCGACGTGCCGGCTCTCTGTACGTGACGGGGATATGACCCCGGTCACCCACGGGCCGAACCTCCGGGGAGGGGGTTCAGAGGAACATTTGAGGTTCGTGGCAGTGGTCGACCGGGGGTCGGTCAGCGCTTGAGGGCCACTCCGCCGAAGCTGTCCACGTCTTGGCGGGAAGTGTCGTCGGCCGGGGTGCGCCACTGCGCGACCGGGACCAGGCCCGGCTCCAGCAGGTCGAACCCGTCGAAGAAACGCCGGAGTTGGCCGGGGGTCCGGTTGACGCGGGGATTGTCGCCGGCCTCGTTCCAGCGTTCGACCATCGCGCGCATCTCGGCCGGGTGGAACATCTCGGTGCTGTCGCAGAAGACGAGGTGACTGCCGGTCGGCAGCGCGGACTTGAGCTGGTCGACGAGGTCGTAGGCGGAGTCGTCCGGGATGTGCGCGGCGATGCCGAGGAGCATCAGGGCCACCGGGCGGTCGAAGTCGAGGGTGGCGCGCGCGGCCCGCAGGATCGCGTCGGGGTCGCGCAGGTCCGCCTCGATGTAGTCGGTCGCCCCCTCGGGGGTCCCGGCGAGGAGCGTGTGGGCGTGCTGGAGGACGACCGGGTCGTGGTCGACGTACACGATCCGCGCGTCCGGGGCGATGCCCTGCGCGACCTCGTGCGTGTTGTCGTGGGTCGGCAGACCGGTACCGACGTCGAGGAACTGCCGGATGCCCGCCTCCCCCGCGAGATACCCCACGGCCCGCTTCAGGAACGCCCGCTGGGCGCGCGCGATGTCGACGATCTCGGGGTTCAACGACCGTATCTGGTCCCCCACTTGGCGGTCGATCTGATAGCAGTCCTTGCCGCCCAGCCAGTAGTTCCAGATGCGCGCCGAGTGCGGAACCTCGCTGTTGATCGGCGGACGGTCAAGCGGCATGACGACTCCTGGTGCTGCGAACGGCCGTGGCGGGCCTCACGGTAGCCGCCTGCGCAGCGCCGGATGATCCGAGACGACCGTGCAACTGCCCGGCGCGATCTCGGTGAAGCCCGCGTCGCGAACCAACGGCAGCCCGCTCGCCGTGAGTTCGGACCACCGACCGGCGTCGGCCGTGCGGACGGCGAGAGCGAACCCGGTGTCACGCCAGGCGGCCCGCTCCTCGTCGGACAGCTCCCACCAGGCGAGTTGGGCGGCGTGCCCGGTCTGCGCCATGGTCTTCCCGGCGGACATGTCCAGGTCGGGGTTGAGCCACAGGACGGGGACGTCCGGCTCCGGGGCGTCCGGCGTCTCGGGGTCGTCGAGGTCCGTGCCGGAGACCTGGAGGCGGGCGAGGTCCTTGGGCCAGCCGTCCAGCGGCACCGGCGGAAAGACGCGCACCTCGGCCGACTTGCCGGTCACGGTGATGCCGTCCAGCGCCTCGGCCCGCCGCCACTCCGCGCCGCGCGCCCTGCGGACGACCTTGCGGATCCGGGCGTCCTGCCAGTCCGCCATGGCCCGCGCCCACGCGCCGTCACCGGTCGACCGGGCGTCGTCGAGGATCAGCAGGACCGCGCGGGCGGACGTCTCCAGCGCGTCCGTGCGGGCCGGCGGGGCGTCGCGTTCGATGCGGACGACCAGGGGCAGGACGAACTGCGGGGCCTCGTCGCGGGGGCTGGGCTCGGACTGAAACGGACTCTCGTTCACCCGAAGCAGGCTACGTGACCTGCCGGGCGGGAGAGGATGCGGCCATGGATCACGCACTCCGACTGGATCACGTGGGCCGCCGCTACGGCCCGCGCGGCCCCTGGATATTCCGGGGCGTCGGCCTCGACCTGCCGGCCGGCAGCCTCACGCGCGTCGAAGGGGCCAACGGGACCGGGAAATCAACCCTGTTGAGGCTGCTCGCGCGCATCGACGCGCCCAGCGAGGGGAGGATCGCCGGGCGGCCCCGCACCGCGTACGTCCCCGAGCGCTTCCCCTCCGCGCTGCCCTTCACGCCGGTCTCCTATCTCACTCACCTCGGGGCGATCCATGGGCTCGCGCGGGGGCGGGCCGCTCAGGTGGCGGGGGAGTGGCTGGAGCGGTTCGGGGCCGCCGGGTTCGCGCGGACTCCGATGGGGCGGCTGTCCAAGGGGAGCAGCCAGAAGGTCGCGGTGGCGCAGGCGTTCGTCGGCGAGCCCGAGCTGCTCGTGCTGGACGAGGCGTGGACGGGGCTCGACACCGAGGCGCGCGGAGAACTGGAGCGGGCGGTCGCGGAACGTACGGCCGCCGGGGGTGCCGTCGTCTTCGTCGACCACGATCCGCGCCGGCTCGCGGGGGTGGCCGACGCGGTGTACGAGGTGCGGGACGGTGGGCTGCGGCGCCGTACGCGGGAGCGTGCCGCCGTCGTCGAGGGGCCGTGTGCCGTCGTCGAGGTGCGGGGGCCGGGGGTGTTGCCGGGGGAGGTGGTGGCCGCCGCGGTGTCCGCCGTCGAGGAGGGCGGGGTGTGGAAGGTGACCGTTCCGGTGTCGCACTCCGACGTCGTCCTGCGGCTGCTCCTCGGGGCACGGCCGCCGTGGCACGTCGAGGGCGTGCGGAAGGAAGGTGCGACGTGATGGGGGCCGTCGTCCGCTACCAGGCCGCCCTGCTCGCCCGCTCGCAGCGCTGGCTGCCGCCGGTGCTGCTGTACGTCGTCTTCCTGGGGATCGGCGTGCAGGGCGGGCAGCCCCTGCTGGACTCCCTCGGGTACGCCGCCGCCGCGCTGCTGCCGACGGCCGCCTGGCTGGTCCGCGTCTGCGTCGGCAACGAGCCGCCCGCCGCGCGCAGCGTCGTCGCCGCGGCCGTCGGGCCCGGCCGGGCACATCTGGGGGCCGTACTGGTCGGCGCAGGCGCCGGGCTCGGCGTCGGGCTCCTGGGGACGCTGGTCGTGACCTGGATCAGCGCCCCCGTCAGCTCGGACCACCAACGCCGGGTCCCGGTCCCCGACGCGGCCGTCGCCGGTCTCCTGGCCGCCGTCACCTGCGCCCTCCTGGGCACGGCGATCGGGGTGATCAGCGCCTGGCCGGTCCTGCGCACACCGGGGCGTGCCGTCCCCGCGCTGATGCTGGGCGCGCTCCTGACCCTCGTCGTGACCGGGTCGCCCGCGCAGGCGGCGGTGAGCGGTCTGGTGACGGGGTCACGGGAGGCGTCGGTGCCGACTCCGGTTCTGCCGCTGCTCGCGGCGGCCGTGGTGACGGCGGGGGTGGTGGCGGGGGCGTGTGCGCTGGTGTCGCGGAGGACGGCGGACTGATACGGCCCCTTCCTCTCCTCAGCCCGAGCAAGCCGTCCGCTGTGCCTCCTGCCACTCGCACACCGGGCACAGCGTGATGCCTTTTTGGCTCTCCGGGTACTCCGTGGGCTCGCGGCACAGGACGCACTCCGCGTAAGGGGTGTCGGTCATGGGGCTCAGCCTACGGTCGCTCTGATCTGGTCGGATACCTTCACGAAGCGGTAGCCCTGGCGGCGGAGTTCGGGGACGATCGTGCGGAGGGCGCGTTCGGTGGTGGGGGCGGCGCTGCGGGTGCAGTGCATGACGACGACCGAGCCCGGCTTGACCCCGTCGAGGACCTGGCGGGCGACCGCGTCCGCGTCCGTCGCGAAGGCGTCCCCGCTGACGACGTCCCACTGGACGGCCGTGACGCCGGTGCCGTTCAGGGCGCGCAGGGCCGCCTTGTCGTGGCAGCCGCCGGGGAAGCGGAAGTAGGGCATGGCGTGCGGGACGTCGGCCTTGCGGAACGCGGCGTACGCCCTCTCGACGTCCCCGCGCATCTCCGCCTCCGGGACCGTCGGCAGGCCGTAGCAGTCGGACGTGAACGCGTGATGGCTGTACGAGTGGTTGGCGACCTCGAACAGGGGGTCCCGGCCGATCGAGCGGGCCTGGTCGGGGTACTCCTCGGCCCAGCGGCCCGTCATGAACACCGTCGCCGGGATCTTCAGCGCGCGCAGCGTGGCGATCAGCGCCGGGTTGTCGAAATGCTCGCCCCTCGCCGCGCGTTCCCCCTGGTCCGACGTCATGTCCGCGTCGAAGGTGAGGGCGACTGTGCGGCCCTTGTCGCGGGGGGCGTGCTCGAAGACGGGGGTGAGACCGGAGGGGCCTGCCGCGAGGGTGGGGGGCGGCGAGGGGGCTCTCGACGGAGAGGGGGAGGCCGCGGGGGTGCGTTCGGGGGTGGGGGCCGCGGCGGGAGGTGCGGCTTGTGTGGTGCCGCAGGCGGTGAGGGCGGCGGCCAGGGCGCAGGCGGCGAGCAGTCGTACAGGTGAGGTCACCGTAGGACGATATGCCGATCACATAAATCGGCTCGGACGACGCTCCCGACGGTTCACTCAGGTGGGCCGGGGGAGCGCCGTCCCGTAAAGGGGCCGAGTTCCCCCGGCCCCCGCTCCGGTTACCCCCAGGGCCCCGTCACCGCGAACGTCGTCCCCGGCGTGTAGCAGTTGACGTACATCGTCCGCCGGTCCGGCGAGAAGGTCACCCCGGCGAACTCACCCCACTCGGGCTCGTCCGGCGTGCCGATGTTCTGTCGGCCCCGTGCCACGGCGTACACCTCGCCCCTGCGCGTCACCCCGAACACGTGCTGAGCCCCGTCCCCGTCCTCGCACACCATCAGCCCGCCGGACGGGGCGAGACAGATGTTGTCGGGGGACTCGCCGGGAAGCTGGACGTCCGTGTCGGGGCCGAAGACGACGACGAGGGTGAGGCGGCGGCGATCGGGTTCGTACCGCCAGATCTGGCCGAAGTGGGTGGCCGCCGAACCCTGTGCCGCGCGGGCGAACGACGAGACGAAGTACACGCAGCGCCCGCCCCAGTAGCAGCCCTCCAGCTTCTGGGCGTGCGTGATGCCCTTCGGTCCGTAGTCCTGGAAGCGGGTCGGCGTCGAGACGGCCTGCGGGTCGGGGACGTCGGCCCACTCGATCCGGTCGAACGTCGTGCCGGTCTCCTGGATCGAGGAGAGGTCGGGGACGCCGGGGACGCGCATCGCCTGGAGGCGGCCTCCCGCGCGCAGGGAGCCGGGGCCGGCGAGGGGCTTCGCCGGGAGGAAGCGGTAGAAGAGGCCGAAGGGGTGGTCGAAGGCGTCCTCCGTCTCGTACACCGCGCCGGTGTACGGGTCGATCGCCACGGCCTCGTGCTGGAAGCGGCCCAGGGCGGTGAGGGGGTGGGCGCCGGTGCGGTGCGGGTTCGCCGGGTCGACCTCGAAGACGTAGCCGTGGTCCTTCGTGTAGCCGTTCGTGCCGGCCTTGTCCTCTGTCTCCTCGCAGGTGAGCCAGGTGTTCCACGGGGTGGGGCCGCCCGCGCAGTTCACCGCTGTGCCGGCGATGGCCACGCGTTCCGTGAGGACGTCTCCGTGCGGGGAGAGGGTGAGGGCTGTGCAGCCGCCCTTGCCCTCGGGGTCGTACGTCAGGCCCTCCACCGTGGGGACCGGGTGTTGTGCCGTCACCCTGTTCTCGTGGTTGCGGACCAGGTGGACCCGTCCGCCTCTGCCGGGGAGGGCTGCCATGCCGTCGTGGTTCGACGGGACTGTGCCTTCGGCCGAGCGGAGTTGGTCGCCCTCTCTGGAGAGGACGCGGTAGCGGAAGCCTTCGGGGAGGTCGAGGAGGCCGGCCGGGTCGGGGATCAGGGGGCCGTAGCCGTGGTGGCCGATGGGGTCGGCCAGGGCTGTGCCGGCGAAGAGGTCCGTCAGGGCGCCGGTGAAGAGGATGCCTGCGGCGCTGGTGCGGAGGAGTTGGCGGCGAGTTGTGGACATGCGGGGACCTTCCTGTTGGCGGACAGGGGGTTGCCTCGCTGTGTCTATCAGGATGATCGAAAGAGGGGAACAAGGCGTGCGGGGTGCTCCGCAGGGGGTGCCGGGTGTTCGCCGTTGGAGGGTGCGGGTTCGGTGTGGCTGGTCGCGCCCCGCGGCGGAGCCGCTGATAGATGCAGCCCCGCGCCCCTAGGGCATGCAGGTTCCCTGCGTTGTCCAGCACAACCCCGTTCCCGCACCCTCGGAAAGATGGCGCCCGGGCGGCGGAGCCGTAAGTCAATACAGCTCCGCGCCCCTAGCTCACCCGGCCGTCACCTTCACCGGTTCCGTCCCCACCTCGCTGTGCCTCTCCGCCCAGTTCTCCAGGGCTGTGCGGCAGGCGTGGTCGAGGTGGTGGAGGCCCGACAGGTTCAGTTCCACGGGGCGGTCCTGCGGGAGCGACTCCAGGGAGTCGAGGATCTTCGGGAGCCTCAGGAACGTCGCGTTGCCCGAGAGGTACGCCTGGACGGGGCCCGCGCCCTTGTCCACCACCTCCAGCTTGATGTGGGACGCCTCCCAGGCCGTCTTGACCACCGCCAGCGCCAGACCGATGAGGACACCCTCGAACATGCTGACGGCGACGATGGAGACGGCCGTCGTCATGAGGATGAGGGCCTCGCCGCGGTGTTCGCGCCAGAGGGAGGCGATCGCGCGGAGAGGGACGAGCTTGGCGCCGGAGTGGACGAGGATGCCGGCGAGGGCGGGGATGGGGATGTAGGCGAGGAGGTCGGGGAACAGGGCGGCGAAGAGGAGGAGCCAGACGCCGTGCAGGACGCGGGACGCCTTCGTGCGGGCGCCCGCCTGGACGTTGGCCGCGCTGCGGACGATCACCGCGGTCATCGGCAGGGCCCCGAGCGCCCCGCAGATCGCGTTGCCCGCCCCCTGCGCCACCAGCTCCTTGTCGTACTCGGTGCGCGGACCGTCGTGCAGCCGGTCCACGGCCGCCGCGCTGAACAGGGACTCGGCGGACGCGATCAGGGTGAACGCGACGACCGTGCCGAGGAGCCCGACGCTGCCGAGTTCCCCGAAGGCGCTGAGGGGAGGCGGCTGGACGGCGTCCAGCAGCCCCTTGACCTCGACGGTGGCGACCGGCAGGTCGAACACCAGGGCGGCGGCGGTCGCGAGCCCGACGGCGGCGAGCGGACCCGGCACCGTACGGACCTTGGCCGGCATCCGCTTCCACAGCACGAGGACGGCGATGGTGCCCGCGCCGAGTGCCAGCGAGGACAGCGCGGCGGTGGAACCCGCCGCGTCCACGAACGCCCCGGGCAGTCCGGCGATCTTGTCGAGCCCCGACGCGGGGGCCTTCGTACCGATGAGCGAATACAGCTGCCCGGCGATCAGCACGAGACCGATACCGGCCAGCATGCCCTCGACGACGGACACCGAGATCGCCCGGAAGTAGCGCCCCAGTTTCAGGACGCCCATGGTGATCTGGAGGACGCCCGAGACGAGGACGATCACCCCGAGGGCGGGGAGGCCGAACTCCCGCACCGCCTCGAAGACGAGGACGGTCAGGCCCGCGGCGGGCCCGGACACCTGGAGGCTGGAGCCCCGCATGAGTCCGGTGACGATCCCGCCGACGATGCCGGTGACCAGTCCGAGTTCGGCCGGCACCCCGGAGGCCACGGCCACGCCCACGCAGAGCGGGAGCGCGACCAGGAAGACCACCAGGGAGGCCGCGAAGTCGGCCTTGAGGTGCGGGAAGCGGGATATGCGTGTGTTGTTCATCGGGCCGCTCACAGAGCCTGGAAGCGGTCGGTGGCGACGTCGTGCTCCTGCACGGCGCCGGTGTGCACCTCGTAGTACCAGCCGCGCACCCGCAGCCGGCCGTCGGCCAGCCGCTTCTCGACGCACGGGTAGGACCGCAGGCGCAGCAACTGCGCGAGGACGTGACTCTGGACGGCCCCGGCGACCGTCGGATCCGCGGGGTTCTCGGACGACGGCTCGTCGGCGGCGTGCGCCAGCCAGTCGCGGACGGCCGGTACGGCGTCCAGGTCGTCACCGCGGACGAGGGCGCCGACCGCGCCGCAGTGCGAGTGACCGCACACGACGATGTCCCGGACGCCGAGGACCTCCACGGCGTACTCGATGGTCGCGGCCTCCCCGGAGGGCGTGCCGGTGCCGTACGGGGGGACGATGTTGCCCGCGGTGCGCAGCTCGAAGAGCTGGCCGGGACGGGCGCCCGTGATCAGCGCGGGGACGACCCGCGAGTCGGAACAGGTGATGAAGAGGACCTGAGGGGACTGGCCTTCTGCGAGCTTGGCGAACTCCTCAGGGCGCTGTCCGAACGTACGGGCGTTGTCGATGAGGGGCTGCATGTTCTGTTGATTCCTCCTGGCGCGCGTGGGGGCGCGTCGGACGTGCAGGACAGGGTGGGGGAACTGCGCTCTGTTCTGCCTGCTCTCTCAGCAGCGGAAGACCTGAAGTGCCGCCGGAGAGTGGCTCGCCGAGGATCTCGGCGGGCGGTGGCGGTTCGCACCGGGCGCTGTGGCCGGGTGCGTGGCCGCGGGATCGTGCGCCAGCAGGCCGCGCTCGGGCTCCGAGGGGGCCGAGTCGGCGGTCAGGGTGGCGCGGTGTCGTCCGCTGCGCAGCGGATCCGTAGGACCCCCGGACCGGTCGCAGTCACGGGACGTGGCCTTTATGTCGCGCAGCGCGATGCCCAGGGGTCGGGTTCCGGGCTGAGCTTTGGCCTGTGTGTGACGGGCCGTGTGCGCGTGTGCGAATGGTGAGGTCGTGGTGAAGAAGGGGAGAACGAGAAGGAACGCGGCGACGAGCGCGATGCCTGTACGGGCCGTCCTGCCTCGCAACATGTGACCCCCCTCCGGGTTTCCACGTCTCTAGACCGTCCCAATGACTGGTCAACGACTGGTCAAGAAACACGTTAACCCTGCAAAGAGCTTTGCAGGGTTAACTCCGCGTTTCGAGCGGGAGACCGCCTCAAAAGAGGGGTGTGGGTGTCCGGAACCCACCCTTGACAGGGGTGGGGTGACTGTGGATCAGATCTCGGTGAGCCGCTGCGCGTCGCGGGCCAGCGCGGTGAGCCGGGAGATCGCGCGGAAGTACTTCTTGCGGTAGCCCCCGTTCAGCATCTCCTCGCTGAACAGCCGGTCGAACGGCAGCCCCGAGGCGAGAACGGGCACCTCACGGTCGTACAGCCGGTCCGCGAGGACCACCAGGCGCAGGGCCGTCGACTGGTCCGGGACCGGGCCGACGTCCGTCAGGCAGACCGCCCGGACGCCGTCCGTGAGCGCGCCGTAGCGGCTCGGGTGGACCTTCGCGAGATGGTCGAGCAGCGCCGGGAAGTCGTCCAGGGACGCACCCTCGGTGGCGTACGCCGCCTTCGTCACGACCTCGTCCGCGTACGGCGCCGGCGCGTCCGGCAGGCCGCGGTGGCGGTAGTCCTCGCCGTCGATGCGCAGCGCGCGGAAGTGCGCCGACAGACCCTGGATCTCGCGCAGGAAGTCCGCCGCCGCGAACCGGCCCTCGCCGAGCTTGCCGGGCAGCGTGTTGGAGGTGGCGGCGAGCGCGACGCCCGCCTCGACCAGCTTGCCGAGCAGGGTCGACACGAGAACGGTGTCGCCC
>DATCQX010000513.1:0-2217 GCA_036569285.1 Streptomyces sp.
GTCGTAGATGTTCCGCGAGGTCCCGGAGACGTGGTACGCGTTGAACGTCGGCTGGATGACCTGGAGCAGGCCCTTGGACGGGATGCCCATCGCCGCGTTGCTGTCCCAGTTGTTGATCGCCCAGGGGTTGCCGGAGGACTCGCGGATGATGTTGCGGTACAGCCCGTTGTAGGAGCCCGGGATGCCCTTGTTCTCCATGATGTCGAGGGCGTTGCGGATCCAGCCGTCCAGGGTGTCCGGGTACGTCTTGACGGCGGCCTGCTTGATCTCGGCGCGCTTCGCGGAGCGGTTCGCGGCCTGCTCGGCGGCGCGGTCGGCGGCGGCCTTCTTCGCGGCGGCGGCCTTGGCCTCGGCGGCCTTCTTGGCGGCGACCGCGTCGGCCTGCGCCTTCTTCTGCGCGGCGATGGCCTCGATCTTCGCGCCGGTCAGGGAGAACTTGTCCGTCACGTCCGTCTTGACGTCCGTCCGGTAGGTGACGTTCGCCGGGAGAGCCGCTTCGCTCGTGGTGGTCTGCGCGTCGGCCGGCACGACCGAGAAGGCGAGAGCGGCGGCACCGAGGGTGACGGCACCGGCTATCGCGATCTTGTGCGTGTTCTTGGGCATGGCGGGTGACCTCTCGAAGTGCGGGGAGGTCGCTCGGAATGTCCATGGGCGGACGTGGCGCTGAGCGACGAGAGCCATTCTTAGCGGCCGCAAAATGTCCGGGCAAAGATGTGACCTACGATCCCGGCTAGTAGATCCACCTAGGTCAAATCACCCCATAGCGCCCAGTCGTCCCCGTTCACACCCCTCCTGTTTATCTCCTATTCACCCTCGTAGGTGATATGGGTCCTATGTGCGGGCTCACATGGGACGCATCGAAGTCTCACAGATGGTTGCTGAAGCAATGCGAACCGTGACGCGTCCTAGGCCTCGCCCTAGGACCACCGCCCGATCCTCGCTGTCACACCCCGCCGGTACCGTGAGGCCATGAGTCAAAGTCCCAGGTCAGGGCTGGCGGCGGTGAGCGCCGCACTCCTGGCGATGAGCAGGCACCTGGAGGTGCGCGACGTCCTCAAGACGATCGTCGCCTCCGCCCGGGAGCTGCTCGGCGCCCGCTACGCGGCCCTGGGCGTGCCGGACGACCACGGCGGCTTCGCCCAGTTCGTCGTGGACGGCGTGAGCGACGAGGAGTGGAAGGCCATCGGCCCGCTCCCGCGCCAGCACGGCATCCTCGCGGCCATGCTCAAGGAGGCCAGGCCCGAGCGCCTCGCCGACGTCCGTAAGGACCCCCGCTTCGAGGGCTGGCCGGACACCCACCCCGAGATGTCCGACTTCCTGGGCCTGCCCATCCACAACGGCGACGACGTCGTCGGCATCCTCTTCCTGGCCGACAAGAGCTGCCCCAAGCCCACCGGCGAGTGCGGCTTCACCGAGGCCGACATGGACCTCCTGGAGATCCTCGCCCAGCACGCCGCGATCGCCCTCACCAACGCCCGCCTCTACGAACGCAGCCGCGAGCTGACCATCGCCGAGGAACGCTCCCGCCTGGCCCACGAACTGCACGACGCGGTGAGCCAGAAACTGTTCTCCCTGCGCCTCACCGCCCAGGCCGCCGCCGCCCTCGTCGACCGCGACCCCTCCCGCGCCAAGGGCGAACTGCACCAGGTCGCCGCCCTCGCCGCCGAAGCCGCCGACGAACTGCGCGCAGCCGTCGTCGAACTCCGCCCCGCGGCGCTCGACGAGGACGGCCTCGTCGCCACCCTGCGCACCCAGATCCAGGTCCTCGACCGCGCCCACACCGCCCGCGTCGCCTTCACCGCACGCGGCGTCCGCGCCCTGCCCGCCGCCCAGGAGGAGGCCCTGCTGCGCGTCGCCCAGGAGGCCCTCCACAACGCCCTGCGCCACTCCGGGGCCGCCCATGTGGACGTCACCCTGGAGAAGCTCGCCGCCGGCGCCGTCCTGCGCGTCAGCGACGACGGCAAGGGCTTCGACCCCGCGATCGTCCGCCGCGCGGGGCGCCACCTCGGCCTCGTCTCCATGCGGGACCGCGCCGGCGGCGTCGGCGGGCGCCTGACAGTGACATCGGAGCCCGGCCAGGGCACCGTCATCGAGATGGAGGTCCCCGGTGGCTGAGCCGATCAGGGTGCTGCTCGTCGACGACCACCAGGTCGTCCGCCGGGGCCTGCGCACGTTCCTGGAGGTCCAGGACGACATAGAGGTCGTCGGAGAGGCCGG
>DATCQX010000514.1:0-4069 GCA_036569285.1 Streptomyces sp.
CGGGAAGGCCACGCCCGAGGCGCTCGTCGAGTCGGCGCTGTGGGAGGCGTCGCTGTTCGAGGAGCACGACTTCCGGGACATCAAGATCTCCGTCAAGCACAACGACCCCGTCGTCATGATCGAGGCGTATCGGCAGCTCGCCGAGCAGTGCGAGTATCCGCTGCACCTGGGGGTGACGGAGGCGGGGCCCGCGTTCCAGGGGACGATCAAGTCGGCCGTCGCCTTCGGGGCGTTGCTCGCGCAGGGCATCGGGGACACCATCCGCGTCTCGCTGTCCGCGCCGCCCGCGGAGGAGATCAAGGTCGGTATCCAGATCCTGGAGTCGCTGAACCTGCGGCAGCGGCGGCTGGAGATCGTGTCCTGTCCGTCCTGCGGGCGCGCCCAGGTCGACGTCTACAAGCTCGCCGACGAGGTCACGGCCGGTCTCGACGGCATGGAGGTGCCGCTGCGGGTCGCCGTCATGGGCTGTGTCGTGAATGGGCCCGGCGAGGCGCGCGAGGCGGATCTCGGGGTCGCCTCCGGCAACGGCAAGGGGCAGATTTTCGTCAGGGGCGAGGTCGTCAAGACCGTCCCCGAGTCGAAGATCGTCGAGACCCTGATCGAGGAGGCGATGAAGATCGCCGCGCAGATGGAGAGGGACGGCGTCCCGGCGGGGGAGCCGGCCGTCACCGTGAGCTGAACAGCCGGGAACGAAGGGGGACTTGGCGTGAGCATCCTGGAGAGCATCCGACAACCGCGCGACCTGCGGGCGCTGAACGAGCCGCAGCTCCACCAACTGGCCGAGGAGATCAGGGAGTTCCTGGTGCACGCGGTCGCCAGGACCGGCGGCCACCTCGGACCCAACCTGGGCGTGGTGGAGCTGACGATCGCCCTGCACCGCGTGTTCGAGTCGCCGGTGGACCGCATCCTGTGGGACACGGGCCACCAGTCCTACGTCCACAAGCTTCTGACGGGCCGTCAGGATTTCTCGAAGCTGCGCGGCAAGGGCGGCCTCTCCGGCTACCCCTCCCGCGAGGAGTCCGAGCACGACGTCATCGAGAACAGCCACGCCTCCACCGTCCTCGGCTGGGCCGACGGCCTCGCCAAGGCGCGGGACGTGCAGGGCGAGAAGGGCCACGTCGTCGCCGTGACCGGGGACGGCGCGCTGACCGGCGGCATGGCGTGGGAGGCGCTCAACAACATCGCCGCCGCGAAGAACCGGCCGCTGATCGTCGTCGTCAACGACAACGAGCGCTCCTACGCGCCCACCATCGGCGGCCTCGCCAACCACCTCGCGACCCTGCGGACCACCGACTCCTACGAGCGGGTCCTCGCCTGGGGCAAGGACGTCCTCCAGCGCACGCCCGTCGTCGGCCGCACGGTGTACGAGGCGCTGCACGGGGCCAAGAAGGGCTTCAAGGACGCGTTCGCGCCGCAGGGCCTCTTCGAGGACCTCGGCCTGAAGTACGTCGGCCCCATCGACGGCCACGACATCAAGGTCGTCGAGTCCGCGCTGCGCCGCGCGAAACGTTTCCACGGCCCCGTCCTCGTGCACTGCCTCACCGAGAAGGGCCGCGGCTACGAGCCCGCCCTCGCGCACGAGGAGGACCACTTCCACGCCGTCGGCGCGATGGACCCCCGCACCTGCGAGCCGCTGGCCCCCTCGGGCGGGCCCTCCTGGACGTCGGTGTTCGGCGAGGAGATGCTCCGCATCGGCCAGGAGCGGGACGACGTCGTCGCGATCACCGCCGCGATGCTGCACCCCGTCGGCCTCGGCCCGTTCGCGGCCCGCTTCCCGGGCCGGGTCTGGGACGTCGGCATCGCCGAGCAGCACGCGGCGGTCAGCGCGGCCGGCCTCGCGACCGGCGGCCTGCACCCCGTCGTCGCCGTCTACGCGACCTTCCTCAACCGGGCCTTCGACCAGCTCCTCATGGACGTCGCCCTGCACCGCTGCGGCGTCACCTTCGTCCTCGACCGGGCCGGCGTCACCGGCCCCGACGGGGCCTCCCACAACGGGATGTGGGACCTGTCGATCCTCCAGGTCGTCCCCGGCCTGCGCATCGCCGCCCCGCGCGACGCCGAGCAACTCCGCCTCCAGCTGCGGGAGTCGGTCGCCGTGGACGACGCGCCGACGCTGATCCGGTTCCCCAAGGAGTCGGTCGGTCCTGACATCCCCGCCGTCGACCGGGTCGGCGGCATGGACGTCCTGCGCGCGGGGGCGGACGTCCTGCTCGTGGCCGTCGGGGTCATGGCGCCGGTCTGCCTCCAGGCCGCCGAGCTGCTCGCGGCGCGCGGGATCGACTGCACGGTCGTGGACCCGCGTTGGGTCAAGCCCGTCGACCCCGAGCTGCCCGGCCTCGCCGCGCGGCACCGGCTCGTCGCCGTCGTCGAGGACAACTCCCGGTCCGGCGGAGTGGGTTCGGCTGTCGCCCTGGCCCTCTCGGACGCCGAAGTCGACGTGCCGGTACGGCGGTTCGGCATTCCCGAGCAGTTCCTGCCGCACGCCAAGCGCGGGGAGGTGCTCGCGGACATCGGGCTGACGCCGGTGGAGATCGCGGGGCGGATCGGGGGGAGCCTGGCGGTCAAGGGCACGGCCGGGCAGGGGGGTTGGGGTGTCGGGAGCGGTGAGGGCGGGGCCGTCGCGGGTTCGGAAGCCGCGGCCTCGGGTGTCGCCGTCCCGGATGTCGCAGTCAAGGAGATGGAATGAGCACGGAGTTCGACCTCGGCGCCCTCCTCGCCGCGCGTGGCGCCGAGCGCTACGAGCTGCACGACAAGTACCTCAACCCCCAACTGCCGCGCATGCTGCGGACGATCGGCTTCGACAAGGTGTATGAGCGGGCCGAGGGCGCCCACTTCTGGGACGCCGACGGCCACGACCACCTCGACATGCTCGCCGGGTTCGGGGTGATGGCGCTCGGCCGCCACCACCCCGTGATCCGGAGGGCGTTGCACGACGTCCTGGACCTGAACCTCGCGGACCTCACCCGCTTCGACTGCCAGCCCCTGCCCGGCCTGCTCGCCGAGCGGCTCCTCGCGCACAGCCCGCACCTGGACCGCGTCTTCTTCGGCAACAGCGGCACCGAAGCGGTCGAGACGGCCCTGAAGTTCGCCCGGTACGCCACCGGCAGGCCCCGCGTCCTGTACTGCGAGCACGCCTTCCACGGCCTCACCACCGGTGCCCTCTCCGTCAACGGCGAGGACGGCTTCCGGGACGGCTTCGCACCCCTGCTGCCCGACACGGCGATCCCGCTCGGCGACCTCGACGCGCTGGCCCGTGAGCTGCGCAAGGGAGATGTCGCCGCGCTGATCGTCGAGCCCATCCAGGGCAAGGGAGTCCACGAGGCGCCGCCCGGATATCTGCGGGCCGCGCAGGAACTCCTGCGCAAACACAAGGCGTTGCTCATCGCCGACGAGGTGCAGACGGGCCTCGGGCGGACCGGGGACTTCTACGCCTACCAGCACGAGGACGGCGTCGAACCCGACCTGGTGTGCGTCGCCAAGGCGCTCTCCGGCGGGTACGTCCCCGTGGGGGCGACGCTCGGCAAGGACTGGATCTTCAAGAAGGTCTACTCGTCCATGGACCGCGTCCTCGTGCACTCCGCGAGCTTCGGGTCCAACGCGCAGGCCATGGCCGTCGGGCTCGCCGTGCTGAGCGTCATGGAGAACGAGCAGACCGTCGCCCACGTCCGCCGCGTCGGTGACCTGCTCAAGTCCCGGCTCACCGCGCTGATCGGCACGTACGAGCTGCTCGCCGACGTGCGCGGGCGGGGGCTGATGATCGGCATCGAGTTCGGGAAACCGTCCTCCCTGAAACTGCGCAGCCGCTGGGCGATGCTCCAGGCCGCCCGCAAGGGGCTTTTCGCGCAGATGGTCGTCGTCCCCCTGCTCCAGCGCCACCGCATCCTCACGCAGGTCTCCGGGGACCACTTGGAGGTCATCAAGCTGATCCCGCCGCTCGTCCTCGACGAGGCCGACGTGGAGCGGTTCGTGGAGGCGTTCACCGACGTCATGGACGACGCGCACAGCGGGGGCGGGCTGATGTGGGACTTCGGGAAGACGCTGATCAAGCAGGCGGTGGCGAACCGGTAGG
>DATCQX010000515.1:0-7093 GCA_036569285.1 Streptomyces sp.
CTCGTCCTGCTGAACTTCTCCAAGGCCGGCGAGCTGACGATGTCGAAGATCGGTGAGCGGCTGATGGTCCACCCGACCTCGGTCACCAACACCGTCGACCGCCTCGTCCGCTCCGGCCTCGTCGCCAAGCGCCCCAACCCCAACGACGGCCGCGGCACCCTCGCCTCCATCACCACCAAGGGCCGCGAGGTCGTCGAGGCCGCCACCCGCGACCTCATGGCCATGGACTTCGGCCTCGGCGTGTACGACGAGGAGGAGTGCGCGGAGATCTTCGCGATGCTGAGGCCGCTGCGGGTGGCTTCGGGGGACTTCGAAGAGGAGTGACCCGGGGCAAGATCGGCCCGCCGGGCTGGTTACGCTCGACTGCATGAAAAAAAGTGTGCTGACCCGGTACCGCGTCATGGCCTACGTCACCGGTGTCCTGCTGGTCCTGCTGACCCTCGGTGTGATCGGCAAGTACCTGCTCGACATGGACGGCGCCGACGGCTTCACGTCGGTCGTCGGGATCGCGCACGGCTGGCTGTACATCGTCTACCTGGTCTTCGCCTTCGACCTGGGCTCCAAGGCGAAGTGGCCGGTCAAGAAGCAGCTGTGGGTGCTGCTCGCGGGCACCATTCCCACCGCGGCCTTTTTCGTCGAGCGCAAGGTCAGCCACGAGCTGGAGTCCCAGTTCACCGACGAGGCCCCCGTCACCGCGAAGGCGTGACCCCTGACCGTGGAGGCGTGACCCCTACGCTCCCCCCGCCGCCGGCAGGCCCCCCAGCAGCAGCCGGGTGAACGTCCGCACCCACTCCTCGTCCGCCGGTTCCGCGCTGACCAGCGTCCGGTGGACGACCGCGCCCGCGACGACGTCGAAGATGAGGTCGACCGTGCGGGCGGACTCGGCGGGGTCGGCCTGCGGGGGGAGTTCGCCGCGCGCCTCCGCGCGGGAGCGGCCCTCCAGGACGAGGCGCTTTTGCCGGTCGACGATGGAGTCGCGGATGCGTTCGCGCAGCGCGTCGTCCCGGGTGGACTCGGAGACGACGGCCATCAGCCCGCTGCGGGCCTCCGGGAGCGCGAGGATCGCCGCGAACTGGAGGACGACGCCCTCGATGTCCGCGGTGAGGCTGCCCCGGTCCGGCAGCCGGAGTTCGTCGAAGAGTTCGGCGACGGCGTCCACCACGAGTTCGTTCTTGCCGGTCCAGCGGCGGTACAGGGTCGTCTTCGCGACGCCCGCGCGGCTCGCGACGTCCCCCATGCTCAGCTTCGACCACCCCAGCTCCACCAGCGCCTCCCGCGTCGCGGCCAGGATCGCGGTGTCCGTGGCGGCGCTGCGGGGACGTCCGGGTCGGCCCGGGGGAGGGGCGGGGCTGCGGCTCTGCATCGGAAGACCATAAACGCCGTCACGGGGACGACATCCACACCTGGCGTTTATTCGGTGGAGCGGTGTGAGTGACCGGCGTGAAGATGGTGGAGTCGTGAGGGAGATCACCGGGAAGGACTCCCCGGGGACCCAGGGCAGGCATTACGCTACGGGTCGTAGCGAAAGCTCGGGGTTCGGGCCCGGGCCGTCGGGGGTTGCGGGACCGCTGTTCGCGGACGCGCGGGATCGGGGGAGGATAGACGCATGCAGCCACGGAACATGTCCATGAGCGGAGTCGTCGACCTCGCCGCGGTGAAGGCGGCCCAGGAGGCCAAGGCGAAGGCGGAGCAGGCGCGCGCGGAAGCGGCCCGCCAGGGCGGCACGGGGGCGATCTCCCCGGCCGACCTCGTGATCGACGTCGACGAGGCCGGGTTCGAGACGCAGGTCCTCCAGCGGTCGGCCGAGGTGGCCGTCGTCATCGACTTCTGGGCCGAGTGGTGCCAGCCCTGCAAGCAGCTCAGCCCGGTCCTTGAGCGGCTCGCCGTCGAGTACGGCGGCCGGATCCTGCTCGCCAAGATCGATGTCGACGCCAACCAGATGCTGATGCAGCAGTTCGGCGTCCAGGGCATCCCGGCGGTGTTCGCGGTGGTGGCCGGACAGGCGCTGCCGCTCTTCCAGGGCGCGGCCCCCGAGGCGCAGATCCGCCAGACCCTCGACCAGCTCGTGCAGGTCGCCGAGGAGCGCTTCGGCATCACGGGCCTGACGGTCGACCCGGACGCGGAGCCCGGCGCGGCTCCGGCGGCCCCCGCGCAGGTCCCGGCGGGCCCGTACGACGCGCTGCTGGCCGCCGCCGCGGAGGCGCTGGACGCCGGGGACATGGGCGGTGCGGTGCAGGCGTACAAGAACGTTCTCGCCGAGGCCCCGGGCAACGAGGAGGCCAAGCTGGGCCTCGCGCAGGCCGAGCTGCTCCAGCGGGTGCAGGGCCTGGACCCGCAGGCCGTCCGCCGGGACGCCGCGGAGAAGCCCGGTGACGCCGCGGCCCAACTCGCCGCCGCGGATCTGGATCTGGTCGGCGGTCATGTCGAGGACGCGTTCGGGCGGCTGATCGACACGGTCCGCAGTACGGCCGGGGACGACCGGGACGCGGTGCGGGTGCGGTTGCTGGAGCTGTTCGAGGTGATCGGGCCGGACGACCCCCGGGTCGCGGCGGCGCGGCGCGCGTTGGCCCGCGCGCTGTTCTGACCTGTCGTTAAACCTACCGGTACCTCGGTACCGGTGTGAAAGTCAGGTCGGCTGAGCGCTTTTGCGGCCACGCTTTGCCAAATCTTGGTAAACGTGGCCGCTGTTACTTCCAGTAAGTCGGGGCTGTTGGTCTGCCGGGTTCTGTCCCACTGTCAAGTGATTTGTCCTGGGCAGGGATGTCGCGCTCGGTCGCCGGTCGAGACCTGTGGGTCGTCGGACGGTTATCCGGCCGTTACTAGCCGGTAACGAAGCCCCTTGTGCGGGCGGCGAGAATGCACCACGATCGGCGTCGCTCGGTCCATTCCCCGTTCCCCGGCACCCGGTCGGGTCGACGGGCCTGATGGGTCCCCACCGGGCAGAGCCGACGGCGTCGTCGGCGGCTCTTCAGGGCAGGGGGGTCTTCGCCCGAGGGCGGAGCCTGTCCGGCAAGGTTGTGCGTGATGCGTGTCAGGCACGGCCAGTGGTAGTCGCTCGGGGGTGATCGCCGGTGATTTCAGGCGCGGTTCGCGCTTCCGAGCACAGGCGTTCCCCTTCCCGAGGACGTAGCACTTCTCCCATCCCTCCCAGGCAACCCCGCCGTTCACACGGCGGGCCGGGGCAGGCGATGTACGTCCGAGAAGGAGGAAATGATGGAGTCCCAGGTGCGTGGCGGGACCAGATGGAAGCGGTTCGCTGTGGTGATGGTGCCCAGCGTCGCCGCCACGGCGTGTATAGGCGTTGCCCTCGCACAGGGCGCGCTCGCGGCGTCGTTCAGTGTTTCGGGGCAGTCGTTCAAGGTGACGGCTGACCAGCTGGAGGGCTACGGCTTCACCCAGTACGGCGCAGTCGACACGGGATACACCCTCTCCGGTGAGAAGACCGGCCACCCGGTGGCGGTCTCGTCGTTCAAGTCGGCGACGATCAAGAACCTGTGCCAGTCGGTCGTGACCCCGAACATCCCGCTCCTCGGGTCGGTCACCCTGACGCTCAAGGCCGGTGACAGCGATGACAAGCAGCAGCAGGTTTCTGCTGACAACCTGTACATCGACATCGCCGACCTGGAGACCAAGGGCGACAAAGCCGGTGCGACCTTCGAGGACATCGACATCGGCGTCGCCGCCGGTGACACCGGCAACCCTGACAAGGGTGGCAAGGGCGCCGGAATGAAGGGCGGCAAGGAGCAGGCCAACCCGTACGGCTTCGCCCAGCAGGCCAAGAAGGCCACGTTGACGGGCGTGCAGCAGACGGCGTGGGCGACCACCGCCGGTACCTTCACGCTGCCCCACCTGCAGATGAAGCTTGCGATCAACGGCAAGGAGTGCTACTAGGCACGAGGTTACGGGCGGGGGTGCCTTCGGGCTCTCCCGCCCGTTCCCCCTATCCGGCCGACGTACACACTCCCCTCGCAACCGCGACACCACTTTCACTACAGCAAAGCCGCACCAGGGAGCTGTTTTCCATGAGCGCCATCTCTGCCGACCCCGGCCTGTTCGCCCGAGGGAGGTCGCGGTTCAGGAACTGGCGGGGCACCAGGCCGTTCTGGGCCGGTCTCTATGTCATGCTCAGTGGCTTTCCGATCATGTACTTCCCGTACGCGCACGTGCAGATCGGTCACCTGACATTCGCGATGGCCACCACCGCGGGCGCCGGCTCCCTGATCATCGGAGTGCTGCTCATCACCCTGGGGATCAGCCTCTGGTTCCAGCAGCACATCCGCACCTTCGCGGGCGTCGCGGCGATCCTGCTGGCCCTGGTCTCCCTCCCGGTGTCGAACTTCGGCGGCTTCGTCGTGGGCTTCCTCCTCGCGTTGTTCGGCGGGGCGATGGCCGTGTCATGGGCGCCGGGCAAGCCCGTCGAGGAGACGGCCGGGAAGGCACCCGAGGGGATGGCGGCGCAGGAGAGCGCACCGGCCGTCGAGGAGACGCTTCAGGCCGCGGTGGAGGTGCCGCGTCAGGCCGAGGCTGTGGCCGACGAGCCGACGGACCTGTCAGGAACGAGCCCGGCCAACGGGGCGAACGGGAGGCGTAGTGCCGACTGAGGAGGGCACGCACGGGTTGGACGCCGACACGTCCCGGGAGAGAACCGGACCGCGTCACGCGGCGCCCAAGAAGCCGCTGCTCGCGCGGCTCCACATGCCGGCGGGCAAGGCGATAGCCCTGGCCGCGATGCCGACGGTCCTCGTGGGGATGGGGCTCACGACGACGCTCGCGCGCGCCGAGGGGCAGCAGCCGGTCTCGAAGAGTCTGACGGCCGAGGAGTACCAGGCGTGCGTCGAGGCGATGGCGAAGGAAGAGCCGACCGCGTCGCCGTCGCCGTCCGCGAGTGAGTCGTCGGCTTCGGGCGACGAGAAGAAGGACACCGGGAAGAGCGGCTCCGCGTCGGATTCAGGTTCCGACGACAAGAGCTCCGCCGGGCAGGGGTCCGAGGACAAGGGCGACGGCGACAAGGCGGTCACGCCCTCGCCTTCCCCGTCCGCCTCCGACGGCAAGACGGAGGGGCCCGGTGGGGACGCTGCGGCCTCGCCGAGCCCTTCGCCGTCCGCTTCCGCCTCTGCCTCCGAAGAATCGAAGGGGCTGCTGGAGGTCATAGGTGACACGTTGAAGGACGTGTTCACCGGGGGCGGCGGCGAGACGCCGTCCGCGAGCCCGTCGGCCACGCCGTCCGCCTCGCCGGACGCGGCGGCGGAGAAGGGGACGACCGGGAAGAAGGCCGCCGACACCGCCGAGGACACCAAGAAGGAGTCCCCGGCAGCGTCCGCGACGGCGCCCCCGTCCCCCTCGCCGTCCGCGAGTGAGTCGTCCCCTTCGGACTCGGACGACGGCGACAAGAAGGCCGACGCCTCCCCGAGCCCCTCGCCCAGTGCGAGCACGGACGTGGACGACTGCCCGGACGCCGCCACGGACGCCGAGAGCGGCATCGACAACAAGATGCGCCTGCCGGACGACCCCTGGTACCTCAACGCCAGCGGACTCACCCTCAAGGGCGCCGACTACCAGGGCATCGTCAAGGTCAAGACCGCCAACGGCAGCGTCAAGGAGGTGCTGAAGTACGTCATCTCCGGCGGGACCGACATCGACGACCTGCACCAGACGGTGATCGACAAGCAGGCCGGCAAGACCTATCACGTCAAGGGTGCCAAGGGCTCCAAGTCCACCATCACCGGCGGCAAGACGATCATGTACACCGAGAGCATCTCGGGCAACCTCCTCGGCCTGATCCCGGTCACCTTCAGCCCCAAGAGCCCTCCGCCGCTGAACATTCCCCTGATCTACTTCAGCAACGTCAAGGTCGTCCAGGCCGGCCAGTTCGGCGGGACACTGCACATCCCCGGAATGTCGCAGTCGATCACCTGACCCCCCGAACCTCTCCGGGAGCCGCACACGAGTGATGGCCCGGGTCTCCTCGCATTTCATCGGGGGAGCCGGGCCATCACTCTTTGTCACGCTCATGATCATCGGGGGCGGTCCGGGCTGTGGACGGCCGAGGGCGCCTCCTGTCGAACAGGGGGCGCCCTCAAGGTTGTTCAGCGGCGGACGTCAGTCCGTCGGTGTGCCCGCGATGTGGTGGACGCGGAGCATGTTGGTGGTGCCGGGGACGCCGGGAGGGGAGCCGGCGGTGATGATGACGGTGTCGCCGGGGGTGAAGCGGTTGATCTTGGCGATTTCCTGGTCGACCATCTCGACCATTTCGTCGGTGGAGTTGACGAAGGGGACGACGTGGGATTCCACGCCCCAGCTCAGGGTGAGCTGGTTGCGGGTGTTCTCGTCGGTGGTGAAGGCGATGATCGGCTGCTGGGCGCGATAGCGCGAGAGGCGGCGGGCGGTGTCGCCGGACTGCGTGAAGGCGACGAGGCCACGGCCCCCGAGGAAGTCGGCGATCTCACAGGCCGCACGGGCGACGGAACCGCCCTGCGTGCGCGGCTTCTTGCCGGGGACGAGAGGCTGCAGGCCCTTGGAGAGCAGCTCCTGCTCGGCCGCCGTGACGATCTTCGACATCGTCTTGACCGTCTCGATCGGGTACGCGCCGACGGAGGACTCCGCCGACAGCATCACCGCGTCCGCCCCGTCCAGGATCGCGTTGGCGACGTCCGACGCCTCCGCGCGCGTCGGGCGGGAGTTGGTGATCATCGACTCCATCATCTGGGTCGCGACGATCACCGGCTTCGCGTTGCGCCGACACAGCTCGATGAGCCGCTTCTGCACCATGGGGACCTTTTCGAGCGGGTACTCGACGGCGAGGTCACCACGGGCGACCATCACGCCGTCGAACGCCATCACGACGTCCTCCATGTTGTCCACCGCCTGCGGCTTCTCCACCTTGGCGATGACGGGGACGCGGCGCCCCTCCTCGTCCATCACGCGGTGGACGTCGGCGACGTCCTTCGCGTCGCGGACGAAGGACAGCGCGACCATGTCGCAGCCCATGCGCAGCGCGAACCGCAGGTCCTCGATGTCCTTGTCGGACAGCGCGGGGACGTTCACCGCGGCGCCCGGCAGGTTGATGCCCTTGTGGTCGGAGATGACGCCGCCC
>DATCQX010000516.1:0-3207 GCA_036569285.1 Streptomyces sp.
CTGGTGGCCGCGGGCGCCGGTCTCGCCTCCGCGACCGACGGCTCCGGGGCGGCTGCCTTCGGCGAGGCCCACGACTCCCCGGGCGTCGTCTCCGGCAACGTCATCCAGGTGCCGGTGCACATCCCGGTCAACGCCGTCGGCAACAGCGTCAACGTCATCGGCCTGCTCAACCCGGCGTTCGGGAACCTCGGCGTCAACCACTGAAGTGGCCGGAGGCGAACGGCGGTTCCCGGTACGGCAGTTCTACAAACGGCAGGTCTGCTGATCGTCCCGTCGCTTCAATGATCCGAACGGGCGCAGTTGTGACCGCCTCCCGTGCCGTTCATGACCACTCCCGCGTTGCACAGCTCACGACCCGTGGCCGGGTCGGTCTCGCAATCGCAGGAGGAACGCTTCTCATGAACATCGCCAAGAAGGCCGCTGTTGCCCTCACCGTCGCCGGTATCGCCGCTGGTGCTTCCGCCGGTGCGGCCATGGCCGACGCCGGTGCCGAAGGCGCTGCCGTGAAGTCCCCGGGCGTCGGCTCCGGCAACACCGCCCAGGTCCCGGTCCACGTCCCGGTCAACGCCGTCGGCAACACCGCGAACCTCGTCGGCCTGCTGAACCCGGCGTTCGGCAACACGGGCGTCAACGACTGACACGCCTCGAACACGGCAACGGGGCCTCACCCACAGGGTGGGGCCCCGTTGCCGTGTCCTCACCGCACGCCCCGCTCCCGCTCCTCCACATACGCGTTGTACGCCGCCACCAACGCCCGCCGGGCCGTCCGCTCCACCGGACGCAGCGCCGCACCCCGGGCCGCCATCTCGGACGCGCTCACCGCGCCCCCGTGCCCGTTCTCCGTGGCCAGCGAGACCAACAGCCCGACCCGCTGGGCCAGTTCGAGCACCCGCACGGCACGCGGCGGATACCCGGGAGCCAGCAGTTCACGCCCCCGCTCCGCACGCGCGCGGTACGCGTCGATGGCGGCCTCCGCGACCGGCCCGGAGCCGGCGACGTCCAGCCGGGACAGGACGGCGGTGGCTTCCCGCAGGGCCTCCGCGAGCTCGCGCTCCGCCTCGCCGAGGGACGGCACGTCGGCGGGGGGCGCCTCGCGCACGGGCAGGCAGTGCCAGGTGACCTCACAGTGGACGTCCCCGGCGGGACCCGCCTCGAAGACCTCCGGCACCAGCCCCAGCGCGGCCCCGTGACAGACCACCGCCTCCTCGGCCTCCAGCGCCCGCGCGTTGAACTCCGGCGGCCCGCTGAGCCCCAGCGGATGCCCCGGCGCGGGCAGCGCCACCCGCAGCCCCGTCACACCGAGCGCCCGGAGCCTCCCGAGCGCGAGCGTCAGCCCGACGGGACCGGACTCCCCGGGCAGCCCCTCCACCCGGTGCACGGCGTCGTCCCCGACGACGGCGACGACAGCGTCGTCCGGAGAAACGAGTCCGGCCAACAGGGCATTTCCCCAAGCGGCGAGGCGACCAGCGCGCGGTTCCGTGAGCATGGCACCAGCCTAAGGAGCGTTCGCGGAAACCCCGGGCGGGGGCCGACGGAATCTCCAAGGACCGGACCGATGGAACAGGGTGTCCGACCGGTGGCGTAGATTTTCCCGGAGGGGCCGCGCCCACCCGCGCGCGGCTGCCGAACCACTTGGCGCACGCGACAACCGAGACCGGCCACACTGCAAGGGGAGACAACGCGCTCATGAGCGATGTTCTGGAGCTTCAGGACGTATCGGTGGTCCGCGAGGGCCGGTCGCTGGTGGACCAGGTCTCCTGGTCGGTCAAGGAAGGCGAACGCTGGGTCATCCTCGGCCCGAACGGCGCCGGCAAGACCACCCTCCTCAACCTCGCCTCCACCTACCTCTTCCCGAGCGCCGGCACGGTCGCCGTCCTCGGCGAGACCCTCGGCAAGCCCGGCACGGACGTCTTCGAACTCCGCCCCCGCGTCGGCATGGCCGGCATCGCCCTCGCCGAGAAGCTCCCCAAGCGGCAGACGGTTCTCCAGACCGTCCTCACCGCCGCCTACGGCATGACGGCCGGCTGGCAGGAGGAGTACGAGGACGTCGACGAGATCCGCGCCCGCGCCTTCCTCGACCGCCTCGGCATGACGGACTACCTCGACCGCCGCTTCGGCACCCTCTCCGAGGGCGAGCGCAAGCGGACCCTCATCGCCCGCGCGCTGATGACCGACCCCGAGCTGCTCCTCCTCGACGAGCCCGCCGCCGGCCTCGACCTCGGCGGTCGCGAGGACCTCGTCCGCCGCCTCGGCCGCCTCGCCCGCGACCCCATCGCCCCCTCGATGATCATGGTCACGCACCACGTCGAGGAGATCGCCCCCGGCTTCACCCACGTCCTGATGATCCGTCAGGGCAAGGTCCTCGCCGCCGGCCCCGTCGAACTCGAACTCACCTCCCGCAACCTCTCCCTCTGCTTCGGCCTCCCCCTCGTCGTCGAGCAGGTCGGCGACCGCTGGACGGCCCAGGGACTCCCCCTCTCCTGACCCCGCACGCGCCCTGTCCGCGCCGACCGCACGGACCTACCATTGACCTTGTGGACATCGACGCGTGGGTGTGGTGGCTCGTAGGCGCGGCGGCGCTCGGAATCCCGCTGGTGATCACGACCATGCCCGAGTTCGGCATGTTCGCGGTCGGCGCGGTCGCAGCCGCCGTCGTGGCCGGCCTCGGCCTCGGGGCCGTGAGCCAGGTGCTGGTGTTCGTGGCCGTCTCGGTGGCGCTCGTCGCCGTCGTCCGGCCCATCGCCAACCGGCACCTGAGACAGCGGCCGGGACTCCCCACCGGAATCGACGCGCTCAAGGGCAAACAGGCCCTCGTCCTGGAGCGCGTCGACGGCTCAGGCGGTCGGATCAAGCTCGGCGGCGAGATCTGGTCCGCCCGCTCCCTCGACACCGACCGCGCCTACGAACCCGGCCAGGAGGTGGACGTCGTCGACATCGAGGGCGCCACGGCGATCGTCCTGTGAAGCGCCCCAACTGAGCTGAACGACCTGCGAGTTATGTGAAGGTCTGACAGACTCGACCAGCAAGATCTTGAGCAGCCGTAAGATCGTCGACAGCCGGTCGGCGGCCATAAGATCGTCGGCAAGCGCCGAGGCGGAGAGAGGGTACGGGGAGCACGATGGAACCGGTCATCATCGTCCTGATCATCCTGGTGGTGTTGGTCTTCATCGCCCTGATCAAGACGATCCAGGTCATCCCACAGGCGAG
>DATCQX010000517.1:0-8040 GCA_036569285.1 Streptomyces sp.
GTGCGGACGGCCCGCGGAGAGCCGTCCGCACCGCCGCGGAAGGGGGTCAGGTCTGGATTTCGTCCGGGTCCTCGTCGAAGACGGTGATGTCGACGCAGACGTGGATCGGTGTGTCCCAGCCGATGTGCAGGACCCAGGTGACGCCCTGGTTCGGGTCGAACGGAGGGCCGTGCGGGGCGATGTTGGAGACCCAGATGTCGGCCGCGCCGACGAACCGCTTCTGGTCGGCACCGGCGAAGCCGCCGTGCTCGTCACGTGGCCCCGGTACGTACTCGCAGGCGGTGACGTGGACGATGGACTTGCTGGTGATGGCGGGCCAGTTGAAGTTGCACACGACGCGGCCGTTCATCGGGTCCGAGTAGTAGTGGCGGATGTGCCGGGGCATAAGACCACCCCCTCCTGGTGGTGCCGGAACTTACCTCTCCATCCTGGAGTGCGCACGAATGAGCGGCAACTCGATCATATGAGCGACCTATCCTCCGTGCGGCTGCCTTGACGCCTCCCGGGGCGCGACCTAGCGTGCGGTGATCACGCGTGTGACGTCGGCAGAAAGGTCCTCCATGCGGCTCTCCGTACCGGACGACTCCCTCTTCGGGCCCGCGAACCTGCCCTACGGCGTCTACTCCCGCCCCGGCGCCGCGCCCCGCGTCGCGACCCGGTACGGCGACCACGTCGTCGACCTCGCGCTGCTCCTCGGCGACGACGTCTTCGCGGCGCCCTCCCTGAACCCGTTCATGGCGCAGGGGCACGCCCGCTGGACGGCCGTCCGCGCCGCGATCACCGAGGCGCTCGCCGGGGAGGTGCCCGCCGAGGCCGTCCACCTCCTCGCCGACGTCACCCTCCACCTGCCCTTCGAGGTCGCCGATTACGTCGACTTCTACGCCTCCGAGCACCACGCGGCGAACCTCGGCCGCCTCTTCCGCCCCGGCAACCCCGAGCCGCTGCTGCCCAACTGGAAGCATCTGCCGGTCGGTTACCACGGGCGCTCCGCCTCGGTCGTCGTCTCCGGGACGGATGTCGTACGCCCCTGCGGCCAGCGCAAGGGGCCCGGTGATCCGGTGCCCGTCTTCGGGCCGTCGGTGCGGCTCGACATCGAGGCGGAGGTGGGTTTCGTGGTGGGCACCGGCAACCCGATGGGCGAGCCGATCCCCGTCGCGGACGCCGAGTCGCACCTCTTCGGCGCCGTCCTCTTCAACGACTGGTCCGCCCGGGACATCCAGGCCTGGGAGTACGTCCCCCTCGGCCCCAACCTCGGCAAGTCCTTCGCCTCGACGGTCTCGGCATGGGTCGTGCCGATGCTCGCGCTGACGGAGGCGAAGGTGCGGACGCCGGTCCAGGAGCCGCCCGTCCTCCCCTACCTGGCGTTGGACGAACCCTGGGGCCTCGACATCGCCCTGGAGGTCGAGTGGAACGGCGAGACCGTCTCCCGCCCGCCCTACTCCGCGATGTACTGGTCCCCGGCGCAGATGCTGGCGCACCTGACGGTGGGCGGCGCCCCCACCCGCACCGGCGACCTCTTCGCCTCCGGCACGGTCTCCGGCCCCGCGAAGGACCAGCGCGGCGCGTTCATCGAGCTGACCTGGGGCGGCGCCGAGCCGGTCACCGTCGCGGGGGAGAAGCGGACGTTCCTGGAGGACGGGGACGAGGTGGTGCTGCGGGCGAGCGCGCCGGGCGCGGGCGGGGCGCGGATCGGGTTCGGGGAGGCGCGGGGGCGGGTGGTGGCGGCCGTGACCGGGTGAGGTGACGGCGCCGGGAGCACCCGTCAGCCGTCCTCCCGGACGAACAGCTTCGCCAGCCTCTCCCCCACCGCCACCGCCTCCTTCCGGTCCTCGATCGGCTTGACCCGCGAGTCCTTGAACACGATGTACGTGACGCCCGAGGCGACACCCCCGCCGCGCGGGTCGGCCGGGATGCCGAGGGCCTTGGCGGTGGCGTAGGAGGCCTCGCCGATGATGTCGTCGGGCCCGGTGTCGCCGACGACGGCGTACTGGATCCGGCCCCGGTACACCACGGCGGCCACGGACCCGGCGTGCACCCCGCTGTCGCGGTGGTTCCACACGGCGCTCTTCATCGGGACGACGACGTAGGGCAGCGTCTCCGCGCTGAGCTGGCGTCCGTCGGACTGCTGGAACGCGGTGGTCGGCGCGAACAGGGGGTCGGCGTCCTTGTTGCAGTGCCGTCCGGGGCGTCCGTCGCAGTCGATGTCCATGTCGGCCTTCCAGAACACGGCGTCCCGGGTGCCGCAGACGGGGACGGTGCGCGGGGCCCCGTCGTCGAGGCGGTACTTTCCGCGGGAGACGGGGTCGCAGTCGCGCACCTTGGCCAGCAGGTCGGCCGCCTCGACGGGGCCGTCCGGGGTGGGCAGGCCGAACGCCTGGGGGACGGCGGGCGAGGTGGGGGCCAGCAGGGCGAGGCAGGCGGCGGCGAGTGTCAACGACTGGGGGCGACGCACGTAGAGAAACCCTCTCCGCGGGGGGACTTTGACGGACACTCAGGCAAATCTGGTGCCGCCCCGCCCCTTCGGCCACCTCAAGGGGGCCGTACGGTGCACGCGGTCTGACGGTCCGACAGGGGGCGGGGGCCGGAGCCGTCCTGCGCCCCGGCCGCCCGGCCGCCCACGCCGGCGCGGGATCAGCGACGACAGCGGCCCGCGCCACCGGCTCGAACTCGCGGATTCCGATGGAGAGTTCGGCCGTGAAGGGGATCAGCATACGTAACCCGTCCGGCGGGCTCGCGCGGGGCGGGCCGTTGCGCCGTCCGATGGAATCCGTCACCTGCCCGGCGGCTGCCGGGGTGCGGGGCCCGCCGGGGGCGCCTTGGCTTCGTCTGAGGCAGCACGGCCGTACCCGACCCCCGGCGGAGAACCGCCGACCGTGCCGCCGGGAGGGCATTGAGATGCGCACACTTCAGCTTCTCGTCGGCGCCGGGGCGAGCGCGGCGGCCGTCGCGCTGGCCGCGGGTCCGGCGTCCGCCGCCGGGATCTCGGTGAGTACGACGGGGTCGACGGTCTCGGTGGTGACCAGCACCTGTCTCTCGCAGGTCAGCGGCAGCTACGGCACCGCGTCCTTGCTGACCGCGAGCCAGACGAGCTTCAGCCAGGGCCGCCAGGCGGCGCTGTCGGGGACGACGGTGAGCCAGTCGGCGGCGTGGACGAGCGTCACCCCCGGCACCTACACGGTGATGGTCCGCTGTGCGGACGGCCGTAACGCGGGCTCCCAGACGATCATCGTGTCGGCCTCCTCCGCGCCGACGACCTCCTCGACGACCGCCCCTGCCCGGGGTGTCCTCGGCGGGCTCGGCGGCGGCATCCAGGACTACGGGACGGCGACGCTGGCGGTCGGCGGGGCGCTGACCGGGCTGGGGGTGCTGGCGGCGGGGTGGTTCCTGCGCAAGCGGCGACGGCCGTACCGGATCTGAACGTCAGGCGGTCCCGGGATGCGCGGGATCCTCGTCCTGGAGTTCCGACAGGACCTGGCCGAGCCACCGCGTCCAGAACGTCTCCAGCTCGATGCCCGCGCGCAGGACCAGGTGCTGAAGCCTGGCCTGCGCGCTCTCCTGCCCGGGCGGGAAGTCGCGGGCCTCGATCTCCTCGTACTCCGCCAACTGGCGTCTGTGGAGGTCGAGGTAGCGGGTGAGGTCGGCGGTGAGACCCGCGGTGCCGACGACGGCCGCGGCGCGCAGGCGCAGGAGGGTGGCGTCGCGGTGGGGTTTGGGGTCCTGGGGTCCGGCCGTCCAGCGGGCGAGTTCGGCGCGGCCCTCGGGGAGGACTTCGTACGACTTCTTCTGGCCCCGCGCGGGGGCCGCGGAGGGGAGGGCGCGGATATGGCCCTCCGCCTCCAGTCGTCCCAGCTCGCGGTAGATCTGCTGATGCGTGGCCGACCAGAAGTACCCGATCGACCGGTCGAACCGGCGCGTCAGCTCCAGCCCCGACGACGGCTTTTCGAGCAGGGCGGTGAGGATCGCGTGCGGGAGTGACATGCGGTCATCCTAAGGACGGCCCTACAGGGCGGCGGCGATCTCGGTGCCCTGCTTGATCGCCCGCTTCGCGTCCAGTTCGGCGGCGACGTCCGCTCCCCCGATGAGGTGCGGGGTGTGCCCGGCGGCCACCAGCGCGTCGTAGAGGTCCCGGCGGGGCTCCTGTCCGGTGCACAGGACGACGGTGTCGACCTCCAGGACGGTGCTGTGGCCGTCGACCGTGATGTGGAGGCCGGCGTCGTCGATCCGGTCGTAGGCCGCGCCGGGTGTCATGGTGACGCCCCGGTGCTTGAGTTCGGTCCGGTGGATCCACCCTGTGGTCTTGCCGAGGCCCGCGCCGACCTTGGTGGTCTTGCGCTGGAGGAGGTGGACCGCGCGGGGCGGGGTGGGGCGGTCGGGGGTGGTGAGGCCGCCGGGGGTGGTGTGGTCGGGGTCGACGCCCCAGGCGCGGAAGTAGGTCGCCGGGTTCTCGTGGGCCTTGTCGCCGCTGTCGGTGAGGTGCTCGGCGACGTCGAAGCCGATGCCGCCGGCGCCGAGGATCGCGACGCGGTCGCCGACGGGGGCGTCGTCGCGCAGCACGTCGAGGTAGCCGAGGACGCTGGGGTGGTCGACGCCGTCGATGCCGGGGACGCGGGGGACGACGCCGGTGGCGACGACGATCTCGTCGAACCCGGTCACGTCGTCGGCCTCGACGGGGGTGTTGAGGCGGACGTCCACCTGATGTTCCGTCAACTGGTGGCGGAAGTAGCGGATCGTCTCGTCGAACTCCTGCTTGCCGGGGACCTTGCGGGCGACGTTCAGCTGGCCGCCGATGTCGCTCGCGGCGTCGAACAGCGTGACGGCGTGGCCGCGCCCGGCGGCCGTGACCGCGCAGGCGAGTCCGGCGGGGCCGGCGCCGACGACCGCGACGCGTTTGCGCAGGCGGGTCGGGGAGAGGGTCAGTTCGGTCTCGTGGCAGGCGCGGGGGTTGACCAGGCAGGAGGTGATCTTCCCGCTGAACGTGTGGTCCAGGCAGGCCTGGTTGCAGCCGATGCAGGTGTTGATGGCCTCGGGGGTGCCCGCGGCGGCCTTGTTGACGAACTCCGGGTCGGCGAGCATCGGGCGGGCCATCGAGACCATGTCGGCGACGCCGTCCGCGAGCAACTCCTCGGCGAGTTCCGGGGTGTTGATGCGGTTGGTGGTGACGAGCGGGATCCCCACCCCGCCCATCAGCTTCTTCGTGACGAACGTGTACGCGCCGCGCGGCACCGACGTCGCGATGGTCGGGATACGCGCCTCGTGCCAGCCGATGCCGGTGTTGATGAGGGTGGCACCCGCCGCCTCGACGGCCTTCGCGAGGGTGACGACCTCGTCGAACGTGGAGCCGCCGGGGACGAGGTCGAGCATGGAGAGCCGGTAGACGACGATGAAGTCCTCCCCGACGGCCTCGCGGACACGCCGGACGATCTCGACGGGGAACCGCATCCGGTTCTCGTACGAGCCGCCCCACTCGTCGGTGCGGTGGTTGGTCGGCGCGGCGACGAACTCGTTGATCAGGTAGCCCTCGGAGCCCATGATCTCGACGCCGTCGTACCCGGCGGCGCGGGCGAGGCGGGCGGCGCGGGCGTAGTCGTCGACGGTCTTCTCGACCTCGGCGGCCGTGAGTTCACTCGGGGTGTGGGGGCTGATCGGGGCCTTGAGCGCGCTCGGGGCGACGAGGTCGGGGTGGTAGGCGTACCGGCCGAAGTGGAGGATCTGCAGGGCGATCCGGCCGCCTTCGGCGTGCACGGCGTCGGTGACGACGCGGTGCCGCTCGGCCTCCTCCTCGGTGGTGAGCTTGGCGCCACCGGGGTAGGGCCGGCCCTCGTCGTTGGGGGCGATGCCGCCGGTGACGATGAGGCCCACTCCCCCGCGCGCCCGTTCCGCGTAGAAGGCGGCCATCCGCTCGAAGCCGCGCTCGGCCTCCTCCAGGCCGACGTGCATCGAGCCCATGAGGACCCGGTTGGGCAGTGTCGTGAAGCCCAGGTCGAGCGGGCTCAGCAGATGCGGGTAACGGCTCATGGCGCCCTCCTCGGCGGGTGTGCCCTTCCGTTGTAGAGGGCCGGACGCCATTATGCAACTAGTTGCAAAAAGATTCCGCTCAGAGAGACAGAGCGATGGGCAAGCGGCCTCGCGTCCGCCAACATGGACGCCATGCCCATCAAAAGTGACGACCAGCGTCACGAGAACGAACTTGTCGCGCGCAACGTCCGCCGCTTCCGCCTCGAACGGGCGATGTCGCTCGGGGAGTTGGCCCGCCGTTCCGGGCTGTCGAAACAGACGCTCTCCAAGATCGAGCAGGGCACCGGCAACCCGACCGTCGAGACCCTCTCCCTCCTGGGCGCGGCCCTCGACATCCCGGCCCGCAGACTCCTCACCGAGTGGGGCAGCCCCGTCCACGTCCAGCGTCACGACGAGGGCGAGTGGTCCACGGCCGGGAACTGTTCGGAGCGGCTCCTGGACGAGGTGTACGGCTCCGGGTACGTCCGTACCCTCGTCCTGCGCCTGGAGCGTTCGGCGGACCGCCCGGAGCCGATCCCCGCGCACGGGCCGGGCGCCCTCCACCACGTCTACGTCATCACCGGCAAGCTCCGCACCGGCCCGCTCACCGAGCCGGTCGACCTGGCCGCGGGGGACTTCGCGCGCTTTCCCGCCGACGTCCCGCACGGCCACGTCTGCCTGAGCGACCGGGCCGTCGCCCACGTGGTGACAACGCTGCCACAGGGGCGGCGGGTCAGCGCGACGGCGCCCGGAGAGGGGACGCCGGGCTGAGAGCCGGCCCCGTCGTGCTGGACGGCGGCAGCAGGGTGACGGTGTAGCCGTCGGCCGCGTCGGTCCACGGCACCGTCACGGACGCCGCGTTGCCGCTGACGGTGAGCTGCCGGTCGGAGACGGTGACGGGCCCGGTGACCGCGCCGCCCCCGTTGTTCGGGACCCGCTGGACGACCGCGCGCACGCGCCCGTTCTCGACGACGGACGTGGTGTCGAGGCGGCCCAGACTCACCGTGACGTTCCCGGTGTTGCCGTTGCTGCCCAGCAGGATCTTCGCGTCGCGGGCGGTGTTGTCCTTGGTGGCGACGGCATCGGTGCCCGCGCCGGGCGTCACCTTGACGACGTTGCCGGTCTGCGAGCCGTAGTACCGGTACAGGAACCACTCCCCCAGCGGCAGGTACTGGCCCCCCGATTTGGTCAGCAGCCGCGCGGCGAAGTCGTGCAGGTTCGCGCCGCCCGCCCAGTTGGCGCGCAGGCCGTCCGCGCCGGCGCGCTCCAGCCGGGAGATGTACCAGCCGCCGCGCCCGGGGTTCTGCTCGTTGCTCGCCGCGTACTCGTTGACCTGGAAGGGGCGACTCGTCGTCATCGCGCGGGCGTTCAGCTTGGCGCGCAGGGAGTCGCCGTCGGAGACCGGGTCGCCGGGCAGGTCGTGCCAGCTGTAGACGTCCGGCTGGACGTTGTTGGCCTTCACGTAGTCCAGGTACGTGTTCCACCAGGTGTTGCCGGAGGTCGGCCGGCCGCAGGTGCTCGCGCCGACGATGACGGCGCCCGGGATCGCCGTCCGGATCTTCTGGTAGGCGCGCTTCCACATCTCCAGGTACTGGGGCTGGCCCGAGCCCCAGAAGAGATTGCAGTCGGGTTCGTTCCAGATGTCCCACTGCATGTCGGTGGCGCCGGCGGCCTTCACGTCGGCGAGGAGGCGGGCGTAGAAGGCGTCGAAGTCGGACCAGTTGCCGCCGTCGCCGGGGAAGCGGGGGGTGGTGGTGCCGTCGGCGCCCCAGATGTCGTGCGGGAGGATGACGAAGGTGCCGCCGAGGGACTTGGTGCGGCGGTACTGGGCCAGGGTGGAGTTCCAGCGGCGGTCGTACTTGCCGGCCGTCCAGCCGCCGGGGCGGTCGAGCTGGGCGCCGCCGGCTCGCTCGAACCTCCACTTGATGTCGGTGTAGAAGTGGTCCGGCGGGAGGGTGCCGTTCTCGGTCATGCCGTAGAGGGTGCCGGAGGCGTGGTGGGTGGGGGCGGCGCCGGCGGTGGCGAAGTCGACGGTGAGGGTGGTGT
>DATCQX010000518.1:0-9364 GCA_036569285.1 Streptomyces sp.
GTCGAGGCGGGCGAGATCCGCTGCCCCAACTACGCGTACGAACGGGTGTTCCTGCACATGTTCCCCGGCCGCACGCTCACCGACCTGGGCTTCGCCCCCCGCGCGTCCGTACGCGGACGCGGGGCGCGCGCCCCCGAGAACGCGCCCGGCGCGCGCATCCCGCGCCCCACGCGCAACCCCGAGTCCGCGCGGGGGACGGGTGAACCGCCGAGGGCGGGTCACCCGTATGACACGCAGGACCCGTACGACTCGCACCACGACCACGAGGAGAGCGACGTGCTGCGTCGCGCATTCATGACCGGCGGGGGCGCCACCGTGGCGGCCGTCTCGCTGGGCTCCCTGGGCCTCGCCACCGACGCGTACGCCTCCGGAGAGCGGCCCCCGCGCCGCGCCGGGGCGAGCGACGCGAGCGCCCTGGAGGAAGCGGTCCGCAGAATCCGCCTGCTGGACGACCGCCACGGCGGGGACAGCCTCTACCAGCGCGCGGCGGAACCACTGCGCCGCGCGTACGCGCTGCTGGACGCCGGGACGACCCGCCAGTCCACCGCGGACCGGCTGTACTCCGGCGCCGGGGAACTGGCCATCTCGGTGGGCTGGCTGGCCCACGACTCGGGGCGGTACGAGGAGGCCCGTTCGCACTACGCGGAGGCGCTGGCGACCGCCCGGATGACCGGGGACGGCGCGCTGGAGGCGCACGCCTTCTGCAACGCGGCGTTCCTCTCGCGCGACGCCGGGCGCCCGCGCGAGGCGGTCCGCGCGGCGCAGGCGGCCCAGCGTGTCGCGCGTCCCCTCGGCTCCGACCGGCTGCTGTCCCTGCTGGCCCTGCGGGAGGCCGGCGGGTGGGCCGGGCTCGGGGACCCGACCGGCTGCACACAGGCGCTCACGCGCGCGCGTGCCCTGTACGAGCGAGGCCCCTCGGACGCCGACCCCGAGTGGATGAGCTTCTACGGGGAGGCCGAGCTGGCGAGCCTGGAGGCGCAGTGCTGGTCCGCCCTGGGCGACTGGTCCCGGGCGGCACGCCGCGCGCGGGACGCCGCCGATCTCCAGGACCCCCACTTCAGCCGCAACATGGCCCTGTACACCGCCGAACTCGCCGACGACCTCGCGCGCGACGGCCGTCCCGACGAATCCGCCCGCGCGGGCCTGCGCGTCCTGGAGCTGCTGGGCCAGGTCCAGTCGTCCCGCATCCGCGCGATGCTCGACGACACCGCGCGCGTACTCCTCCCCCACCGCCGCAACCCCGACGTCTCGGAGTTCCTGGAACGGCGCGCTGCACGCCCGAGGAGACTGTGAGGCACGCACGCGCGCGGGGCGTCGTCAACGAGGAGACGGCTCTCGTCGCTCGGGAGGGTGGCGCGTGAGGCGTCGGCGGCCGGCGGGTCGTGTGCGGCGCATGTCTACGCGCGCGGGGCTGCCGTCAAGAGATGCGACGACCCTTGAGGACGACGGTCTCGCAGTCGGCGTCTTCGCAGGTGGACCGGCGGATGAACCGGCACCCTCCGGGTAGCTAGGACAGGTGCCCCAAGTCGTTCCAGCTCTCGATCGCCGGTTCGCCGTAGGCCCAGCCCAGTACCGACAGGGAGGTCGGGTTCAGGCGTATCCGGGCCGCGAAGTCCAGCGGCAGTCCGAGCCAGCGGGCGCCGATGGAGCGGAGGATGTGGCCGTGGGCGAAGACCAGGACGTCCCGGTCGGCCTCGCGCGCCCACGCGACGACGTCGTCCGCGCGGGAGGTCACCTCCGCGAGGGTCTCCCCCTCGGGCACGCCGTCGCGCCAGATGAGCCAACCGGGGCGGACGGCCTGGATCTCGTCCGGCGTGAGCCCCTCGTACGCCCCGTAGTCCCACTCCATGAGCGTGTCCCAGGAGGTCGCGCGTTCGCCGAACCCGGCGATGTCGCACGTCTCACGCGCGCGTGCCAGCGGGCTCGTGCGGATCTCGACCTCTGTGAGACCGTCGTAGGGCATCCTGTGGAGCCGTTCGCCGAGCAGCTTGGCGCCCCGGCGGCCCTCTTCCAGGAGAGGGACGTCGGTCCTGCCGGTGTGCTTGCCGGACAGCGACCACGCCGTCTGTCCGTGCCGGGCCAGCAGGATGCGCGGTGCCATGGGGGACCTTTCCGGGAGAAAAACACGAGCGGAACTTCTCCATCATCGCGCACGGTGGATCAGGGCAACCCGGCGGGCGATCCCAGCGTCTTCACAGGCCGAGGGCGCCCGGGGAGGGCGCACGCATACGCCGTAAAGTGACACGGCCGCACGGCTTGGCCACCAGTATCGGAAGGGGAGGCGATCGGATGCCGAAGACCGAGACACCGGGCACCCAGGAGACTCCTCCGGGGCGGCTCCGCTGGTGGGCGGAGCTGCCGCTGATCCTGTTGGTGTACGCGTGCTACTCGGCGGGCCGCCTCCTCGCGCGCGGGGACGTCACGACCGCCGTCGACCACGGCCTGGGGATCCTCAGGATCGAGAAGGCGCTGCGCATCAACGCGGAGCACCCGCTGAACCGGCTGTTCACGCGCGAGGCGTGGCTCGGCGTCCCGGCGGACTTCTGGTACGCCTCGCTGCACTACGTGGTCACCCCGGCGATCCTGATCTGGCTGTTCCGCTCGCACGCGGTGCGCTACCGCGCGGCGCGCACCTGGCTGATGACGTCCACGTTCATCGGCCTGATCGGCTTCACGCTCATGCCGACCTGCCCGCCCCGCCTGCTCGACGCGGGCCACGGCTTCGTGGACACGATGGCGCAGTACAGCTCGTACGGCTGGTGGGGCGGTGAGGCGAGCGCCCCGCGCGGGCTCGGCGGCATGACGAACCAGTACGCCGCGATGCCGAGCCTGCACGTCGGCTGGGCCCTGTGGTGCGGCGTGATGCTGTGGCGGTTCGGCCGCACGCGCTGGACGAAGGCGGCCGGCGTGGCCTACCCGCTGATCACGACGATCGTGGTCATGGGCACGGCGAACCACTACTTCCTCGACGCGGTCGCCGGCGCGGCCGTGATGGGCGTCGGGCTGCTGCTGACGCCGTACGTGATGCGTGGGTTCAACGCGCTCAAGGCCCGTTTCCAGACCGTTCGGACGCCTGTCGCAACCGTCTCGGGAGCCGCACCGGCCCCTGTTGTCAGTGGCGGATGCCAGACTTCGACGGGTGAGCACTTCTCCCGGCCCCGCGAGCCCCGAGCCGAGCCGAGTGCCTCTCCCGCGGACGCGGGGGACGGCGCTCCGGCACCGGCTCGCTGAGCTGCGCGGCCCCGACGTCCCGGCCAAGGCGCTGGACGCCCGCGCCCTCGCCGCGCTCGCCGCGAACCCGGGCTGCGGGCGCCGCGCCCTCCTCGACGGCGCGGGGGTGGACAAGACGGCGCTGGCGAGCGCGCTGGGTTCCCCCGCGGTCTTCGGCCAGTCCCAGTTCGCGCTCACGCGCGGCAACGCCTTCGAGGCGAAGGTCAAGGCCGACGGCGGCGCCGAACTCCTGCGCCTGGCGCACGCGGCGCTGGACGCGTCGGCCGAGCCCCCCGTCTCGGCGGCCGTCCCCGACCTGACGGCAGCGGGCCCCGAGGGCCGTACGGCGCGTACCGCGCTGGCGTTGCGCGAGGCGGCCTCCGCGCCGGGGACGTGGACGCTGCTGGACCACCCGATGCTCGCGCTGGACGTCGCGGGCTCGCCGGCCTTCCTGGAGCCGGACGCGGTGGTCGTGCACCCCGACGGCGCCTGGACGGTCGTCGAGATCAAGTCGTTCCCGATGCTGGACGGTTCGGCGGACCCGGCGAAGGTGGGCGCCGCGGCCCGGCAGGCGGCGGTGTACGTCCTGGCTCTGGAGCAGGTCGCGGCGCAGCTCCCGGCGCCCCCGCGCGTGCGCCACCGCGTCCTGTTGGTCTGCCCGAGGAACTTCTCCAACCTCCCGACGGCGTCGGCGGTCGACGTCCGCAAGCAGCGCGCGGTGACGGCCCGCCAGCTCGCGCGGCTCACCCGCATCGAGGAGATCGCCGCCGCGCTCCCGGAGGGCACGTGCTTCGCGCCGGGGCTGCCGGCCGAGCAGTTGACGGCGGCCGTCGAGTCGGTGCCCGCGACCTACACCCCCGAGTGCCTCGCCACCTGCGAACTCGCCTTCCACTGCCGCGCCCGCTCCCGCGCGGCAGGTGCCGTCACCACCCTGGGCCGCTCGGTCCGTGCCGATCTGGGCGGTCTGAGCACCGTGGAGGGCGTCCTGGCCGCCGCGCGCGGCGAGGAGGGCGATCCGGACGACCCGGCGGTCGCGGCGCTGCGCAGGGCGGCCGAGCTGCGCGCGGAGGCGCTCGCGGGCGCCCCGGGTACGGCTGCGGTGGGCGCCCGGGACAGTGAGGTGACCCCATGTCGCTGATCTCCACCCTCGCGCGCCTGGAGGCCGGTGCCACGGGCCGCGCGCAGCCGACGGCGACCGTCCGGCACCGGCACCTGTCGCAGCGGCCGATGGTGCTGGTCCCGTTGATCACCGGCGGTGAGGCGGGGGCGCCGCTCGGGGTGCTCGTGGGGACCGACCGGGACGCCCCGCGCGTGTTCGTCGTCCCGCAGCCGCGCAACCCGGAGCTGCGGTTCGCGTTCCTGTCGCGCCTGGCCGACGTCGTCCTGCCGTACATCGACGAGTACGGCGAGGCCGTGGAGGCGGCCGAGCGCAATGAGACGGATCCGGAGACCGGGAAGCGCGTCAAGGTCGAGGTCGAGCTGTGCGCGGACGCGCCGCAGCTGATCGTCCCGAGCCGGGGCGGTGTCGATCTGCTGCGGCTGCTGGGGCGGTCGATGCGGTTCCGGCGGACGGCCGAGCAGGACCCGGAGGCGCCCTATCCGGCGCCCCCGTACGTGCCGCTGCTGGGGCGCTGGCTGACGCACTACGCGGAGCGCGCGCGGGTGCCGGGCTCGTCGCTGCTCCTGGCGCTGACGGACGTCCTGGCGCTCCACTGGGCGACCGGGCAGTCCAGCCTGGAGGACCAGCACCTCGGGTCGCTGATGGCGTGGATCGACCCCCCTCAGGGGACGTCCGGCGCGCAGGAGGCGCTGCGGGTGGAGCTGGAGCGCGACGGCGACGGCCAGCTGACGCACCCCCCTGCGGGGCCCGCGACCGACCCGGCGTTCGACAACAAGCTGCTCGCCCCGGCGATCGAGCGCTACGACCGCGCGCGGACGGCCCTGGCGCTCGCCGAGGACGGCCTGGAGGCGGACGACCGGCTGGGCGACCTGACCGCCGCCGAGGAGCGCGTCCGGGAGCTGGTGCTGAGCCGGACCCTGCCGACCTGGGAGCGGGTCTGGCGGGGCCTCGACCTGTTGCGGGAGCTGCCGCCCGGGGCGCATGTCGAGGAGCGGTGGACGCGCGACCGGTGGTCCTTCACCGGCCACCGCGACCGCGTCCGCGCGGGCGAGCCGCCCCAGCCGCGCCGGGACGACGCGGTGACGGCCGCGAACAAGCTGGCCACGCGCGAGCGCGAGCAGGCCCGGCTGGACGCGCAGGTGGCGCTGGACGACCCGCTGGTGATGGCCGGCCGGCGGCTCACCGGCGAGGCGTTCGCCGGGGAGGTCGTCGGCGTCGAGATGGCCTACAGCGAGGGCCGCTCCCCGCGTCCGCGCCCGCTGGTCACCGTCCGCACCGACGACCGTCCGCACCTCGGCGAACGCGCCAAGGTCTACCGCTCCCTCGCCGGCAAGCCCCAGGCCGCCGAGTTCGTCACCGCCGAGGCGGACGGCGTCCTCACGCTGCGCCTCCTCGACAAGATGGGCCGCGGCAAGGAACCCGACCAGGGCTCCGTCCCCGAGAAGGGCGACCGCCTCTGCTGGACCCTCTTCGAACACGAACAACGCGGCGGCGCGAAGCTCCCCGACCCCGAGGAGACGCCGTGGACCCACGGGGGCCCTCCCGGGGAGCCGGTGATCGAGGCGGCGGATCCGGTGACCGAGGAGGATGTGCTGTGAGCGGCGGGTGGAGGCTCGGGAAGGGCGGGCGCGGAGAGGGCTCCTGGGGGCAGCGCGCCTCCCGGCAGCGGCTTTTCTGGAAGCGCGGTGCGGGGGCCTTCGGGGAGCAGTGTTCCCGGGGGCCCGGTGCGCGAGTCTCCGGCGAGTACCGCGCCGGACGCCTCCGCCCGGCGGACGGCCCTCTCCACGACAGCGCATCGCCGGTTCGCCCGCTCCGGGGGAGGCACGCGGGCGCATACGCGACTGGGGGCCCGCAACCGTTGTCCAGATCGCGTGTGCCCTCCCCCACGGGCGTCGGCCGGCTTGCCTGCCCGCTCCCGCCGTCCCCCGCCCTTCTCACCCCGCAGGACGCCCCGTGACCACCCGTCTCGACCCCGGTACCGCTGCCGCCCAGGCCACCGACGCGATCCTCCGTGACACGCTGCACGGCACCGCGCGCGGCGTCGTCGTCGACTCGCCTCCAGGGGCGGGCAAGTCGACGCTCGTCGTCCGCGCGGCGCTCGAACTGGCGGAGGCGGGGCGGGCGTTGATGGTCGTGGCGCAGACGAACGCGCAGGTGGACGATCTGGTGGTACGGCTCGCGGAGAAGGCGCCGGAGCTGCCGGTGGGGCGGCTGCACAGCAGTGACGCGGACGCGTACGACAAGGCGCTGGACGAGTTGCCGTACGTACGGACGTCGGCGAAGGCGGGGGATCTCGCGGGGCTGCCGGTGGTGATCTCGACGGCGGCGAAGTGGGCGCACGTGAAGGTCGACGAGCCGTGGCGGCACGCGATCGTGGACGAGGCGTACCAGATGCGTTCCGACGGGCTGCTGGCCGTCGCAGGGCTGTTCGAGCGGGCGCTGTTCGTGGGTGACCCGGGGCAGCTGGACCCCTTCGCGATCGTCGGCAGCGAGCAGTGGGCGGGGCTGTCGTACGACCCCTCGGCGTCGGCCGTGACGACGCTGCTGGCGCACAACCCGGGGCTGCCGCAGCACCGGCTGCCGGTGTCCTGGCGCCTGCCGGCGTCCGCCGCGCCGCTGGTGTCCGACGCGTTCTACCCGTACACGCCGTTCCGCAGCGGGACGACCCACGCGGACCGGCGCCTCACGTTCACCGTCCCCTCCGACGGCTCGGGCCCCGACCGGGTCATCGACGAGGCGGCGGAGTCCGGCTGGGGCCTGCTGGAGCTGCCCGCGCGGCACACCCCGCGCACGGACCCGGAGGCCGTCCGCGCGGTCGCCACGGTCGTCCGGCGCATGCTGGACCGCGGCGGCGTGGCGAGGTCCGAGCGCTCGTCCGAGCCCGCGCCGGTGACGGCCGCGCGGATCGCCGTCGGGACGGCCCACCGCGACCAGGCGGCGGCCGTCCGCGCGGCCCTCGCCGAACTCGGCGTGCCGGACGTCACCGTCGACACCGCCAACCGCCTCCAGGGCATGGAGTTCGACGTCACGGTCATCCTCCACCCCCTCTCCGGCCGCCCCGACGCCACCGCCTTCCACCTGGAGACCGGCCGCCTCTGCGTCCTGACGTCCCGCCACCGGCACGCGTGCGTGGTCGTGTGCCGAGCGGGCGTCGACGACCTCCTGGACGACTACCCGTCGACGGAACCAGTACAGCTGGGGACGCTGGTGAAGTTCCCTGACGGCTGGGAGGCGAACCACGCGGTGCTGGCGCATCTCGCCGAGCACCGGGTGCGGTGGCAGCCATGACCGACGCGCCGGGCACCTGGCAGGCGGGCATCCCGTCGGCGCCGCCCCTTCGCCGGACGGAGTCCGGCACGCCGCCGGAGGCGGCCGATGGTTACAGCCCTGACGGCTGGGAGGCGAACCACGCGGTGCTGGCGCATCTCGCCGAGCACCGGGTGCGGTGGCGGCCATGACCGACGCGCCGGGCATCCCGCTGCGCGTCGGGTGCGGTGGCAGCCCTGAGTCGTATGCCCCGTGACCTGGCGTCCCCCGCGCGCGGGAACACCCCGTGCTTCCCGTGCGTTGGTTCTCGGGGTCGCCGTCGGAGTGCCTCTTGCGAAGGCGGGGGACAATGAAGGGTGGTCCGGAATCGCACCGTACGAGGGAGGAGAAGACATGGCGGAGCCCACGCCGCGTCGGAACGAACGGCGGCTACGCCCCGCGCCCCTGCTCTTCGAGCCCGCTGAGGCGGCCGGGGACCCGGAGCACTTCTTCGACCTGGAGTCGATAGAGGACCCCTCGGCTCTGCTGGCGCGCTCCAGTGAGCTCGCGCACGCGTTCCGCGCGGCGGCGGACCGGGCGACGGAGTTCCAGGCGATGGCGGCGGCCCAGCTCGCCGACCCGCGCCGGTTCGACCGGCTGACGCCGGCGGACATCGCGGAGCGGGCGGAGTGGACCGAGGACTACGCGAAGAAGATGGTGGAGTTCGGGCGGGACCTGCTGCGGGGCGAGGCGGCGGGCGAGAGCCACAGCCGGGTGGAGCCCATCTGATCCGGCCCTGCCCCCTATGGGCGACCCCGTACGACCCCTGACGTACCCCACCGGCACACCCGCCGGCCTACCCCGGTCGTACCGCCCTCGACGTGCCGCCCGAGCACACCCGCTGGTCGTACGGCCCTCGACGCCCCCCTCGACGGCAGCCGCCCCGTACGACCCGTAGTACCTCAGCGGCCCCAGCCCCCGGCGGTCCCCCAGCCTGGGCCGTCCCCAGCCCCTCCAACCACCCCTCCGCCAGCCTCCGGCATATGCCAGGCGGGCAAGATACCTCCCTCACCACCCATCCGTCCCGGTTTCCGGCAACTCTCCGAGATCCCCCACTCACCCCCGGTAGATCTTTATCCCATGAGCGGCTCTTGGGACGAATGCGGGGACATCAGCGGGGTCACCCCCGACGGCGCGGCATGGCTGGCCTCCGCGGGGGCACACCCCCGCAGCCTGCTGTCCTTCTGGGAGGAACAGCCGGACGCGCCGGTCGTGCTGTCGTGCGGCGCGGTGTTCGACGTCGTGAGCACGGCGGCGGTGTTCGGCCGACGCATGCTGGACCGGCTGTGGGGCGAGGGGGAGGGCACGGGCCCGGTGGCGGTGTTCCGTGGCCGGATGCTGCTGTTCGCGGCCCCCGGCACGGCCCAGCGGCTGCCGTCCCTGCTGTCCTGGGAGGAATGGGGCAGCGACGGCACCCGGACGGCGTGTCTCCCGCCGCTGCTGTGCCACGGCCCCGGCGACGCGATCACCGTCCCCGCGGTCACCGGCGAGGCCACCGCGGCGGCCCGCTGGCTGGTCGCCCCGGACACACGTCACCCCTGGCTGCCGGGGGCGGAGGTGCTGCTGTGGGCGGCGGTGCGGGCCGCCCGGGCGGCCGTCCGCTTATCGATTTCGCCGCGCCCGGATCAGGGTGCTAAGGTCTACGACGTCAGCAGGCGCCGCTAGCTCAGTTGGTTAGAGCAGCTGACTCTTAATCAGCGGGTCCGGGGTTCGAGTCCCTGGCGGCGC
>DATCQX010000519.1:0-2145 GCA_036569285.1 Streptomyces sp.
GCTCTGTCGTACCCGGGTACTACGGGTCCTACGGGCCGACCGCTCCCCTGACGTGCGGGGGAGTACCTTTGGGGAAGCTGTCGTACGAAAGGTGGAGGCATGGACGTCGGGCTCAAGCGCGAGCTGGAGGAGAAGGTCCGCTCCGGCGAGCGGCTGACCCGCGAGGACGGCATCGCGCTGTACGACTCGGACGACCTGGCCTGGCTCGGCGGCCTCGCGCACGAGGTGCGGACGCGCAAGAACGGTGACGTCGTCCACTTCAACGTCAACCGCCACCTCAACATGACCAACGTGTGCACGGCGTCGTGCGCGTACTGCTCGTTCCAGCGCAAGCCGGGTGAGAAGGACGCGTACACGATGCGCATCGAGGAGGCCGTCCGGCTGGCGAAGGAGATGGAGCCGGAGAACCTCACCGAACTCCACATCGTCAACGGCCTGCACCCCAGCCTCCCCTGGAGGTACTACCCCCGCTCCCTGCGCGAGCTGAAGGCGGCCCTGCCCGGCGTCTCTCTGAAGGCGTTCACGGCGACGGAGATCCACCACTTCGAGACGATCTCCGGCTTGTCCGCCTCCGAGATCCTCGACGAACTCATCGACGCGGGGCTGGAGTCGCTGACCGGCGGCGGCGCCGAGATCTTCGACTGGGAGGTCCGGCAGCACATCGTCGACCACCGCACCCACTGGGAGGACTGGTCGCGCATCCACCGCCTGGCGCACGAGAAGGGTCTCAAGACCCCGTGCACCATGCTGTACGGCCACATCGAGGAGCGCCGCCACCGCGTCGACCACGTCCTGCGGCTGCGTGAACTCCAGGACGAGACCGGCGGGTTCCAGGTCTTCATCCCGCTGCGCTACCAGCACGACTTCGTCGACATGAAGGACGGCAAGGTCCGCAACCGCCTCCAGGAGCGCACCCGGATGGCGACCGGCGCCGAGGCGCTGAAGACCTTCGCGGTCTCCCGCCTCCTCTTCGACAACGTCCCGCACGTCAAGGTCTTCTGGGTGATGCACGGCGTCCAGACCGCCCAACTCGCCCTCCAGCACGGCGCGGACGACATGGACGGCTCGATCGTCGAGTACAAGATCACCCACGACGCCGACAACTTCGGCACCCCGAACAAGCTGACCCGCGAGGACCTCCTCGACCTGATCCGCGACGCCGGTTTCCGCCCGGTCGAGCGCAACACCCGCTACGAGGTCATCCGCGAGTACGACGGCCCGGACCCCCTGCGCCGCGAGTCGCCGCAGCCGATGCGGGTGTGATCCGTGGGGGCGCCCTGGGGACGTAGAGGGGCGAGGGCCCCTAGGGGTCGTACGGGTACGACGTCCCGGCGTCGGCGCCCGGAGTCATGGACGGTGTCCGGTGTGACCCAGTAGTCACCCCGGCGCCGCTCACGGTCCGAGAGGTAAGGCTTACGATCGAGCTGTGGCCCTTACCTTCACCTTCGACCCCGCCGTCACCCCCGCCCTCCGCGACGGCGTCCTCGACCTGTGGACGGACGTCTCGAACGCGGGCGGAGCCGTCGGCTTCGTCGCACCCGTGGACCGGGAGGCCGTCCGCCCCGCCCTGCTCAAGCACCTCGCGGAGATGGCGGAGGGCCGGGTCAGACTGCTGGTCGGGCACGACGAGGCGGGCCGGGTCGCCGCGACCGCCTTCCTGAGCCTCAACACCCACCGCCTGATGACGCACTGGCTGTGGCTCTACACGGTGATGGTCCACCCCCGCCACCAGGGCAAGGGCTACGGCCACGACCTGCTCGCCGCCGCCGAGTCCGCCGCCCGCTCCCTCGACGGCATCGAGGCGATCCGTCTCAACTGCCGGGGCGGCCTCGGCCTGGAGCGGTTCTACGGGTCGTACGGGTACAAGGAGGTCGGCCGCATTCCGGACGCGATCCGGGTGGCTCCCGGGGACGACCGCGACGACATCGTCATGCTGCTGCCCCTCACGTGACCCCTGCCCCACCCCCGTCCAAGATCGCCCGACCGGCGTGGTTGACTGGACGACGGACCTTTTCGAACCGGAAGAGTGGATTGCCATGCTCCGCTACACGCTGATGCGCCTCGGGATCTTCGTGGGCTGCCTCGGGGTCGTCTGGGCGCTCGTCTACTCCGGGATCGTCCCGCGCGGCCTCGGCGACTCCAACG
>DATCQX010000520.1:0-3347 GCA_036569285.1 Streptomyces sp.
GTCCACACGGGCAAGCACTTCGACATCCACGGCCGGTTCAACGTGCCGCGCAGCCCCCAGGGCCGCCCGGTGATCTTCCAGGCCGGGGACTCCGACGAGGGCCGCGAGTTCGCCGCCGCCGAGGCCGACGCCATCTTCAGCAGGTACGCCCAGCTGGAACAGGGCCAGGCCTTCTACACCGACGTCAAGAGCCGCCTCGCCAAGTACGGCCGCCGCGCCGACCAGTTGCTGATCCTTCCCGCCGCGACGTTCGTGCTCGGCGACACCGAGGAGGAGGCCCGCGACACCGCCAGGGAGGTCCGCCGCCAGCAGGTCAGCGGCGCCACCGCGATCAAGCACCTGGAGTTCGTCTGGAACCGCGACCTCTCCGCCTACGACCCCGAGGGGCCGCTGCCCGACATCGATCCGGACGTCAGTGCCCAGCACGTCTCCCAAGGGCGCGCGCAGGTCAGGATGTACCGCGACCCGCTGGCCACCGCCCGCGAGTGGCGGGAGCTGGCCGAGGCCAACAAATGGTCGATCCGCGACCTCGTCATCGAGACCGGCAACCGACAGAACTTCGTCGGCACCCCTGAGACGGTGGCCCGCACGATCGACGAGTACGTCCAGGCGGACGCGGCCGACGGCTTCATCCTCGTCCCGCACATCACGCCCGGCGGACTCGACGAGTTCGCCGACAAGGTCGTCCCGATCCTCCAGGAGAAGGGTGTCTTCCGCGCCGACTACGAGGGCACCACCCTGCGCGACCACCTCGGCCTCGCCCACCCCGACGAGGCGCGCGAGACCAGGGCGGCGTCGTGAAGTTCCTCGCGATCACACTGATCGTCCACCGGCCCGACCCTGCCACCGGCGTCCGGAAAACCACCCAGGACCGGTTCCGGGAGGTCCTCGACAACGCGCTGCTCGCCGAGGAACTCGGCTTCGACGGCTTCGGCGTGGGCGAGCGGCACGAACGGCCGTTCCTCTCGTCCTCGCCGACCGTCGTCCTCAGCCACATCGCCGCCCTCACCCGCCGCATCCGCCTCTTCACTGCCGTCACCACCCTCAGTCTCCTCGACCCGGTCCGCGCCTACGAGGACTACGCCACCCTCGACCACCTCTCGGGCGGCCGGCTCGACCTGATCATCGGGAAGGGCAACGGGGCGGCGCAGCGCGAGCTGTTCCATGTCACGCCCGAGGACCAGTGGGAGCGCAACGCCGAGAGCTACGAGGTGTTCCGGCAGCTCTGGCGGCAGGACAGAACCACCGCCGACACCCGCTTCCGCCCGCCCCTGACCGACGCGGAGGTCTGGCCGAGGCCCTACCAGCAGCCCGTACGGGTCTGGCACGGCAGCGCCACCAGCAAGGAGTCCGTCGACCTCGCCGCCCGCTACGGCGACCCGCTGTTCTCGGCGAACGTCACGAACCCCATCGAGCCGTACGCCGAGCTGATCCGCTACTACCGGGAACGCTGGGAGCACCACGGGCACGACCCGGCGGCGATCGCGGTCGGCGCCGGGTCGGCGGGGCTGTACGTGGCGCGGACCTCGCAGGAGGCGGTCGAGACGTACCGGCCGGTCTTCGAGAGCAACCGGGAGTTCCAGCGCCGGGCCGGGCTGCCCGTGGTGTTCGAGACCGTGGAGGACTTCGTCGAGCGCAGCTCCGCGCTCATCGGCAGCCCGCAGCAGGTCATCGAGAAGGTCCACCGCTACCACGCCGAGTTCGGGCACAGCGTCCTCCATGTCCACGCCGACGCGGGCGGGCTGACGGACGCGCAGCACCGGGACTCCCTGGAGCGGTTCCAGGGGGAGGTCGCGAGCGTGCTGCGCAAGGAGATCCCCGAACCGCCCTTCGACTGGGCCCCCGTACGCCCCGCCGCCCGACAGGAAGAGGTCTGACACAAGGAGAACGCACCAGGCCCGGCACAACCCCTCCGCGCTCTCGCCCCGGCGCGGCCCCCTACCCCTGCCCCCGTGCCCTCACCGGTGCGGCCGGGCCGTCCTGCCCTCCCCCGAGAGCGGACGGCCCGGCCTTTCCCCCGGCGCCGGAAAATGGTTCGTGGACGGTCACCAGCACATGACCGCCGTCTGCCCCGCCCCCCAGGCCGAGTACAGACGCATCCGGACGAAGTAGCGCCGGCCCTTGACGAGCCGGGCCCGCAGCGTCGCGTTCCCCGGCGTCCCCCCGTCGTCGGCGCCCGCGAGGAACCGTGGCTCCCCCTCGCGCTCCTCGAAGAGGACGACGACGGTGTCGCAGTCGCCGAACGCGGCGAGCTGGTACTCGCGGGTCTCGGGCGGCTCCAGGACGAAGTCGGCCTGCTCACCGGGTGCCAGGGACAGCGGCACGGACCGGAACGGCGTCAGCGTCGCGGGCCCTGGCGGGTGCGGCGGCGGATACCAGCGCTGCACGAACTCCTTGTCCAGCGCGGACAGCGCCCCCGGCGGATGCACGCCCTGCCGGAACTGCTCGGGCTCCAGGATCAGCCCCGCGGGGAAGGGGTACTCCATCACCGACTGCGGGTCCCACACCGTGCCGTTGACCTCGGCGGCGTCCAGCTTGCGCAGGATGTTGACGTACGTCCGCTCCCGGCTCCAGTGGTTCGGCGGGCCCGCGAGGTCGGCGTACACCGCCTCCTCGTCCCAGTGGATACCGGCGTACGGGCTCTGGTGTTCGTGCTGCATGCCCAGCGCGTGGCCGATCTGGTGGAGCGCCGTCGCCCGCTCGCCGGGGGCCGTCAGATCCCAGCCGAAGTTCATCGTGCGGTCGTGCAGCCCGGCCAGCAGCGCGTCGCGGCCCACCGCGGACCAGGAGCCCTCACCCTCCCGGAACCCTATGCGCACCTCGGCCTCGGCCCGCTCGGTGACCTCCGTGAACGTCACGCCGATGCCGAGCCCCTGCCACTCCCGGAAGCAGTCGCGCACGACCTCGCGCTGGGCCTCGCCCCCGGTCCACGAGACCCGCCGGCTCCCCCCGGGGCCGGCGTTCTCGGAGTCGAAGAAGCAGTAGTGCAGGACCGTGCCGTTGACCCACATCCGCCGCCCGCTCATGAGCGCGCCGTGCCGTTCGGCGGCGAGACCCGGGGTGAACCCGGGCTCCGGCTGCCGGACGAGCGAGCAGTAGCGGGCGGTCATGGCTCCAGCCTGCCCGGTCCAAGGTCACGGCGCCTGAGTCGGGAGCTACTCAAGTCACCGTGTATCAGACCTGAGTACCCCCGCTCATGATGACGTGACGACTCTCGAAAGCGACCCGAAGTCCCTCGATCTGCCCTGGCCGTTCACCGGCCGTGAGGAGGAACTCGCCCTGGTCCGCCAGGCGCTGACCGCCACCCGCCCCGGCATGATCCTCACCGGCCCGCCCGGCCACGGCCG
>DATCQX010000521.1:0-2051 GCA_036569285.1 Streptomyces sp.
CCTCCTGAAGGACACGCCCCCCGAGAAACTCCTCGCCGGCATCCGCACCGTCGCCGCCGGCGAGGCCCTCCTCGCCCCCAGCGTCACCCGCCGCCTCATCCGCGACTTCGTCAGCCGCCCCGCCCTCGACACGGGCGTCTCACCGACTCTGCTCGACCCGCTGACCGAACGCGAGCGGGAGGTCCTCGTCCACGTCGCCGCGGGCCACTCCAACACCGACATCAGCGGGCGGCTCAACATCAGCGTCGCCACCGTCAAGACGCATGTCAGCCGCCTGTTCGGCAAGCTGGGGGCGCATGATCGCGCGCAGCTGGTGGTGATCGCGTACGAGACGGGTCTGGTCGAGCAGGCTCGGCGGAGGTAGAAGCACAACGGCCGGGATCGCCACCCCTGGCGGGACAGAAGCCTGAAGGAGGCCTCTGACCAGTCATTTTGTTGTCCTGGCGCAGGTTCTCGCTTCCCATCTGGATCGGCCCCCATCTAGGTGTTTCTGGCTGTTCCTGACCGCTACTGGTCGCGCGCTGGTCACGTGTTCCATGGTCGGAAATTCCAGTACGACGTATTCCGTCGAAGTAGACTTGGACGTATTCCGTCGAAGTAGAGATGTAGGTGCAGGAGGGCAAGTGAAGGAGGGGTTGCCGGCCAAGCCGGACGATGTGGTCGACCGGGACAGGGAGTGGGATTTGCTCGCGCGGTTTCTCACCGATCCGGACCCGGCGATGCGGCTCGGCATTGTCTCCGGGCGTCGGCGGCACGGGAAGTCGTACCTTCTGCAGGCTCTGTCCGAGCAAGTCGGCGGCTTGTACGTGACGGCGGTTCGGGAGGAAGGAAGGCTGCCCGCGATCCAGCGGTTCGGTGACGCGGTCGCCACGCATGCCGGTCTGAGGCCGGGGAGCCTGCGCCTGACTGACTGGCGCGACGTCTTGTCCAACGCCCTGGATGTGACCGCCCGTTCGTCGCACCCGCTGCTGGTGATCGACGAGTTGCCGTACCTGCTCCAGCACTCGCCCGAGATCCCGGGACTGCTTCAGCAGCTCTACGACGAGCGCCAGCGCGGTGCCCAGCCGGGTGCCGGGCCGGGGCCGCGGCTGATCCTGTGCGGTTCCGCGATGAGTGTCATGCATGAACTGCTCTCGGGGACCAAGCCACTGCGGGGACGTGCCGTGGTCGATCTTCGGCTGGGGCCCTTCGACTACCGGGACAGCCGGGCCTTCTGGCAGATCACCGACCCGCTGACCGCGCTCAAGGTGCACGCGGTCCTGGGCGGGGCCCCCGGCTACCGGCCGGTAGCCGCCCGCCCGCATCCTGACGACGGCTTCGACGCCTGGCTCGCCCGGACACTGCTCGACCCGGGCCGGGCTGTGTACTCACGGACCGAGACCGAGTACCTGCTGCGCGAGGACCCGCGGATCACGCAACACACGCTGTACTACGACACCCTCACCGCGATCGCGAACGGCGCCACCACGCCCAGCAAGATCGGTGCCGCTCTTGAACGTCCGCGCAATGCCGTCGCGCACCCGCTCGGAGTGCTGGAATCCACTGGCTACGTCCGGCGGGAACAGGACATCCTCCGCTCCAAGCACCCCGTCATCACGCTCGCCGACCCTGTCATCCGCTTCAACCAGCTCATCACCCTCCCGCAGGCCGCCGCCGTGGAGCAGGGTTTCGCCGAGCAGGTCTGGCAGCAGGCCGCCCCGACCTTCAACTCCAAAATCCTGGGGCCGCACTTCGAGGATCTGGCCCGCGACTTCACCCGTCGTTACGCCCACACTCTGCTTCCCGGTGGACTGCCCGGCCCGGTCGGTACCACCGAGGTCGCCGACCAGGCCGCCCGGACGAAGCACGAGGTCGACGTCATCGCCCTGGCCGCCGGCGAGCGTCCGCAGGCTCCCCGCGCGAGGATCGCGCTGCTGGGCGAGGCCAAGGCGACTGCGGCTCGCCGGGGGACCGGTGACCTGGAGCGCCTGGAACGTATCCGTGCCCTGCTCGCGGATCAGGGGTACGACACCGCTGCCACCACCCTGGCCCTGTACTCGCTGCACGGCTTT
>DATCQX010000522.1:0-5689 GCA_036569285.1 Streptomyces sp.
GACGACGACGGGGAACTCGGCGCAGCGGACGCGGCCCTTGGTGACGGGCGCGGTCGCGTCGGGGTCGTCGGTCTGGACGTGCACGGGGGTGTCGTCGTCGCTCAGGCGGACGAGTTCGGGGATCGCGAACTCGCCTTCCTCAAAAACGGTGAGGAGGTCGTTGGGGAGGTCGACGTCGCCCTTGTCGAGTTCGTCGATGAGCAGGACGCGCGGGCGGGGCTCGGGGCGGTTCGGGCGGGGGGCGAGGGCGGTGCCCAGGGGGCCGAGGCGGAGGTAGGCGCCGATGCCGGGCCCGGCGCCGTCGGTGTCGCGCCGGAGTCCGGCCTCGCGCAGGCGGCCGACGGCGTCGTACTGGTAGAGGGCCTCCTGGAGGGTGGAGCGGCTGTTCACCGGCCACTGCAGGACGCGGCCGAGGCTCAGTTCGTGGGCGACGGCGTGCGCCAGCGACGACTTGCCCGTGCCGGGCTGGCCGGTCACGAGGAGGGGGCGGCGCAGGTGGAGCGCCGCGTTGACGACGTCGGCCTCGGCGTCGTCGATCAGGTAGGGGCGGGCGGTGGCGGCGCCGGGTTCGCCTCGGTCGAAGCGGCGCCAGGGCGGGGCGTCGGGGAAGGGGGTGTCCCGGGCTTCGCCGTCCCCGCGGAACAGGCGCCAGTCGCCGTCCTGTGCCGGTTCTGCGATGTTCATGGCGCGTTGGTTCCTCTCACGGGGTCCGCGAACCGCAACGGCTCGATCCTCGGGGGGCGGCCCTCCGGCTCCCAGACGAGGGACGGCCGTGCCCGGCGCTCCCCCGCTGCGGCGACCGCTTCGCTCCTGAAGTGCCGGATCCGCTCGGGCAGTCCGTCGAGGTCGCCGGCGGGGGCGAGGTCCGCGAGCCGTCCGGCGTCCTCGTGGCCGTCCGCGTCCCGGTCCCACAGGACGACCGGCGCGCCGAGCGCGAGGGCGGCGAGGAGCAGGGGTCTGCGCTGGTCGGCGGGGCCGTGGAGGACGACCCGCGCGGTGTCGCGGTGTTCGGTGCGCAGGAGGTGGACGAGGCGGTCGCGGCCGGTGCACGTGGGGTCGACGACGAGGGTCGCCTGCCGTCCGTGCTTCCACCGGCGGTCGCGGTCCTCCTCACTGCGCGCCCTGAGTTCGGGGCAGCTCAGCGAGACCCGGTAGTCCGCGCCGATCGGCCGGGCCGGAAGGATGTCGTCGTCGGCGCCGGGCACCCATTCGTCGACGCCGTGGTGCAGCGTGTCCCTGTCGACCTCGACCGTCACCCACGGCACCGTGTCCCCCTGCCCCGGCTCCCGCTGGACGGCGAGAACCGCCTCGCTCAGAGAACTCGCCACTTCCGTGGGGGTCTTGGAGAGCGACTCGGCCTCCTTCAGGACGCGGGGCGTGCCGTCGTCGCGGACGAGCAGGATGCCGCACCAGTACCGCTCGTCCTCCGCGTCGTCGTCGCGCTTCAGCGTCATCACCACCCGCGACACCGGGGAGACGAGCCGCTTCGCCCATCGTTCGGCGTCCGTGCGGCGCTCGTCCAGCACTTCGCGGACGATGCCGAGGCGTCCGGCGACCGTTTCCGACCAGGCGCGCAGCGCGTCGCCGAGTTCTCCCCCGGCGTCCGCGGCCACGTACTCGACGAGCCGCAGCAGCGCGGGAAAGCCGATGCCGGGCAGCCTCTCCAACTCCTCGATCACGTCGGCAAGATGGTCCTCGTCGAGGCTCGACCGGGTGAGCACGTCGGGGAGAACTTCGAGGCGCAGGGCCTCGACGGCCGCGCGGCGTATCCGCGTCGCGTCCTCCTCGCGGCTGCGGCGCAGGTGGGAGAGCAGGTCGCCGTACTCGCTCGGGGACAGCAGCGCGCCGTGTCCGAGCGCCCTCGCCGTGGTCAGGAGGGTGGTGAGCGCGGTGCGTGTCTCGCCATGTGCGATCGGGGCGAGGATCTCTCCGAGTGTCGCCAGTGCGCGGCGGTGCGCCTTGGTGAGGGCGACGAGGTCCGCTGTGCCGGGCGCGTATCCGGCGGTGTCGTAACCGAGTTCGCGCGCCAGCTCCCGGCCACGCATGCCGAGGGTCGCCTCGTCGGGGAACAGGGGGCGGAGCAGGTTCTCCAACCTGCGCTCGGTGGGGGTGCGTTCAGCGCCGGGGCTCGCTTTCGGCAACTGCGCGCCGATCGCGGCGAGTTCGGGGCAGCCGCCGAGGTGCTCCGCGAACATGCCGTCCGTGGCGAACGAGGACACCGGGACGGCGATCAACCGGCGTGCCCCGTACGCCTGGTCCTCCTCGGTGACGACGCCGACCAGGTGGTCACCGCAGAAGATCGCGGCACCCGAGGCCCCTCCCCACGCGTTTTTGCCGCCTGCGCGGGGCGCGGGGGCCGGGGTCTGGTCCAGGACGTAGCGGTCCCTGCCGCCGGAGAGGACGGGGAGGAAGCCACGGAGGAGTTCGGGCTCGCGGAGGTCGCCGTTCTTCGCGGCCCACGGGTAGCCGAGGCCCCTGTACGGGAGTGGCGCGGGGCCCTCGGGGCGGCCCCAGCGCACGGCGTCGGGGACAGGGATCTCCTGGGCCAGGCGCAGGAGGGCGATGTCGAGGCCGGTCGGGTGCACCCAGAGGAGTTCCGCCGACGTCCTGGTCAGTTCGCCTTCGCGTTCGTGGCCGACGCTCACCTTGACGGTCTGCCAGAAACGGCCGGTGGTGCGGTCGGTCAGCGCATGACGTGCCGTCAGCACCAGCCCGGGCGCGATCAGATACCCCGAACCGACCGTGATACGGCCCTCGCCCCCGCTGCGGATCAGGGCCAGTCTGCGCGGGTCCACCTCAGTCCCCGTCCAGCGACCCGGTCTCGTCGTCCCCGATCTCGGGGCGGGTGCCTGCCGCGGCTCGGTCCTTGACGGAGAGTTTGAGGGTCAACGTGTGGGTGCGGACGGTGGCTTGCTCAGCGCCGGCGCCTACGGTGGCGACGCCGAAGGTGAGCTTCCCGTCGCCCTTGGCGGAGTCGCGAAGCTCCAACTGGAGCTCCAGCTGGGCCTCTTCGACACCGAACGCGAACTGCTGGTTCGCACCGAGGCGTTGGGCTTCGTACAGCTCCTGGCGCAGCTCCTCGATGGCCTCGGCCAGGCCGATCGTCGACATTCCGTACGCCCCCCGGTTCTGGAAAACAGTGCGTTGTCGGTACGTTACAGCGCTGGGGGGAAGGGGTGGGGGGTGGTTGTGGAACAATCCGGGCGGGGGTGAGGGGCTGATGGCAGCGGAGGCGCGGGGCACGGAGTTCCGGGATGTGTTGCGGGTGGCCGTCGGGGCGGTGCGGGGGGCTGTCGATGCGGTTCGGTATGCGGAGATCGTGCTCGGGTTGGTCTTTCTGAGGTACCTCTCCAGTACGTCCGATTTCTCTCTGCCCCCGACCGCCAGTTGGTCCTGGATCGAGACCCATGCCAGGCGGAGGGGTGCGGGCAGGGTCCTTGACGAGGCGGTGAAGGCGATCGAGGTCGACGGCTCTTACCCCGCCCTGGCAGGAATCCTGACGGGAGTCTTCGGGAGCGACGACGTAGACCAGGACCGCCTCGCCGACCTCGTCGACCTCCTCAATGCCCGCTGGGCCTCGTACAAACCGGTGTCAGCCGTGCTCGAGGAGGAGTACTCGCTGTTCCTCGACGGCTTCGCACGGTTCGAAGGCAGGCTCGGCGGCGATTTCCACACGCCACGATCCGTGACCCGTCTGGTCCTGGAGATCCTGCAGCCGTACTGGGGCCGGGTGTACGACCCCGCGTGCGGTGCGGCGAGCATGCTCGCGCAGTTGGCCACGGACTCGCTCTACGGCCAGGAACGCGATCCACGCATACGGAACCTGGCCAGGATGAACCTCATCGTGCACGGCGTCCACGCCCCTGAACTGGGTGCGGTCGCGGCCGACACTCTGAGCGACGATCAGCATCCGGATCTCAGGGCCGATTTCGTCATGGCCCATCCTCCGTTCAGCCTCCGTTCCGACGATGCCTGGCTCCAGCACGTGATCGCGAAACTCTCGCCCCAGGGAACCGCTGCCGTCATCCTGCCCAGGGGTTCCCTGCACGCACGCAAGGCCGAGATCCGCAGGAGCATGGTGGAGGACGACGTGGTCGCCTGCGTCATCGCCCTGCCGGACGAGCTCTTCCCCTCGACCACGATTCCGGCCTGCCTCTGGGTCCTCCACAAGGACAAGTCGTCCCGTCACCTGGGGGAACAGACCGATCGAAGTGGCCAGACCCTCTTCATCGACGCCACCGGCGCAGGCACGTCGGTCAGCAAGACCGAGCGCGTTCTCGAAGACGCCGACCGCGCGAAGATCACCAAGGCCTACAGTGCCTGGCTCGGCTGGGTCGCGCCCTACCACGACGAACCCGGATTCTGCTTCTCCGCCTCCCTCGAAACCATCCGCGCGAACCAGTACTCCCTGAACCCAGCCCTCTACGTCACCCCCACTCCCCCGGACCTCATGCAAGACCTGTACGCCATCTTCGACGGCTACGACTTCCCCCTCTCCCCGAACACCCGAGACCAGCCATGACGCGCGGGGTCCGGCCCATCCCCGGACCCCGCGCCCACCCCTCACCACATCACAGGCAACCGCTCCACCCCATGCACGGCCCGCCCCTCGAACGCGAACTCCTCCGGCTCCTTCGCGAGCCGCAACCCCGGCAGCCTTTCGAACAGCATCGGCAGCGCGATCTGGAGTTCCGCGCGGGCCAGGGACTGTCCGAGGCAGTGGTGGAGGCCGTGCCCGAAGGCGAGGTGGCGGTCGGCCTCGCGGGTGATGTCGAGGGTGTCGGGGTTGTTGAAGGCGCCGGGATCACGGTTGGCGGCCTGAAGGGCGACCACCACGCCTTCACCGGCTTTGATGGTGACCCCGCCGACCTCGACGTCCTCGGTGGCGATCCGCCGCAGACCGATGTGGACGATCGTGAGGTAGCGCAGGAGTTCCTCGACCGCGCCGGGGACGAGGCTGTCGTCGGCGCGCAGTGCCGCGAGCTGCTCGGGGTGGCGCAGCAGGGCGATGGTGCCCAGGGAGAGCATGTTCGCGGTCGTCTCGTGCCCGGCGATGAGGAGTTGGACGAGGACCCCGGCGGCCTCGGCCGCGCTGGCCTCACCGGTGGCGACGCGTTCCGTGGCGAGGCGGCTCATCAGGTCGTCGGACGGCGTCTCAGCCTTGGCGGCGACCAGTTCCTGGAGGTAGCCGAAGAGGGCGCCCCACCCTGCGCGCATCGCCTGGGGCCCGGCGCTGACCGTGGCGAACGCGGCGGCGTGCTTCTGGATGAACTCGCGGTCGGCGTAGGGGACTCCGAGGAGTTCGCAGATGACGAGGAGAGGCAGCGGGAGCGTGAAGTGTTCGACGAGGTCGGCCGAACGTCCTTGCGCCTCCAGCCCGTCGAGCATCTCGGACGTCAACCGTGCGATGGTGGGCCGGAGTTGTTCGATGCGGCGGAACGTGAACTCGGGGATGAGCATCCGCCGCAGCCGGGTGTGGTCCGGCGGGTCCATCGAGGTCAGTTGTCCGGGCGTGCGCGGGGGCGTCGTCGGCTGGATTCCGGGATAGCCGGGGCGGAAGTTCTCGGAGCTGAACCGGGGGTCGCTGAGGACGGCGCGCGCGTCGTCGTACCGGGTGACGAGCCAGGGGTGCAGGTCGCCCCAGAGGGTGATGCGGTCCAGGGGGCGTTCGGTGATCCAGCTCCGGTAC
>DATCQX010000523.1:0-10430 GCA_036569285.1 Streptomyces sp.
CCTCAAGCAGGACGACCACGACGGCGACGAGGACGGCGACACCCGCCTCCAGCCCGCCGGCACCTTCGGCGCCCGGATCCTCGACGGCACCGTCACCGACGCGGCGGTGGTGGCGTCCGGCGGAGGGACCCGCAGGGTGACCCTCACGGCACGGGACCGACGGCGCCTCGCGGCCCTGCGCGCCGACGGCACGGGACACACGCTTGGCCTCCACGACCTCGGCGGCTACCGGGTCCTCGCGACCCCGGGCCGCGACGGCGACGTCCTGGTCACCGGCCTGCCGACGGAGCCCGTCGAGGCGGCCGTCCACCGGCTGGAACTCGTCGCCGCCGTCGTCTTCGGGGCCGTGCTCGCCGCCGCCGGAGTCGCGGGCGCGCTGTGGGTGCGCTGGTCGCTGAGACCGCTCAGGAAAGTCGCCGCGACCGCCACCCGGGTCAGCGAACTGCCTCTGGCCGACGGCGAGTTGGAGCGGTGGCCGCGCGCCCCCGAGGTGGACCCGCGCAGCGAGGTCGGGCAGGTGGCCACGGCCTTCGGTGCGATGCTCCGGCACGTCGAGGACGCGCTCACCAAACGGCACGCGAGCGAGGAACGGCTGCGGCGCTTCGCCGCCGACGCCAGCCACGAACTGCGCACCCCGGTCGCCTCCGTGCGCGGCCACGCCGAACTGGCGCTGCTGCACCCCGGACCCGTCCCGCCGAAGGTGACACGGGCCCTGGAACGCATCGAGGCCGAGGCCGCGCGCATGGGCGAGATGGTCGACGACCTGCTCCTGCTGGCCCGCCTCGACGCGGGCCGCCCCCTCGAACGCCGCCCCGTCGACCTGACCCGCCTCGTCCTGGACGCCGTCACCGACGCGCAGGCCGCGGGCCCCGGGCACCGCTGGACCCTCGAACTGCCCGAGGAGCCCGTCACGGTCCCGGGCGACGCCCACCGGCTCCACCAGCTCCTCGCCAACCTCCTGGCCAACGCCCGCCTCCACACCCCGCCCGGCACCACGGTCACCGTCACCCTGACCACCGACGCCGCGGCGGCCCGGCTCACGGTCCACGACGACGGCCCCGGCATCCCCGAGGACATCGCACCCCGGGTGTTCGAACGCTTCACCCACGGGGAACGGCGCCGCGCCGAGGACGCTCACGGCGGGACCGGGCTCGGCCTGTCGATCGTGGCGGCGGTGGCACAGGCGCACGGGGGAGAGGTCGGCCTCGAAAGCCGCGCGGGGTCGACGAGGTTCCGTGTGTCCCTTCCCGCGGGAGACGGCCGGGGATCGCCGCGAGCAGCTCGCGGGTGAACAGGTCGTCCGCTGTGCCCGTTTCGACGATGCGGCGCGACTTCATGACGGCGAGGTCGTGGGAGAGAGGATGCCGGACAGCGGTCAGCCGTGACACGGACAGCTGGTGCAGCGCTGGAGATCGATGTGCCACCGGCGGGACTCAGCGCCGGAAACTGAACCGCAGCAGCAGCGAGCGCGCGTCGTCCTCCGTCAGGCCGAGGGCCTTCGCGACGGTCTCCCAGGAGAGGCCGTCGGCCCGCACGTTGTACGCCGCCTCCCGGCCCGCCTCGGTGACGATCCGCTCCAGGGCGGTGACGGCGCGCAGCGCGGCCAGCGGGGCCTGGTCGGCCAAGTCGCCGATGCGGCGGTCGAGTTCGCCGATCGCCGCCTCGAGGTCGGTGGGCAGGGGCACCGAGCGGGACTCGACGTCCGCGATGTGCCGGGTCCACTCCTCGCGCAGGGCGGACGTGTCGTACTCGTAGGGGTGGCGGCGCGGGACGCGGGACCAGTTGACGGCGTGGCGGGTGGTGCCGCGCCAGCCGCAGGAGCAGGCGGCGCGCAGATGGGTCGCCTCGGGGGCGCCGAGCGTGCCGTCGTACACCCACCACTCGGTGGACTTGGGGATCTCGGCGCCGCTGCCGCTGTCGAAATACACCGGGGCCGGCTCGGTCCCGTCCGCCAGGAGAGCCCGCGGACGGCCCTCGTGCGACGTGCCGAAGTCGTCCGTCCGCCACTCCACGAAGCCTCCCGAGTCCGTGCCGTCCCTGGCACATACCCGCCGTGGGGGCGGTCATGACTGTCAGGGGCGGCGTGGTGCGCGGCGGACGGTGAGGATCGCGACGTCGTCGTGCCGGCCGCCGTGTCCGGCGAACGCGCGGGCGTCGTCGTAGAGGGCCTGGGGGAGGGCGGTGGGGGAGAGGCCGGACAGGGACGTGAGGCGCTGGTCGGCGGGGTAGAAGGTGCCGTCCGCCGCGCGGGTCTCGGTGAGGCCGTCGGTGCTGAGGACGAGGGTGGCGTGCGGCGGGAAGTCGAACCAGCCGACGGTCGTGGGCTCGGCGGCGAGTTCGGACAGGCCGAGCGGGACACCGGAGTCGAGGTGCGGGACGGTGACCTTCCCGTCGTCCACCAGACAGGGCAGCACATGCCCGCAGTTGACCGCCTGCACCTCCTCCTCCCGGTCGATCCCGACGATCAGCGCCGTCACGAACCGTTCGTCCTCCCCGAGGTCACCGGCGTACGAGTTGTGGCGGACGACGGCGGCGTCGAGCGCGTCGACCAGTGCCGTCAGGGTCGGCTCGCGGTGCGCCGCCTCCCGGAAGGCGCCCATCACGGCGAACGCGGCGCCCACCGCGGCGAGGCCCTTGCCCTGGACGTCGCCGATGAGGACGCGGGTGCCCCAGGGGGAGTCGACGACGTCGTAGATGTCCCCGCCGACGAGGCGGTCCTCGTGCAGGGGCTCGTAGACGCCATTGACCAGGGCGTCGTCCGTGACGAGGGGGAGGGGGTGGAGGATGTGCCGCTGCATCGCGGCGGCCGTCGAGCGCAGGCGCAGCATCTCGGTCTCGCGGCGGATGCGGTAGTCGCAGGCGTAGGTGGACGCCACGCCGAGCGCGACGGTGATCGCGATCAGGAGCGTGCGGTCCAGCCAGTGCCCGTCCGGACTCCGGCTCAGCACGGACGCGCACACCACCGCCGCCGTCCACCCGCCGACGAACGCGGTCTGCCGCACCGTGCACAGCGCCGCCGCGGCCCCCGGCAGGAACACCAGCAGCCCCAGCAGCAGCACCGCCGACCCCGACAGCTCCCCCAGCGCCTCCACCGTCCCCGTCACCCCGACAACGGCCAGCGCCAGCCGGAGGTTCCCGGGCGGATCGACGGATCCGGCACTCTCGACAGGTCTCGCACGACGGCTACCGGACATCCGAACTCCCGGGCAGGTGATGAACTGGTCATACCGTATGCAGTCCGCTCGCCTGACGAGGAATCGCCCCGCCGCTGTGCGCGTGATCGCCGCCGCCCCCGACAGGGATCGGGGACGGCGGCGATCACGGGTCGGCCCCGGGACCGTACCGGGGCCGACGGATCAGGGGTGGGTGGTGAGGTAGCCGCCCATGGAGGTGAAGTAGTCGGTGGCTGCCAGCTCTTGGCCGGTGTCCGTACGGACTCGGGTGATCGCCAGGCCGTGGTTTCGCCCCGTGCGGGCGTCCGCGCCGGCGACGATGACGACGCCGTCGCCCTCGCGGTAGAAGATGCGGCCCGGGGTGCCGCCGTAGCGGCCCTCGGAGACGAAGGCGGCGAGGATCTCCAGGCGCCTGCCCTTGTGGTGGGTGAAGGCGGCGGGGTAGGGGGCGGACTGGGCGCGGACCAGGCGTTCCAGGGTTTCGGCGGGCCAGGTCCAGTCGATGCGGATGTCGGTCTCCGCGCGCTTGTGGAAGAAGGTCGCCCGGGAGCGGTCCTGCCGCGTGAACTCCGTCTTGCCGGAGGCGATGTCGGCGAGGGCGGCGACGGTGACGGGGGCGATGAGGTCGACCGTCTTGTGGAAGAGGTCGGTGGCGGTGTCGGCGGGACCGACGGCCACGGCCTCCTGGCGGACGATGTCACCGGCGTCCAGCTCGTCGTTCATGAGGTGCGCGGTGACCCCCACCTCGCTCTCCCCGTTGATCAGCGCCCAGATCAGCGGCGAGAACCCGGCGTACTTCGGCAGCAGCGAGTCGTGGATGTTGAGCGTGCCGTGCCGGGGCAGACCGAAGACGCGCGGCGGGATCCACGTCCGCCAGTTGTTGGCGACGATGATGTCCGGGTCGGCGTCCTTGAGGGCCTGGAGGAGTTCCTCGTCGTCCGGCCGGTCGCGGATCAGCACCGGCACGCCGTGCTCCTCGGCGAGATCGGCGACCGAGTCGCTCCAGATCTTCTCGTAGGCATGCTCGCTCTTGGGGTGGGTCACGACCAGCACCACGTCGTGCTCGGAGTCCAGAAGGGCTTGGAGGGTGCGGTGCCCCCAGGTCTGGTAACCGAACATGACGACCCGCATGGGGTTCCTCCTCGGGACAGGACTGAAGGGCAGGGGTTAGTAAAGCAAGGCTTACCTTACTATTCAATAGCCCTTCTGGGGGCGGTCGTTGAGGGTGTCCCGCATGTCGACAGCCCCGCACGATTAGCTTAGGCTCACCTAAGTTTCCCGGTGTGCCGCTGCCCTCGGCATGCCCGTCACCGCACGATGGGAGAGACATGTCACAGGTGGTCCACGACCTCATCGGAATCGGCTTCGGCCCCTCCAACGTGGCCATGGCGATCGCACTCGACGAGCACAACGCCCGAGTCGGCCGTGAGCAGGCGGTGACCGCCCACTTCTTCGAACAGCAGCCGCGCTTCGGCTGGCACCGGGGCATGCTCATCGACGACGCGACGATGCAGGTGTCCTTCCTCAAGGACCTGGTGACGCTCCGCAACCCCACCAGCGAGTACACCTTCCTGTGCTACCTCCAGAGCAAGGGCCGGCTCATCGACTTCATCAACCACAAGAACCTCTTCCCGCTGCGCGTCGAATTCCACGACTACTTCGAGTGGGCCGCCGCGAAGGTCGACGACCAGGTCTCCTACGGCCACGAAGTCGTCGGCGTGGAACCGGTACTGCGCGACGGAGAGGTCGACTTCCTCGACGTCACGGTCCGTTCGGCCGAGGGCCTCGCCGTCCACCGCGCCCGCAACCTCGTCATCGGCACCGGCCTGCGCCCCCTCCTGCCCGACGGCGTCACCAGCGGCGAACGCCTGTGGCACAACTCCGAACTCCTCGCCAAGGTCGAGCAGTTGGACGGCACGAAGCCCGAGCGGTTCGTCGTCGTCGGCGCCGGACAGTCGGCCGCCGAGAACGTCGCCTACCTGCACCGCCGCTTCCCCGACGCCGAGATCTGCGCGGTGTTCTCCCGCTACGGCTACAGCCCCGCCGACGACAGCGGCTTCGCCAACCGCATCTTCGACCCGCAGGCGGTCGACGAGTACTTCGCGGCCCCCGAGGACACCAAGCGGCGTCTGATGGACTACCACGGCAACACCAACTACTCCGTGGTCGACATCGACCTCATCGACGACCTGTACCGCGAGTCCTACCGGGAGAAGGTCCTCGGCACCGAACGCCTCAAGTTCCTCAACGTCGCCCGCCTCACGGACGTCCGGGAACGCGACGGCAAGGTCACCGCGACCGTGACGTCCCTGGTCACCGGCGAGCAGACGCAACTCGACGCGGACGTCGTCGTGTTCGCCACCGGATACCGCCAGCTCGACCCCCTCGGCCTCCTCGGCGAGGTCGCGGAACGCTGCCTGCGCGACGACGAGGGCCGCGTCCGCGTCGAGCGCGACTACCGCGTCGCCACCGCCCCCGGCACGCACTGCGGGATCTACCTCCAGGGCGGCACCGAACACACCCACGGCATCACCTCCTCCCTGCTGTCCAACACGGCGATCAGGGTCGGCGAGATCCTCGACTCCCTCCTCGACCGGGGCCTCAAGTCCGCCTCGGAGGAGGCCCGTTCAGCCGCCCGCTGACACCGGCCCGGCCCCGTATCGCTCACAGACGGAAGAGATGACGTACGACGACATGGGCACGACCACCGCCCCGCGCCCCGTGGCCGGGCAGCCGCACCGCACCCGCCGGCGCCGGGTCGCGGGCCTCGGCACCCTCGTGGCGGTCCTCGTGATCGCCTCGGCGGTCTCCCTCGCCGTGGGGGCGCGGGCGCTGAGCCTCGGCGAGGTGTGGCACGGACTGTCCGCCGGGCCGCGGGACGACCAGCGGCTCACCGAGATCCGGCTCATCGTCCAGACGGTCCGGGTGCCGCGGACGGTCCTCGCGGCCGTCGCCGGCATCGCGCTCGGCGTCGGCGGCGCCCTCATCCAGGGCTACACCCGCAACCCCATAGCCGACACCGGGCTGCTCGGCGTGAACGCGGGCGCGTCCTTCGCCGTCGTCACCGCGATCTCCCTGTTCGGGTTCGCGAACCCCTTCCAGTACGTGTGGTTCGGGTTCCTCGGCGCCGGGCTCGCCGGGGTCGTCGTGTTCGGGCTCGCCAGCATCGGCCGGGGCGCCGGGAACCCGCTGACCCTCGCTCTCGCCGGGCAGGGCATCACCGTCTTCCTCGCCGCGCTGACGACCGCGATCGCCCTCGGCGACCAACAGGCTCTGAACGCCCTCAGGTTCTGGAACGCCGGATCGGTCGCCGGGACCGGATTCGACGTCATCTGGCCCATCACCGGCTTCATCGGCGCGGGCCTGCTCCTGGCCGTCGTCACGCTGCCCGCGATGAACCTGCTCAACCTCGGGGACGACGTGGCGCGCGGGCTCGGCGTCGACGTCACCCGCAGCCGGATCCTCGGCATCGCGGCGATCACGCTCCTCGCGGGCGCCGCCACCGCCGCCTGCGGGCCCATCGCGTTCCTCGGACTGATGGTCGCCCACATCGCCCGCCGGCTCACCGGCCCCGACTACCGCTGGCTCGTCCCGTACGCCGGGCTGCTCGGGGCCGTCGTCCTGCTGGTCTGCGACATCGTGGGCCGACTCGTCGTCAGGCCGGGGGAGTTGGCGGCCGGAGTCGTCGTCTCCCTGCTCGGGGCGCCGTTCTTCGCGGTCCTCGTCTATCGCGGAAAGTTCAAGAGCGCATGAACGGGACAGAGGTGAAGCCCTCGATGACGCCGGGCCTCAGGCTCGGCCGGGTCTCGTTCGTGTGGCGGCCCTGGACCGCCCTGGTCACCCTGCTCCTCGCGGCTGCGGCGTTCCTGCTGCTGTGCCTCTCCATCGGCACCGGCGACTTCCCCATCGGCCTGTCCCGCGTCGTCGCCACACTCTTCGGTGGCGGCGAACAGGTCGACAGGTTCGTCATCATGGACCTGCGGATGCCGCGCGCCCTGGCGGGCCTCGTCGTCGGGATCGCGCTCGGCGTCTCCGGCGCCATCACCCAGTCCATCGCCCGCAACCCGCTGGCCAGCCCGGACATCCTCGGGATCACCAGCGGGGCGAGCGCGGTCGCGGTGTTCCTGGTCACCGTCTCCGGCGGGGTGGCGACGGCCGTCACCGACAGCCTCGGCCTGTCCGCCGCCGCGCTGCTCGGGGGGCTCGGCACCGGGCTGTTCGTCTACTTCCTCGCCTGGCGGCGTGGCATCGACGGGCTGCGGCTCATCCTGATCGGCATCTCCGTCAGCGCCGTCATGCAGGCGCTCACCACCTGGCTGCTGGCCCGCGCCGACATCCGCGACGTCGCCCGCGCGCAGGCGTGGCTGGTCGGCTCCCTCGACAACCGGTCGTGGAACGAGGTGTGGATCGCGCTGTGGTGCACACTGCCCCTGCTGGCCGCCGTCACCTGCGTCGCCTTCCAGTTCAAGCCCCTGCACTTCGGCGACGACGTCGCGGCCGGCCTCGGCGTACGGCACGCGGCGGTCCGGGCCGTCCTGCTGCTGTGCGCGGTCCTGCTCGCCGGGGTCGCGGTGAGCGCGGCGGGCCCGGTGCCGTTCGTCGCGCTGGTCGCGCCGCAGGTGACGATGCGTCTGGCGCGTTGCCCCACACCGCCGCTTGCGGCCTCCGGGCTGTTCGGGGCGGTGCTGCTGCTCGGCTCCGACCTCGTCGCGAGGTCCCTGCCGGTGACGCTGCCGGTCGGCGTGGTGACGGCTGTGATCGGCGGGCCGTTCCTGGTCCACCTGTTGGTGCGGGCCAACCTGAAGTAGCTGGTACAAAGGTTAGGCACACCTAAATACAAGGGGGCCCTGTGGTCGCTCAGCACATCACCGAGATCGAGTCCCCGGCCACCGTGACCGCGCGGCTGGCCGCGAAGGGCGTCACCGTCGGATACGGCGGCCGTACCGTCATCGACGACCTCCACGTGGAGGTGCCGCAGGGTGTGATCACCACGATCATCGGGCCCAACGGCTGCGGGAAATCAACCCTGCTCCGGACCCTGTCGAGGCTGCTGAAGCCGACGAAGGGCGCGGTCGTGCTGGACGGCGACGACATCGCCCGCATGAAGACCCGGGACGTCGCCAAGAAGCTCGGCCTCCTCCCGCAGGCGCCGGTCGCGCCCGAGGGGCTCACCGTGTCCGACCTGGTCGCACGCGGCCGGCACCCGCACCAGAGCTGGCTGCGGCAGTGGTCGTCGGACGACGCGGACGTCGTCGAGAAGGCCCTCGGCATGACCGGCGTCCTGGACCTCGCCGACCGGCCCGTGGACTCCCTGTCGGGCGGTCAGCGCCAGCGCGTGTGGATCTCCATGACGCTCGCCCAGGGCACGGACCTGCTGCTTCTGGACGAGCCGACGACATACCTCGACCTCGCGCACGCCGTGGACGTCCTCGACCTCGTGGACGACCTGCACGAGTCGGGGCGGACCGTCGTCATGGTGCTGCACGACCTCAACCTCGCCGTCCGCTACAGCGACAACCTCGTCGTCATGAAGGACGGCGCGATCCTCGCGCAGGGGCACCCCCGGGACGTCGTCACCGCCGAACTCCTGCACGAGGCCTTCGGGTTGAAGGCGCTGATCGTCGACGACCCGGTCGGGGACCGGCCGATGGTCGTGCCGATCGGGCGTACGCACTCCCAACTCGGGGAACGATGAGGCTGATTGCTCAATTAAGGCTAGGCTAACCTAAGTTTTGCTAGTAGGGTTTGCCTGCCCTTTAAGTGAGGCGTTGGACGACGAGAAGGCAAGGGATCGCGGGATGCTCCTCCACAGAACGACGCTCGACAAGCCCTGGCAGCGGCTGGCCGCGACGCTGGCCGCCACCACGCTGGGCGTCGGCCTCCTCGCGAGCTGCGGCTCAGGCGACTCGGACGACACCGACGACGCCGCCGCGTCCACCTCCCCCGCCTCCGGCGCTTTCCCGGTCACCGTCGACCACTTCTTCGGCTCGACGACCGTCAAGAAGGCCCCCGAACGCGTCGTCACCGTCGGCTACACCGACGACCAGACCGTGCTCGAACTCGGCACCAAGCCCGTCGGCATGGTCGACCAGTACCCCAACCCCGCCGGCACGTCCCCGGACATCAACACGCAGTGGCCCTGGGTCAAGGACAAGTGGGGCTCCACGAAGCCCGAAGTCATCATGAACAACGGTGACTCCGGCCCCAACTTCGAGAAGATCGCCGCACTCCGGCCGGACCTGATCATCGCGGTGTACTCCGAGATCGACAAAACCGCCTACGACAAGCTCTCCCAGATCGCCCCCACCGTCGGCCGCACCAAGACCGAGAAGGAACCCTTCAGCGCCCCCTGGCAGGACAACGCCCTCCAGATCTCCAAGGCCCTAGGCAAGGAGAAGGAAGGACAGCAGCTGATCCAGGGCGTCCAGGACAAACTCGCCGCCACCAAGAAGGCCCACCCCGAGTTCGCCGGCCAGACCGCCGTCGCGCTCTCCTGGTACAAGGACGCCATCAACCCCTTCACCTCCACCGACGTCCGAGGCCAGCTCCTGACCGGCATGGGCTTCACGTACCAGACCGAGATCGATAAGATCGCCGGCGGCAGCTTCTCCACCGCGCTCTCCCCGGAACGCGTCGACCTCGTCAATGTGGACCGCGTCGTCGTCATCAACGACAAGGCCGACACCGACGCGCTGAAGAAGTTCAAGCTCTTCACCAACCTCGACGCCGTCAAGAAGAACAAGGTCACCTACCTCCTCGACAGCGAGGGCCCGGCCGTCGGCGCCGCCACCTCCCAGGCCACCCTCGCCTCCATGCCGTACGCGATCGACGAACTCGCCAAGGCGGTCAGCCGGTAATGCCCGACGCCGGCGTGAGCACCGCCACGCGCCCCGCACCGGCGGCGCTGCGCACGGCGACCGGCCGCGAGGCCACCCGCTGGGTCACCGCGCACTGCCGCGAGATCCCCGGACTGACCACGGCCACCGTGCTCACCACGGTCGCCGGGGCCGCCCTCCAGGTCCTCCCCGTCCTCCTGCTCGGCCGCGTGGTCGACGGGGTCGTGGGCGGGGAAGGGCGGTCGGTCCTGTTGAGCACCGGTGTCGCGATGGTGGCCGCCGCGCTGCTCGGAGCGGTAGCCACCGCCGCCTCCACGTATCTCGTCGGACGGCTCGGCGCGGATCTGCTCGCGCGGCTGCGTGAGGGCGCCGTCCGCGCCGTCCTCGGCATGCCCAGCGCGCGTGTCGAGCAGGTCGGGCG
>DATCQX010000524.1:0-2718 GCA_036569285.1 Streptomyces sp.
GTTGGGGGCGCGACCTCGGGCGATGCCGTAGACGATGCCCCACTCGTCGTCGTCCAGGTCGAGGATGCGGCGTACCGCATGGAGGAAGGTGTCGCTGTAGTTTCCCGGGCGCCCTGATTCGAGGTTGCTGTACCAGCGCCGGCTGACGCCCGTCAGTTCGGCCGTCTGTTGCTGGGTGATCCCGCGGGCCGTCTTCACGCCGAACATGCTGTGGAATCCAGGGATGTCGGCCGTGTCGCGGCGTGCGCGGGCTCGGCGCAGGACGTGGGTGGGGAGTAACCGTTCCCTTTCCTCACCTTTCGTAGCATTCACATAACACCCCAGCGTGGGAGCTGCGTCACAGATTCCCCGCCTTCGGCGTCGGCGGGCCTTGTCGGGCTTTGACTCAGTGCGGCCCGATTTCCGACAAGTTGAGGCCACACAGGCACCACTGCGAAAAAAGTCGAACAGGAAACTAACCGGCTATGATAACTGACAGTTCCCATCTCCAGAATAAGCAGAGTCTGTGAATCCTGTGCTGTTCCTGATCCGGCCGTAGTCTCACCGGAGACGGGGAATCCCTCTCCGGCCTTCGTTCGGCTTACTCACGTAAAGGATCTTCATTTCGCGCTCCGTTCCGACCACCGCAAGCAGCAGCGGAATATCGTCTCCCGCAATTCGAGCCCGCACGAGTTATCCCACCGTCTTTGAAACGTCGTTCTGAGCAGCCCGTGGCAATGTTCGGAACGACTGGTCCAAAACATCCCGGATGCCGGATACTCCGTTTCGGTGGCTGCGGGTGGAGACGAGCGATCGCAGGCGCCGTGCGGCAGCAGCGGCCCGGCGGGGTCTGGGTGAGGAGTGCCGTTCGCAGCTCGCCGGAATGCCGGTCCCGAGGCCGTTCACCCTGGAGGGGCTGATCGCGGGCATCGAGGCGGCGAGGGGACGGCGTATCAAGCTGGTCCCGGTCCCGGACCACCTGCTGGCCAACACCGATGTGTGCGGTCTGTGGCTGCGGCTGGACGACGTCGCGGTGGACCTGGTCCTGCACGTGGAGGGCACCACGTCCTTCCACCGCCAGCGGATCACCCTCCACGAGCTGGCCCACATCTGGTGCGACGACACCACCGAGGCGAACTTCGAGGAGCTGGCCCGTCTACTCCCCGACTTCCCTCCCGACACCCTGCGCCGGCTCCTGGCGCGGGGCCGGGTGATGGCCCGCCACCGCTACGACTCCCCGACCGAGCGCCGCGCCGAGATGCTGGCCAACCTCCTGCATCACGAGGCGTACGCCACCGACCACATCGACGACCCCACCCTGCGTCACCTCGCCGAAGACCTCATCCACACCCCCTGCACTCCCCGGAAACCGCGTGTCCGTCTCTGATCTGATCGCCACCCTCATCCTCGCGCTGCTCCTGCTCCAAGCCGCCGTCCGCCTGCCCGGCACACTGCGGGGCCAACGCCGCAACCGTCCCGTCTCCGGCGCCTTCACCGCCTTCGCAATCTCCTGGTGGCTGCGCACCGGCCTCGGCCGGAGTGCCGTCGGCCCGCTCGACGTCAACGACCTGCCGCCCCTGCTCAAACACGTCCTGGCGATCGCGGGTATCTGCGTGCTGCTGATGTACGTCTACGCCGAGGAAGACGCCTCCGCCCACCACATCAGGATCTCCGCACTGGTCCAGCGGGTAACCGCGTACGCCTCGGTGGCAACGGTGGTGTGTATGACGGCGGTGTTCTTCCTCGTCCTCGACCGCTCGATGACTGGCAAGGACAGCCCGTACTTCATCGGCTGGCACATGGGCGACCCCGGCCTCGCCCTCTACATGGGCCTCTTCTACGCGTACGTCGTGGCCGCCGCGCTCATCTGCGCCTACCAGTGGAGCCGCGCCGCACGCCGCCCCAGCCACTGGGCGCTGCGCACCGGGCTCACGATGATGGCGGTGGGCAGGACGCTGGTCGTCGTCCACGCCGTCATGCGGACGGCCTTCCTGAGCATCGCGCCCCCCGCTCCCGGCCCGCGACCTGGCCGACCAGGAACACATCACCGACACCGTGCGGTACGCGGGCTTCCTGCTGTGGCTCCTCGGCTCGATCGTCCCCGCCCTCCTCACCCACCTCCGCAGGCGGCCCTCGGGCTCCACCCGCTCCGGCACCACCCGGCCCCCGCCATCGACGGCATCGCCCTGCACCGGCCCACCCGCCCCCTCGGCGAGCACCACGCCACCGCTCCGTTCAGCCTCCTGCGCGACGTCCTGTCCCACGACGCCACCCCGCAGATCCGCCTGGGCCGCTACGTCACCGAGATCCGCGACGCGACGCACGAACTCCGCCGCCGCGCCCCCGCCGACCTGTACGAGCGCGCCGTCCACTTCGCCGAGACGAAAGGCCATCGCGGCCCCGAAGCCGCCGCAACGGCCGAGGCGTACTGGCTCAAGGCAGCCCTCCCGGCGGCCCGCCAGCCGGCCGGAGCGCCGACCGCCTTCCGGACCGCGGGCGACGACTTCGGCACCGAGGTCTCGTGGCTGATGCAGGTCTCCCGCGCCTACCGACGGACCGACCTCGACACCGCAAAGTAATGACCATGAGCACTCTCAGCGCTTCCGCCGCCGCCGTGTTCTTCAACCACGACGGCGAGGTCCTGATCGTCAACCCGACGTACAAGAAGTACTGGAACCTCCCCGGCGGCGCCGTCGACATCGACCAGGACGAACCCCCGTACGACGCGGCCGTCCGCGA
>DATCQX010000525.1:0-2586 GCA_036569285.1 Streptomyces sp.
GGGCCGGTAGGGTCTGCCGCATGGGAGAGCAGGACATGCCTACCGGCCCGTCGAACCCGGGCAGGCGCCGCCTCGGCGTCATGGGCGGGACGTTCGATCCGATCCACCACGGACACCTCGTGGCGGCCAGTGAGGTCGCCGCGGCGTTCCGGCTGGACGAGGTCGTGTTCGTCCCGACCGGCCAGCCCTGGCAGAAGAGCCACCGCGCGGTCTCCCCGGCGGAGGACCGCTACCTGATGACGGTCATCGCCACCGCCGAGAACCCCCAGTTCTCGGTCAGCCGCATCGACATCGACCGCGGCGGTCCGACGTACACCGTCGACACCCTGCGTGACCTGCGCGCCCTCAACCCGGACGCCGACCTGTTCTTCATCACCGGTGCCGACGCCCTCGCCCAGATCGTCACCTGGCGCGACACGGACGAGCTGTTCGCGCTCGCCCACTTCATCGGCGTCACGCGTCCGGGCCACAACCTCGCCGATCCCGGCCTGCCCGACGGCATCGTCTCCCTCGTCGAGGTCCCGGCGCTCGCCATCTCCTCCACCGACTGCCGCGCGCGCGTCGCCAAGGGCGACCCCGTCTGGTATCTGGTGCCGGACGGCGTCGTGCGTTACATCGACAAGTGCGAGCTGTACCGCGGCGAGTGAGGCGAGTGAGCCGAGAGGGGCACCGGTGAACAACCGATACGACGCGGACCAGTCGGACGACGAGGAGACCCCGTACGTCGTCGTCGGCTACGACGACTACGGCCGTCCCGTCTACGGCCGCCCCCAGCAACAGGTGCCCCAGCAGCAGGCGTACGACCCGTACGCGGGGCAGCAGCAGGGGCAGGGCCAGGGGTACGACTACTACGGCCGGCAGTCCGGCTACCCCCAGCAGCAGTACGGCCAGCAGGACTATGGCGGGCAGGGCTACGGGTACGACCCCTACGGGACCGGCGGCCAGTCGGCGCCGGCACCCTCGTACGACCCGTACGACCCCTACGGGCAGCAGGCGGGACAGCCCGCACAGGACACCGAGCAGGCCACCGCCACCGCCTACATCCCGCAGCAGACCGCCCCCGAACCCGAAGCCGCTGAACCCGCCGCACCCCCCGCGTCCGAGGCCGCCGCCTCAGGCAAAGACGGCGAACCCGAGCAACGGGAGTACCACACCGAGCAGTTCGCGTTCGTGGAGCAGCCCGACGGGGACTCCGAGGACGTCATCGACTGGCTGAACTTCACGGAGAACCGCACCGAGCGGCGCGAGGAGGCCAAGCGGCGGGCCAAGAGCCGCCTGGTCGCCCTGGTCGTCGTCATGGCGCTGGTCGCCGTCGGCGGTGTCGGTTACCTCGTGTACGCGGGCAAGATCCCCGGCCTGTCCTCCTCGGACTCCAAGGCCACCGCGACGGCCGGGGGCGCCGCCCAGAAGCGGGACGTCGTCGTCGTCCACCTCCACGACACCGCGAAGGGCGGCACCTCCTCGCTGCTCCTCGTCGACAACACCACCGCGAAACGCGGCACGACCGTCCTGCTCCCGAACTCCCTGGTCGTGACCAAGGACGACGGCAGCAGCACGACCCTCGCGAAATCCGTGGACGACGACGGCTCGGCGGGCACCCGCGACGCCCTGGACACCGTCCTCGGCACCAGCATCGAGGGGACCTGGCGTCTCGACACCCCCTACCTCCAGAACCTCGTCGACCTCGTCGGCGGCATCGAGGTGGACACCGACACGACCGTCCCGGACCCGGCGTCGAAGAAGGGCGAGGCGCTCGTCAACAAGGGCGAGGACCAGTCGCTGAGCGGCAAGATGGCCGTCGCGTACGCCACCTACCGGGGCGAGGAGGAGCCGCAGGGCGCGCAGCTCGCGCGGTTCGGGCAGGTCGTGCAGGGGGTGCTGCGGAAGATCTCCACCGACGCGCAGGCCGCGACCGTCACCGTCCAGACCCTCGCGCAGATCCTCGACCCGTCCCTGACGGACAAGGACCTCGGCGCGTTCCTCGCGGGCCTCGCCTCCCTCGCCAAGGGCGGCGACTACAAGACGGAGGCGCTGCCGGTGCAGAAGGACGGCACGCTCAGCGCCGACGCCGCCTCCGGCATCGTCAAGACCGTCCTCGGCGGCACCGCGAAGAGCCCGGACCCGGACGCCGCCGTCCGCGTCTCCGTGCGGAACGCGTCCGGCAAGAAGTCCGACTCCGAGGACGTCCGGATCGTCCTGCTGAACGGCGGCTTCACCGTCCTCGACGGCGGCGAGGTCTCCTCCACCGAGGCCCGCACGTCCGTCACCTACGCCGACGACGCCGACAAGAACAACGCCGTCGAGGTCGCCAAGACCCTCGGGCTCACGGAGTCGGCGGTGAAGAAGTCGGCGGAGGCGTCCAGCGGGGACGTGACGGTCGTCCTGGGGAAGGACTACAAGCGGTCGACGCCGTGATCTCCGGGCCGTGAGACCCTTGGGGGGTACACGACCGCCTAGGGAAAGCCGTGCAGTGACCGCCACCGACCGTTCTCTTCAGCTCATCTCGGCCGCCGCGCAGGCGGCGGCCGACAAGCTCGCGCACGACATCATCGCCTACGACGTGAGCGATGTGCTGTCGATCACGGA
>DATCQX010000526.1:0-6061 GCA_036569285.1 Streptomyces sp.
CCTGGGGGTGGGTCGGGCGGGGCATGTGGTTCTCCAGGGGGAGGCGGAGGGTGCTGGGGCCGGCGCCTGGTTCGAGGATGAGGAGGGTGGGAGGTGTTGGTCCCGTGGGTGAGTGGCCGCCGTGCTCAGCCTGGCGCCCCGTCTCGGAAGGTCTCCTGGACCATTGCTTCCGTTCCCTCTTCTCGCACCGTGTGTTTTCACTCGGGAACCCGAAGGCCCCGGTTCAAGGTACGGGTGCGGAACGGAAGCGTCCCGGTTCGCTTCGGACCGTCAATGGTCAAAAAGCGACCGGAACGTGGGAAAGGGCTGCCGGGGGCAGCCCTTGATGCCGGGATTGTCTGATACGGCCTCGGCGTCACCATCCCGACCTTGCCCGCTCATCGGCATGCCCGTCTGCTTTTGCGACTCCTCTTCTGCGACTCCGCTTCACTCTGGAAACGCGGCTTGGACGAGAACGCGAGCGGAGTCCGGCCGGGATCTGCTCGCCGCCCGACACCAAGTGGTGTTGCGGCACTGAGGGGAGCTGTGGGGCTTCGGGTGTGTGGTGGGTCAGTTGTGTGAGTGCTGGTTCGTGTCCGCCGTGAATGCTGCCGTCCGTACCTTTCCGTCCGCCTTGAAGTCGAGGAACAGCCGGTACGTCCCCGTGCTCGGCACATCTGCCGTGAACGAGACCTTTGCCGCGCCGGGCTTGTCGTCGTGCGGGTGGACGTGCAGGTAGGCGAGGTCGCCGGTGCGCAGTGCGACGAGGTGTCCGTTCGCCCCGAGATACGGCTCCAGCTTCACCGGCCGCCCCTCCTTGCTCACCGCGAACCCCAGCTCGCTCCCCTTGCCGGCCGCGAGGTCGCCGTCCAGTGTGACGGTGTACCCCTCGACCGTCACCTCGCGCACCGGCGCCGGCGCCTTCCGGGCCTCGTACGCACCGGCGACCGTCAGGTCCGACCCGAGCGTCAGGTTCCTGCCCCCGCCGGTCGGCGTGAAGTCCGCGAACACCCGGTAGCTGCCCGCCTCCCGCAACGTCAGCGGCGTGCTCCATGTGCCGTCCGCCGCCCGGACCGGGTGGAGGTGCCGGTACTCGGTGAGGTCCCGCGAGGCCACGATCAGGTGCAGTTCCTTCTCGTGTTCCACCTGGTACGAGGTCACGGGCGTGCCGTCCTTCCCGCGCACCGCGAACTTCAGGGTGGCGGTACCGTTCGCCGTCAGCGCCGGGGTCTTCAGGTCGAGGGAGTAACCGCCCTCGGTGACCTGGAGGCCGGCCGGGGTGACGGTGCCCTCGCTGCCGGAGTCCATGCCGGAGTCATGGGGGGAGCCGTCGTCGTGCCCGCCGCTCACGGACTCCTCGTGGCCTGCCCCCAGATGCCCGGACTGCTTCGCCTCGCTCTTCGTGCCGCTGTCGAACGGGCCGATCAGCGAGCCCAGCCCGTACGCGGCCCCGAACGACACGGCGAGCGCGGCACCGAAAGCGCCGATCTTCTGGAGTGGGGTCATGACGGGCTCCCTGTTCTGCCTCTCCGACGGTATACCCCAGGGGGGTACGGGATCTGACTCTATACCCCAGTGGGGTATGAAGAAAGTCGACCGCCGAACCCCCCCTCACTGCTGGCCCCCCTTACCTCACCGCCGCCCCGACGACCCGCTGAGCCACCGCGTTCAGCTCCGTCCCCTTCGCGTCGGTCGCGTTGATCGAGTAGACCAGCGTCCGCGAGAGGTCCCGGGTCGCCCCCGCCACCGCGATGAACCCCGGACGGGAGCCGGTCTTGAGCCAGAAGACCTTGCCGTCGAACTCACCGCGCTGAAGCCCGGCGCTGTAGGTGGCGCCCGGGATGTCCGACGGGACCGTGAACATCTCCTCCAGCTGAGGTCTCGGGACGATCCGGCCCTGGAAGAGGGACGTGATCAGCCGCTCCAGATCGGCCGTCGTCGAGATCATGTCACCGGCCGCCGCGCGGTCTGCCTGGTTCCACTCCGTGACGTCGACCAGGTCCGTCGTCCCGTCGGCCCGCCGCACCGCCTGGTAGCCGTGATTGTGCGGGCCGATGATGCGCGGGTCGGTGCCGGGGAAGTACGTGTGGCGCATCCCGGCGGGGGCCAGCACCAGGCGGGTGGCCACGGAGGCGTACGAGCGGCCGGTGACCTTCTCGATCAGCAGGCCCAGGATCGTGTACCCGATGTTGGAGTAGTGCTGACCGGTGCCGGGGCAGAACTCGGGGCCCTCCGCCACCGCCGAGGCCACGACCTGGCGGGGCGTCAGCGTCTCGAAGCGGTGGGCGTACTGCTCCTCGAAGGTGTCGCCGAGTTCGGCACCGGGCCGGATGCCCGAGGTGTGGTTCAGCAACTGCCGGATGCTGATCGGCTGGAACTCCCGGCTGAGCAGGCCCGGCAGATACCGCTGGACCGGCGCCCCCAGGTCCACCTTCCCCTCCGCCGCGAGCCGCAGCACCGTCGCCGCCGTCACCACCTTGGTCGTCGAACCGGCCCGGAACCGCGCGTCCGGGTCGGCCGGGGCACCGCTCTCGACGTCACGCACGCCCGAGGCGCCTTGCCAGGAACCGGCTGTGCCTCCGACGCGGACCAGGGCAGCGGTGGCGGTGGCGTCGGGCAGGCCGGATATCGCGTCGCGCAGGGCCTTGGGGTCTGGGGCCTGGAAAGCCGGGTGCTGCGGAGTCGGGGCTTGCGCGTGGGGGGCCTGTGCGTACGGGGCTTGCGCATGCGGGGCCTGTGCGTACGGGGCTTGCGCGTGCGGGGCCTGTGCGTACGGGTGTTGCGGGGTCGGGGCCTGTGCCTCCGGTATCCGCGCGTCCAGTGCCCGCGTGCCCCGTCCCTCAGCCTTCGCCGTCCGCCCCTCCGCCGCGAGACCCCCGCCCCGCTCGCAGCCCCCTGCCGTCCCCTCCGCCGCGAAGACCGGTGCCGCGAGCGGGCCGGCGGCCAGTGCGAGGGCGAGCGACGCGGCGAGGACGGTCGTACGACGAAGGTGCATGGACACTCCCGAGGGTGCTGTGCCGAATGTGACGTGACCATCGTCCGGCCCGGACCGCCCCCTCCGAATCGGCCGAACGGGTGTTCCCAACCCGGACGCGACCCCGACCCGCCCGCACCGACACCCCGTCACCTTCTCAGGGTTCACCCCTAGAGGCCCTGCCCCCAATACCTCACCCGAGCCACGCCGGTTGCCCCCCCCGTGATCCGCCGCCCACACCCCGAGGGCCTCGATCACCGGCAGCAACGTCCGCCCCAGGGGCGTCAGTTCGTACGCACCGCTCGTGTCCCGGGTGGCAAGGCCGTTGAACCCCAGTCTGCGGACGGTCTCTGTGAGGACCTTCGAGTTGGCCGCGTCGTACCGGGCCCGTGCGCAGCGCCCACAATGGCGTCGCGCCGGACACGAGGTGCGCGCCGGGGGCCGTATCCCTGGAAGAGGCAGCCGAGTTCGGGGCGGACGCGGTGCTGCTCGCGCTGCCCTTGCCACGCCGACGTCTGGCGCCTCACCCCGCCCGTCTTCGAGGGCCGCCCGCTCGCCGTTCCGCTCTGCGGGGACGACGCCGGCGCCCTGGACGTCGTCCGCCGACTCGCGGCGCCCCCTACTCCCCGCCCCGCAACTCATGCAACACGTCGATCCGATTCGTCGTGATCGAATCCACCCCCAGTTCGATCAGCTTCCGCAGGGACCGGCGCGTGTCGGGCGTCCACACGGACAGGAGGTGCCCGTTGCGGTGGACGTGTTCCACGAGCGGCCGGTCGACCAGCGAGAAGCGGTAGTTGAGCCAGCGGGGGCGGATCGCGGCGAGGAGGGTGGGGCGGATCGGCGCGAGGGACGTGTGCGTGAGGGCGATCTCCGCCGACGCGTCGGCCGCGCGGACCGCCAGCATCGCCTGCGCGTCGGCGCAGTAGTAGACCCGCTCGGCCGCCCCCGCCTCACGGACGGCGTCGACGACACGCCGGGCGACCCGGACGTCCCGCGTGCCCGGCAGGTCGACCATCACGCGGGTGCCCTCCGTCGCCGCAAGGGCCTCCACGAGCGTCGGCACCCCGCCCTCCGTCAGGCCGCGCACCTCCGCCGCCGAAAGAGATCCCAGCGGGCGCTCAACCTCCCAGAGCCGGTTCAGCGTCTCGTCGTGCAGGAGGACCGGCACGCCGTCCCGCGTCAGCCGTACGTCGATCTCGACCGCGTCCGCGCCACGGGTCAGCGCGGAACGCAGCGAGTCGAGGGTGTTCTCCCGGAAGCGGTAGGGATCGCCGCGGTGGGCCACGGCCGTCAGGGTCTGCATACGGCCATTGTCACGGCTGTCGTGGCCGTCCCCGCCGTCACGGATGCTACGGCGCGAGCCAGCCGGAGGTGTAGGTGTCGATCTCGTCCTTGATCCGGGCCTTGCCCGCGTCGTCGAGGAACGCCGTGTCCACCGCGTTCTTCGCGAGGTCGGCGACCCCGCGCTCGTCGAGACCGAGGAGCCGGGCGGCGACGGCGTACTCGTTGTTCAGGTCGGTGCCGAACATCGGCGGGTCGTCCGAGTTGATCGTCACCAGCACACCCGCGCGGACGAACTCCTTGATCGGGTGCTCGTCGAGCGTCGCCACCGCGCGGGTCGCGATGTTGGAGGTCGGGCAGACCTCCAGCGGGATGCGCTCGGCGGCGAGGTGGGCGAGAAGTTTCTCGTCCTGGGCGGAACTCGTGCCGTGCCCGATGCGTTCAGCACGCAGATAGGTCAGGGCGTCCCAGACGGTGTCCGGGCCGGTGGTCTCGCCCGCGTGGGGCACGGAGCGCAGACCGGCGGCGATGGCGCGGTCGAAGTACGGCTTGAACTGCGGTCGGGGCACGCCGATCTCGGGTCCGCCGAGCCCGAAGGAGACGAGTCCCTCGGGGCGCAGCCGGTCGTCCGTCGCGAGTCGGACGGTCTCCTCGGCGGCGTCCAGTCCCGCCTCGCCGGGAATGTCGAAGCACCAGCGCAGGACGGTGCCGAGTTCCTTCTCGGCGGCCTTGCGGGCGTCCTCGATCGCGTCCATGAACGCCTTCGGGTCGATACCGCGCCGGGTCGAGGAGTACGGCGTGATCGTCAGCTCCGCGTACCGCACCTGCTGCCGGGACAGCTCCCGCGCGACCTCGTACGTCAGCAGCCGGACGTCCTCCGGCGTGCGGATCACCTCCACGACCGACAGGTACACCTCGATGAAGTGCGCGAAGTCCGTGAAGGTGAAGTAGTCGGCGAGCGCCTCCGGGTCCGTGGGCACCTTCGAGTCCGGGTGCCGGGCCGCCAGCTCCGCGACGATCCTCGGGGACGCCGACCCCACGTGGTGCACATGCAGTTCGGCCTTCGGCAGGCCCGCGATGAAGGCACGCAGGTCGTGGGGTGCGGTGGGTACGGGGTTGCTCATGGGTCCCTCCGGGACGGCGCCTCCAGGGACGGGCCCCGGGCGCGAGTGATCGGCTGATCGTCTGCTCCCGATCATCCTAGGGCGGGGAGTCCGGGCGAGGAGGGAGGATTTAGCATGGGCCGGACGTACGAGAGGGGTGGGCGGATGGCCGAGAACACGCGGGAGGGGCAGGCGGGCGAGGGCTCCGAAAGCCCGGCGGCCCGGCAGGACGCGGTTCAGGACGACCCGCTTCGGGGAAGCCGGGTTCAGGACGGCATCCCTCAGGACGACATCCCTCAGGACAGCACCCCTCGGGACGGCGCACCTGCGGACGGCAAGCCTGAACACAGTGGCTCTGAGTACAGCGAGCCTCAGGACAAGGTGCCCGGAACCGGCCCGTGGGCGCCCCCGGTGCCGACGGCCTCCACGGACGGCAGGACGCCGGCGGGAGCCACGGTCCCCTGGGCGCCGCCCGCCGACGGCACCTACGGCTCCGGCGTACCGCTGACCCCACCCCCGGTGGTGGAGGAGCAGACGGCCCCGACGACACCCCCGACGCCCACTGTCCCCGGCGGCCCCGCGACGCCCCCGTACAACGCGACACCCCCGTCCGTACACGACCACCGAACGATCACCTCCCCACCGGCGGCGCCCACCCCGGAACCGCAGCCGAACCCCTTCGCGGCACCGAGTGCGACCACCCCACCCCTCGCCTCATACC
>DATCQX010000527.1:0-2517 GCA_036569285.1 Streptomyces sp.
CAGGGAGACGAAGTCGTGGACCGTGCCCAGGTAGCGGACGGCCGTCACCTGGACGCCGGACCGGCGCAGCAGGCGCGCGTACTGTTCGCCCTCGTCGCGGCAGACGTCGGCCTCGGCGGAGACGACGAGGGCGGCCGGGAGTCCGGCGAGGTCGGTGTCGGTGGCGCGCAGGGGGGCGGCGGTGGGGTCGGCGAGGTCGTCGGGGTCGTCGGCGTACTCCTGCCAGTACCAGTCGACGGCCTCGCGGGTGAGGAAGTAGCCGGACGCGAACCGGGCGGCGGACGCGGTGGCAGCGTCGGGGTCGGTCATCGGGCAGTACAGGACCTGTGCGCGGATCCGGGGCCCGGCGCGCCGTTTGGCCATCATGGTGAGGGCGGTCGCCATGGTCGCCCCGGCGCAGTCCCCGGCCACCGCGAGCCGGCCCCCGTCCAGGCCGAGGGTGGCGGCCTGTCCGGCGATCCAGGTGAGGACGGCGTACGACTCCTCCAGGGCGACCGGGTAGCGGGCCTCGGGGGTGCGGGTGTACTCGGGGACGACGAGGGCGGCGCCGCTCAGGTCGGCGATCTCGCCGACGAGGCGGGCGTGGGTGCGGGCGTCGCCGAGCATCCACCGGCCGCCGTGCAGGTAGACGACGACGGGGACGGCGGAGGGGGTGGTGGCCGTCCGGGGGCGGAAGAGCCAGAAGCCGACGAGCCCGGAGGGGCCGACGGGGGCGACGCGGAACTCGGCGTCCAGGTCGTCGAAGGGGTGGCCCTGCATCTCCAGCAGGGCCTGGCGGCCGTCCACGGCCCCGATCTGGTGCAGGTAGGGCGGCTGCGCCGAGGCGTCGACGAGGCGCTGGACGAGGGGGTCGAGAACTACACGGTCCGGGTGCACGCGCCTCCTTGCGACGTGTCGGGGGGTCTCTCACAGGTCCTCGACGAGGTCCCGGAGCTGGTTGCGGCTGCTCACCCCCAGTTTCGGATACACCTGGTACAGGTGGGAACTGACGGTACGCGGAGAGACCATCAGCTGTTCCGCTATCTCCCGGTTGCGCAGCCCTTTCGCGGCGAGCCGGACGATCTCGCGCTGCTGGGCGGTGAGTTCGGAGAGGGGGTCGGGGCGCACGGGTGCCGTTCCGACGCCGCTGGCCCGCAGTTCGACGCGGGTCTCCTCGGCGAGTCCGGCCGCGCCGAGCCGGGTGAACGTCTCCAGGGCGGCGGTGAGCAGGGGGCGGGCGTCGAGGGGGCGGCGGCGCCGGCGCAGCCACTGCGCGTAGTGGAGCCGGGCCTGGGCGCGGGCCAGGGGCCACTGGTCGGCGGCCGGGTTGACGAGGGCGAGCCGGAAGTGGTGCTCGGCCTGCGCGGGGGCGCCGGTGAGGGCTTCGGCGTGGTGCAGGAGCAGGGTGGTGCGGGTGGTGGGTCTCGGGCCGAGGGCGGCGCGGACGGCTTCGACGACGGGTGCCATCTCCTCCTGGCGGCCGGTGCGGTGGGCCGCGGCGGCGAGGTCGGCGATCGAGCGGGGGGAGAGGAAGTAGTGCAGGGGGGTACCGTCGTCGTGGAACAGCTGCCGGAAGTGCCGGTAGGCGCCTTCGTGGTCGCCGCTCGCCGTGGCGGCGGTGCCGGCGGCGCGCAGGAGGCGGGCGTGGGTGGCGCGGTTCTCGTCGAGGTCGAGGGCCGTCCACGCGGGTTCGGGGCCGGCGGCGATGCCGCGCAGGGCGCGCAGGGTGGCGCGCAGGGCCTCGACGTCGACGGCGACGAACCTGAGGGCGTGGACGGCGGCGAGGGTGGCGGTGCGTTCGAGGTGGTCGTCGGCCTCGGTCCAGCGGCCGGTGTCGATGAGGGCGCCCGCCATCGCGGTGAGGGTGGGGGCGGCGGGGCCGAGCGCGCCGTAGGTGGTGAGGCCCTCGTAGACCTGGCGGAACGTCTCGACGGCCAGGTCGTGCTCGTCGGCGTACCAGGCGGCGCCGCCGACGCCGAGGGTCCAGGTCATGTCGGCGACCTGGTCGGCCGGCCGGGGGGCGGTGCGGTGACGGATGCCGCTCAGGAGGGCGGGGGCGTCGGCGGGGTCGGCGGCGGAGAGGGTGGTGGCGCGGACGGCGGCCCAGCTGTCGTCGGAGGACAGCTCCGAGTACGGGGTGTCGGTGTCGCGGGCTCCGGCGGCGGCGAGGCGGGCGGTGATGGGACGGCGGGTCTCAGGCAGGCCGGACTGGTAGGCGACGGCGCCCAGGACGCTGGTGAGGGCGAACGTCGTCATGCCCGAGGTGGACGGGGTGTGTTCGAGGGCGGCGGTGACGATCTGGGCGGCCTGGCGCTGGTGGCCGCCGAGGGAGAGGGCCATGCCGACGCCGCAGGCCGCCATGGCGAGGACGTCGCGGTCGTCGGTGAGGGCGGTGACCCGGTCGTACAGCTCGCGGACCCAGGAGGGGTCGGCGGCGTTGGTGGCGGCGTGCAGGGCCTTGGGGTAGCGGCGGGCGCGGTCGGCGGGGGCGGGGCTGCACTCGGCGGCGCGCTGGAGGGCGCGGGCCGAGTGCAGCCC
>DATCQX010000528.1:0-7702 GCA_036569285.1 Streptomyces sp.
TCAACCGGATCAAGATGCTCAAACGGCAGATGTTCGGCCGTGCCGGATTCCCGCTCCTACGCAAACGAGTACTTCTTGCCTGAGGAAGCGCCCGAAGACCGACTTCGCCGGTCCGCCTATGGTGGACGCTCACTGCTCGCAGGCGTCGTCACTTGTGCCCTGCCGCGGTACGCGGCGGCCCAGTTCCGGATCTGGAGATCAGCCACAGCCTCGATCTGCTCCAGCAGACGTTGACGGGCACTTGAGTCCCGCTCTGCTTCTGGGATCAACCGGTACCGCTCGACTTCAGGATGCAGCCTCACCCAGGACTCCGAGGCCAGCACGTAGCGCTCCATATGACCGAAAACCTGGCGGAATCCGCCGATGAAAACGGTCACGCCAGCCACAATAGCCGTGAAGGCAGCCGGTGCCCCGAGACCTGCGGCGACCACGGTGGTCGATCCTGCGGCCAGGGCGGCGAGTTCCGTGAGCCAGTGCACACGACGGGCGTGATCACGGGTGCGTTCGTACCATGCCAACTCGGTGAGTGCGTAGGCAAGGACAGGATCGCTGTTCTCCGAGGGGGCTGGTGTCCGTCTGCGTATCAGCACTGCTATATGTCGCCTTGCCTTGCAGGCCGCTGGATTCGAAATCCAGGACTGCGACGTGTGCACCGTGAGTAACTGCGTCCCACAACTTGCGCCAGACCCCATCAACCACTGTCAAAGCCAACCGCGACCGCCGACACCGCCTCCCAGGTCAGCGGACGCGCAGCTCAGGCCCAGGCAGTCACCGGCACGAACGAGCTGTCCTGGCGGAAGACGTCGGTGCCGTCGGAGATCTCCACGCGGAGTTGGTAGTCGTAGTGGCGGAGGTAGTACCCGGGGTAGTTGTACGACTCGAAGCGGACGGCGCCGGAGGTGGTGCCGGTGCGGGCGATGAACGTGGCGTCGCGGGCGAAGACGGAGCTGCCGTCGTTCGCGTCGAAGCGGGCGCGGAAGTCCCAGTGGCGCAGGTAGTTGCCGGAGGAGTCGCGGAAGGAGTACGCGTTCGCGTCGGCGAGTCCGGGGACGACGGTGAAGGTGGCGGCCTGCCTGTCGGCACTCGCGCTGGAGGTGCTGACGACGGGGAGGTTGAGGAGGGCGGACTGTGACTGCCAGTACCGGGTGGGGTAGTTGACGGACCGGAAGGAGCGGGTCGCGTTCCTGGTGAGGGTGGGCCCGCCGGTGACGGTCTCCTTGATCACCGTGAAGTGCCGGGCGGTGCCGGAGACGGCGGGCAGGGCTTTGGGGGCGGACCAGGTGGCGAAGGTGTCGTAGCTGTCGCTGTAGTAGTAGGTGCCGTCGCCGTAGCCGTCGAAGTAGATCCGCCAGGCGCCGTTGTCGAGCTGGACGACCGAGGGGCCTTCGCGGTAGCTGCCCCAGCCCGCCCAGTCGCCGGTCCTGGACAGCGTGTAGGGGCCGTTGAGGGACGTCGCCGTCGCGTACTCGATGTACTTCGTCGTCTCGTTTTTCGTGAACGCGTGGTATGTCGAGCCGGTCTTCACGATGTACGTGTCGATGTGGTTGGCGCCGATCCCGGAGAGGGCGACCGGGGAACTCCAGGCGGTGAGCGCGGAGTTGGTGGCGCGCAGGCGGTACGGGGTGAAGATCCACTCGTCGCTGGTGAGGGAGCAGGAGACGATGACGTTGACACTGCCGTCGCTGTCGACGAACCACTCCGGGGCCCAGGCGCGGGAGAGGCCAGCGATCGGGACCTGGTAGTCGTACAGGAACGTCCAGTTGAGCCGGTCGGAGCTGCGGGCGAAGCCGATCGTCGTGCTGACGTCCTGCCAGGTGTGCGTGGTGTAGGTGAGGTAATCCGGCCGCACCTCTCTGACCTGTACTTATGGAGACCGAAGCGGCTGTGACCTGCTAGGACGGGTTGCAGAGGCGATCGGAGGCAGTCAGAGGAGAACGCTCTGATTCGACCCCGGTTCGACCCGGGTCGCTCAGAGGCAGTCAGAGGCGATCCCTCTGAAATCGCCAACGAGCGGCCCGTGTTGACCGGCCGGATCAAACGCGATGACCTCTCGGCGATCTTCGGTCAGCCTTGGTCGAGTTGCGACGGGGACGCCTGCCTCTCATCGGAAGCCACCAGATGCACGAAAGCCCCCAGGATTGCCGTCCTGGAGGCTTCGCTGGCACCGATCGGAGGTCGGTTCCGGACACCACCCATGGTTTAGCGGGCCGTGGTGGCGTCCATGTCCTTGCGAGACGTCCCCAGAATGCCACACGACGCGCTCCATCCGCACTACTCACAGCAGGCCGTATCCCAATCAGAGGCAGTCACAGACGCTCAAACCCGGCCGCAGGGACTCGCCCAGATCCCCCGCAGTGCGAGTGACCTGGCTCTTCTAGGAGATCTCACGGGACGTTACGCGGCGGGCAGCTACAGCAAGCTCGACCGCGACGGACGAGTCGTCCTTCGCGATGAACGGCAGGGCCTGGCCGAGCACGGTCACCGCATCACCGCAGCCCTCGCGTGCCACGTCGCCCGTGTCGGCGGCACGGTCGGCCAGCTGACTGGGCTCCTGATGCACCCCGATCACGAGGGCGGCCGACACGTACAGAACATCGTCCTGCGTTCCGGATACAAGCGCGCATTCGACTACATCCTTCGTGTCTGGGAGAGCGCCAGCGCGGCGGTGAACAGCACGGAGAATGTTGGATCCCGGCAGGATGCCTACGAGGACCTCGTCGCGCTCCGCGAGCGGATCGAAGTCACTCCCTGGCGCGGGGAGCGGGGCCGCACCGCCTTGCGGGTGCTGCGCGCTCATCTCAACTTCGCCGAGAGCGCCGGAGGCCGTCTACACACCGCGAGCGAGCGTCAGACCGCCGAGGAGGCGGGGATCTCCCGGCAGGCTCTGCGCAACGCGTACGACACCGTTCTGAGGCCCAGTGGGTGGCTCCGCCGACTGCGGGTCGGACGTGGCAGAGAGGGCTCCTCGTGGTACCTCGGCAACGGCCCCGAAAGCGGGACGAGGACCCGGCTCTCTCGGGGATTGACCACTCAGTTCCCCCCCAGCCCGGAACTTGAGGAGTGGTCCGCACCCGAGACCGGCTTTTCGGCTGACGTCGACTCCAGCGTCATCGGCCTCCTGATGGCCCATGACGCCTTTGCCCACGGCGCACTGGGCAGCTCCGCCCTCATGATCGTCGGGGCCTTGTACGTGCAGCCGGGTCAGACCGCTGTTGAGCTCGTCATCACGTCGTCGGTTTCCCGCGCCACCGTCTACCGCGCCCTGCACCGGCTCGTGAGTCACGGCCTCGTGCTGGACAACGGCGGGACCTGGACGCTGGCTGCCCGCGTCCTGGAAAGCCTCGGTAACAGGCTTCCGCAGCCTGTTACCGACCCTCTAGACACCTCTGGCGACCAATGGGACACAGTGGCCCGCCAGTACGGAACCGCCGGTACGGCAGCGCACCGAAAGACGGTCCACGCCGCCGAGCGGGCCAGGTACCTGAAGGTCCTGGACAAGACCGCGGAGCACCGTACCAAGGCCGCCGTGCTCGTGCGCGACGGCCGCCAGGTCCTCGTCCCGGCGGTCCGTCCTGACGAGGTGCCCGCCGCATGGCACACCCCCGGCGGCCGTGTCCTCGACCCGACCACCGGCCGCAGCGCCCCCGGCTGGCATGTCGCCACTGACAGCCGGCTGCTCCTCATCACCCCTGCCGACCAGCGCAGTTATGACGAGTTGGCTGCCGCCCATGCCGAAGCCCTCAGAGAATGGGAGTCCGCAGCATGAACCCTCAAGTCCCCCAAAAAGCTGCCAGAGACGGTGCACCGTCCGCCGAGGCATTGCGCAAGGAGTACGAGGCCGGCGCGACGGTCGACGAACTCGTCGTCTCCAGCGGGCTGTCCTACGGCACGGTTCTCAAGCGGCTCCATACCGCGAACACCCAGATGCGCACCTCGTGGCAGACCCGGCGGATGCGCAGGGACTCACCGGAGCGCCGTCTGCTCGCGGCCCGTCTTCGCGTGCTGTACGAGAAGCAGGGCGCGACGCTCGGCGAACTCGCCAGGAAGGCGGGCATGAGCAGGCGCGGTGCCCGGCGCCTGCTCATCGAGGCAGGCGGTACACCGCGGACACCGCAACAGACGCAACGGATGCGCTGGGCGGCGCGCGCTGCCCAGCGGCAGAAGCTCGCGATGGCCATGCGGGAGCGCTACGAAGACGGCGGCAGCGTGCCTGCGCTCGCGGTTGAGTTCAACTATTCCACCGCGACGATATATCGACTTTTGAGTCTGGCTGGTACCCGTATGAGGCCGCAGCACCGGCACAGCCCTTCGCATCCGCCCCTGGACCAGCCGTGAACGCCCTCGCCCGCCTCGAAGCCGTTTGCGCCGCCGACGAGGCTGCGCGGCCCCCTGCCCGCCACGATCCGGACAGTCACCGCAGGGCACGGGCACCGCCGCCCGAGGTCACCGCATCCCGACAGGCCGTCTCCTCAGGCGGTCCCCGTACAAGACGCACGTCTTCCACTCAGGAGATCACGCACACGTGAGCAAAACGACCCGTTCCAAAAATCTCGCGGCGGTCACGGCCCGCCCTTGGGATGCCTTCGTCATTGTCGTTGGCATGCTCAAGGGCGGGACCGGCAAGACCACCTCCGCCTGGTTCATCGCCCTCTACTACGCCGTCGTCCTCAAGGTGCCGACGCTGTTGCTGGACGCCGACGCCACCAGCCAGTCCGCCTACGACTGGTTCAAGGTCGCCAAGGCCGCCGGATGGGACATCCCCACCAACCTGGAGGTCGATCGGTATATCTACTCTGACCTCGCCGAGCACATCCAGGCAAAGCGTGCACAGTTCGGCGCGATCGTGGTCGATGTCGGGGGTGGCAACGCCCAGATGTTCCACGAGGCTGTTACCGAGGCCAACCTGCTGCTTGTCCCGGTCGCCCCCACGAGGATCGAGCGCCGCAAGCTGGCAGCCACCTTCGACGAGGCCGAGCGGGCCGCAGCCCGAAACACCCGCGACGTCACAGCCCATGTGGTCATGGTCAAAGCTGACGACCGCACCAGTCTGCCCCGCCATGCGAAGGAGCAGCTCCTCGATCCCCCCGAAGGCGAGGGAATCGGTCCGGGCCGGGACGAGCCCTTCCCTCTCGCCGATACCGCCATCCACTCCTGGGTGCACTACATGGACGCGTTCGGCGAGATCCCGACCGAACTGAGCGAGTACGCGGCGCTCATGAAGGAGTTGACCACATGAGTGAGCGCCCGAAACCCCCGGCCCGTCGTGCCGGCCGGACCCTGGGCGGGGCCAAGAAGACGGCCGCACCTCCTCCCCCCGCAGCCGAACTCACTCCTGAGCAACTCGCTGCCGAAAGCGCGGCCGAAAGCGCCGGGGCCCCTCCCACGGCCGCTTCGCCGTCCGCCGGGCCGGCTTCTGCAGAGCAGGCTTCTGCGGAACCTCAGTCCCCGGCGGTACCGGTAGCCGAATCTCTGTCGAACAGCACGGTGCCGGCTCCGGCTCTGCAGGGCACCGGTCCGAGTGCCGTCAGTCCTTCGGGGCAGGAAGCAGTCACCGAGGCCGGGACACAACCGGATCAGTCTGCGGTCGGCCCGGGCGGGTCTGCGGACCCCACGTTCCCGTCCAATGCTCCGACCGGACTCTCCGTACACAGCCCGTCTGCTGCGTCGGCGTCCGCACCGGCTCAAGGCGCCGACCTCCCTGTCCTCTCTATTGTCCCTCCTACGGTAGGAAGTGCCGCCTTCCCTGTGAGGACCGATGCTCCGGGAGGTCACTTCAATCAGGGCATCCGGCCGGACGAGGGGCCCAGCGCGGGAACGCCGCCAACCGATGGCCCTGGCCGCCCCGCTGACATTCCCGAGGCTTCCGCCGTCCTCAATCAGCGCGTGATCAAACGCGAAAGTCTCGACTCGTCGGTTCCCGCTGTCCTGCGGCTGAAGAAGCGCATGAAGCGGTTCGCTCTGGACAACGAAATCGACGACCTGCCCATCGGCGACATCGTCGCCGTCGCCTTGGACGAGTGGCTCAACGCTCGCGGCTACTGACGCCCAGGTCTGCGGGTGGCCAGGAGCGATCATCCCGCCCGTGGCGACTCGTCGGCCTTCCGACTATTCCACTAGTCCACTAGGCGGCTAGCTAGCCGCCTAGTGGACTCCTCCGGAGTTTCCCGTGCCCGATCTCTCGCACCACGCACGCCAGTTGCGCGCCGTAGCTGATGCGCTCGATGCCCAGTCCGCTCCTGCCGACGATCTCCTGGTCCCGCATCCCCAGACTCTGGCGATCCTCAACGGACGTCACACCCATCGGAGCCAGATCAACTACGCCGTTCCCGACGACCTGCAGTTCCCACGGCGTATCAGGTCGCTCCATGCAGATCACAGCATTCAGCACGGCGACATCGTCGCGCTGGCTCTCGACGCGTACCTGCGGGCCAGGGGCTATCCGCCCGATCTCGGACCGCCGGAGGGTGACGTCCCGTGAGCAGCGCCGACAGTCAACTCGTTCTCGACGGCCTCTCCGCTGAACACCGCTGCGCAGAGTCCGGCAGCGAACAGCTCTCTCTTCTGGGCCGGCCGGTGCCCGTCCGGGTTCCCGTGGAACTCTGGCGGACGTTGCTCAATGACGAGGGCGTTGTCGCCAGGTTCGAGGTAAAACGCTATGTCAGAGAAGGGCGCTGCTGGCCGTGGCTCAACGCGGTCAGTTCGACCGGTCATGGGTCGTTCCGCGCGGCGAGCCTGCCCGGGCCGTCCCGGCGGGGTACTGTCCCGGCGCACCTTTTCGCCTATCAGCTGGCCCACGGGGTGATAGACCGGCCGGGTTGGACCGCTGCCCAGGATCCCGTCGTGTGTCACAGCTGCGATTTCCACGGCTGTACGAATCCCGCTCACCTCCGGCTCGGGACGGCGTCGGAGAATCGTGCGGAATGGGTGTTGCGAAGGGGAAATCCTCATGGTCCACTCGCGGACACCCGTGGTGCCGCAGGACGTACCCGTGCTGTCGCACAAGCGGTTCGTGCCGGTCTCGCAGCAGGGGAACCGCCCGAGAGAATCGAGCAGTTGATTCGGGCGGCTGAAGAGGCCGGGCTTCCCCTCACACTGTGGTAAGCAACGATGACGGGCAGTGGCCGTGGAGTAGCGGGTCAGGGTGGCTGTCCGCCGCCGCCCTGACTCTCCTCCTCGCTGCAGCGACCCTTTGCATTCAGGTCTGGGCACAAGGACACCACGCCGGTGGACCCTGTTCCTCATGCGCGGAAGCGTCACGCGGTACGGGCGTACTCCACGGCCAGGGCCGCGGCCTCGTCCAAAGAGTCGGCGACGGGTGCCGCGCTGCGGCGAAGGACGTCGGGGTGCGTCAGTCCTCCCGCGAAGGCAATGGCGTGGATCTGGTTGGCGTGCGCCGCGCGAAGGTCGTCGACGGCATCCCCGATCAGGACGATCGGCCGTTGGCCGACGACGTGGCGCACGGCCGCGAGGTGTTTCGTCAGGGGCTGCTTCTTGCTTCTGAAGGAAGAGGTGCGCCCGTCGATCCGGACGAACAGCGAGCCGATCCCCAGAGCCGAGATGTGCCGCGTCAGCGGGCCATGAGCGCTCAGTGACAGCACCGAGTGGCTGCACATGCTGCGCACGAGGCGTGTGAGGAGTTCCTCGGTCTCGGGTCTCAGAGGAGCGGACGGCTGCTGGACATGGTAGGTCTCGTAGGCCACAC
>DATCQX010000529.1:0-5944 GCA_036569285.1 Streptomyces sp.
GCTGCAACTCCTCGTCGACGAGGGCAAGTTGGTGCCGGTGACGCCGGTCGAGGGGATCATCACGTACCACGACCCCTGCTACCTCGGGCGGCACAACAAGATCTACACGCCGCCGCGCGAGATCATCGCGAACGTCCCCGGCCTGCGCAACGAGGAGATGCACCGGCACAAGGAGCGCGGCTTCTGCTGCGGTGCCGGTGGGGCGCGGATGTGGATGGAGGAGCGGATCGGCAAGCGCATCAACAACGAGCGTGTGGACGAGGCGCTTTCGCTCAACCCCGACATCGTGTCGACGGCCTGCCCGTTCTGCCTCGTGATGCTGACCGACTCGGTCAACGGCAAGAAGAACGAGGGCAAGGCCAAGGAGTCCATCACGGTCGTGGACGTCGCGCAGCTGCTGCTGGAGTCGGTGAAGACGCCGGTGGACCCGGAGGGGCCCGAGGGTCCCGAGGGGGGCGCGGAGACGGAGAGCGCGCCGGAGCCGGAGCCCGTCAAGTAGTTCGTGGGTATTACGGGTACGAGGGCGCCCCTCGCCTCCTTTGTGGAGGTGGGGGGCGTTGTCGTCGGTCTTGTCGTACTTGAGGTGTACGGGATTCTCAGGGGCGTGCCGTAGGGGTCGTACGGGTACTACGGGCCCGTCCCCCTAGGGGATGTCACAGGTCGGCCGCAATGGGGTCCGGGAAGCGTCCGGTCCAGCACGTCACTCTCCGGGACCAGGTACGTTCGAAGGCGTGGCTGGATTCAGGATCGGACGCGGCGGCCGGGACGACCGCGCCCCGCAAGCGCGACCGCAACACCCCCCGCACGGGCAGCAGGCGCCCCAGGGACCGCCGTACGGCGCCCAGGGCCCCTCGTACGGCCAGGGGGCGCCCTCCTACGGCCAGGGCCCGTCCAACGGGTACCCGCCGCAACCGTCGTACCCGCAGCAGCGGCCGTACGGCGGGCCGGGCGGTGCGACGCGGGGCGGCAGGGGGCCGGACGAGCCGGAGTACTTCGGCGGGGGCGGTTACCCGCAGGGGCCGGGCCAGGGTCACGGGCACCCGCAGGGCGCCCCGTACGACCCCTACTCCGCCAACAACCCCGGTCACACGCAGGCGTTCTCGGTCGACGACCACCAGCAGTACAGCCAGGGCGAGACGTACCACGCGGGCTCCGCGTCGGCCGGTCCCGCCGGGCCCCGGCTGCACTGGAAGGCGCTGCTGAAGGGCATCGTCACCGCCCCGAACCCGACCTTCCTCGTCATGCGGGACTACACGATGTGGGGCCCCGCCCTCGTCGTCACGTTCTTCTACGGCCTGCTCGCCGTCTTCGGCTTCGACGGGGCTCGCGCGGACGCGATCGACGCGAAGCTCTCCAACGCGATCCCGATCGTCCTGACGACGGCCGTCGCGATGGTCCTCTCCTCCTTCGTCCTCGGCGTCGTCACCCACACCCTCGCCCGCCAGCTCGGCGGCGACGGCGCCTGGCAGCCCACCGTCGGCCTCTCCATGCTGATCATGTCCCTCACCGACGCCCCCCGCCTCATCGTCGCCATGTTCTTCGGCGGCGACGCGTCCTTCGTCCAACTGCTGGGGTGGGCGACGTGGGTGGCCGCCGGGGCTCTGCTCACCCTGATGGTGAGCAAGTCGCACGATCTGCCGTGGCCCAAGGCGCTGGGCGCGTCCGCGATCCAGCTGGTGGCGTTGCTGTCGATCGTGAAGTTGGGGACGTTCTAGGTACGGAGACGTTCTAGGTACTACGGGTACGACAGGGGCTCGGCGCCGATACGGTGCCGAGCCCTTTCCTCGTTGCAGGAGTCGTACGTACGGGTCGTACGGGCAACCCCGTAATACCTCAGGCGTCCGACGGCCAGGCCTCACCTGTCCAAGGAGTGGTGCGCAGATGCTCGATCCCTGTGTCGAGCGCTGCCTTGAGGTGGGACGAGTCGCCCGTGGACATCATGATGGTCACGCCTCCCTGGATGCCCGCCAGCAGTGCGGCGGCCGTCCGGTCCACGTCGAGGGACGGCGACACCAGGCCGTTCGCCTGAAGGGCGCGCATCCCGCGGGCGAGTTGCTCCTGCCACTGCCGCATGAGCCCCGTCACGATCGCCCGCGCGCCGGGGCCGGAGCGCCCCACCTGGAGGAACAGCGAGCCCAACGGGCAGTGGTCGCCCTGCAGTTCGTAGCGCGCCACCACGACGTCCCGCCACTGCCGCCAGGACTCCCACGTGTCCAGCCGTCCCAGGTAGGGCTGTTGGTCCTCCAGCACCCGGTCCGCCTCGAACTGTGCGACTGCCAGCAGCAGTTGGTCCTTGCCGTCCGGGAAGTAGTGGAAGAGCTGGCTCTTGCTCGTGCCGGTGCGGGCACGGATGTCGTCGAGCGTGGTGAAGGCGACGCCCCGCTCACGCAGCACCTCGGCCGCACCCTCGACGATGCGGGCCCGCGTGGCACGGCCCTTCTCGGTCAGCGCGTCCGGCATCCGGCCTCCTCATCGCGATTTTCTGGACTTGCCGGTCCATTTTCCACGGCGCACAGTGGTCCGCGCACGGCAAGACGGACACGACCGCACAAGGGAGAACACGTCATGAGCGAACGGCTGCGGAACAAGACGGCGTTGGTCACGGGGTCCACCAGCAACATCGGGCAGGCGATCGCCGAGGCGTTCGCCGCCGAGGGGGCTCACGTCGTCGTCTCCGGGCGCGATCGGGAACGGGGAGCACGGGTCGTCGAAGGGATCCGCGCATCCGGCGGCCGGGCCGACTTCCTGGCGGCGGACCTCGACGGAAGCCCCGAAAACTCCCGTGACCTCGCCGATCGCGCCCGGGAGACCCTGGGCGGGCGGATCGACATCCTCGTGAACAACGCCGGTATCTATCCGGCCCCCACCACCACCGCCACGGACGAGAAGACGTTCGACGAGGTCTACGGCGTGAACGTGAAGGCCCCGTTCTTCCTCACCGCCGCCGTGGCGCCGGCCATGGCGGAGTCCGGCGGCGGGGTGATCGTCAACCTCGGTTCCTGGATCGCGCGCCTGGGCATCCCCCTCGGCGCGCTCTACAGCTCCACCAAGGGAGCCATGGAGACACTCACCCGTGCCTGGGCCGCCGAGTTCGGCCCGCTGGGCGTCCGCGTGAACGCCGTCTCCCCCGGCGTCGTCCAGCCCCCGGCCCCTGACGACGGCGAACCCCATCCGGGCGAGGCGATGATGAAGGGCACCCCGGCGGGCAAGGTCGGAACCCCGGACGCCATCGCGCATGCCGTGGTGTGGCTGGCCAGTGATGAGGCGGAGTTCGTGCACGGGGCTGTGGTGGATGTCGACGGGGGGCGGACGGGGGTGGCCGTCATCGCGGCGTAGCGCGACGCGGGGCGCTTTCCGGCGCGGCATGCCCGTTCCGTCAGGTCGATGCGGTGTGTCCCACCCGCGAGTACCCGCCCGCACATCGAACCCCGACGTGAGTGCCGCCACACCAGCAGGCCGCCCGCAACGCCCATGACAACTTGTGCTCGATGCACAAACTTGCGACGCTGATGCGGTGTCAACCGCACTGGGCAGGCCTGAACTGGCCGAATGGCTGGCGGCGAGATCCGCAACGGTCGTCGACGACATCGCCGTCAAGATGCTCGCGAAGCTCCGGGACCGGGGGCCTGTCGACATCGACCTGGCTTCACTGAGGGGAGTGATCCAGGACAACATCAACATCCTGCTGCACCTGCTGGCGAACCCGGACGAAGTCGGAACCGCGCTTCCCCCGCACCGGACGGTCTCCCTCATCCGTGCCTTGGCGCGGAGCGGCATGCCGCTGTACGACGTGGTGGACGTCTACCTGTTCGCCGAGCGCAGATGGATCCGCGCGTGCGTCGATGAGTTGACGGATCTGGCCGACGACGTGCCCTCGGCGTTCGCCTCGGTCCTGTACCTGCTGGATCTCGATCGCCTGTTCGTCGAGCACAACCTCCGGCTGCTGGCCGAGGAGTACGAGCAGGAGCGCGCCCGCTGGGCGGAGCATGGCGAGTCGTTGCGCTCCGAGGCGATCGAGAGGCTCTTGTCGGGCAATCACGCGGACGTCGGCGGTACCGAGGCCGCGTTGGGTTATCGGCTGCGCCGCCGGCATGTCGCCGCGATCATCTGGGCACTGGACTCTGCCCTGGGCGAGAGTGACCCGATCCGTTTCGACGGGGTGATCTCGGCTCTGGGCAAGGCTGTCGGTGCGGTGGGGGCGCCGCTTGTCACGTCGCGGGACCGATCCTTCCGGTGGATCTGGCTCCCGGTGAAGGACGCCCCGCTGGACCCCGCGGCGATCCGCGGCACGTTGGACTCCATCGACGCCAATCTCGGCATCGCCCTCGGCGAACCCGCCAGGGGCCTGGACGGTTTCGCCCGCAGCCACCGGCAGGCCGCGGCGGCGTACGCCGTCGGGAAGCACGCTGTCGCGCACGGCGGTCGAGCGCTCGTGGTGCCCTACCAGGAAGTCGGCGCGATCGCCTTCCTCGCCGCGGACCTCGGCCAAGCCCGGGACTGGGTGACGCGGACACTGGGCCGCCTCGCCCTCGACGCGCCGAGAGAGAACGAGCTTCGAGACACCCTTGAGGCATACCTCGGCGCCGGCGGCAGCGTCTCCGCCGCGGCGCGCGTGCTGAACTGCCACCGCAACACGGTGCATTACCGGCTCTCGGTCGCCGAGGGGCTGCTCGGACATCCGGTCGCCGAGCGCGCCCCCGACCTGCCGCTGGCCCTCGCGGCGGCACGGTGGCTCGGCGCGGCCGTGCTGGTCGGCCGAGACGACCAGCCCGAACGGGAATAGGCGGCCGTGCTCGACCCTGTTGTGCAGACTGCACAGGGGCCGTCCAAGACTCTGTGCCGGGCGGCGTAGCCGCTCCCGCGGTCCGCCGGGCATCGTTGGCGATGCCGCCACACCGCGGCGCACAGCATCCCACTCACGTGCGGTCCAGCCGACGGCGTGCGCTCCACGTGGGTGCTGATACGAGGATCGAGGACGAGATGACCACCACCGCATCGACCCGTACAGACGTATATTTCCGGTCCGGCGAGGAGAACTGCGCGGCTTGGCTGTACCTGCCCGAGGGGGCCGACTCCGAGCACAAGGTTCCGATCATCGTGATGGGGGCCGGGTTCACCGGCACCAAGGAGCAACGGCTCTACGCGTTCGCCGAGCGTTTCGTGGCCGCTGGATACGCGTGTCTGGTCTTCGACTACCGTCATTTCAGTGGGAGCGAAGGGCTGCCGCGCGAGTTCGTCAGCGTCAAGCGCCAGCATCAGGACTGGCGCAGCGCGGTCGCGTTCGCCCGTTCGGTGCCCGAGGCCGACGCCGACCGAGTCATCGTGTGGGGCACGTCGTTCGGCGGCGGGCACGTCCTGGTGACCGCCGCGCACGATCCCAGGATCGCCGCCGTCATCGCTCAGTGCCCCTTCACCGACGGTCAAGCGGCGGGCAAGGTCATGCCCCGGAAGACTGCCCTCAAGCTGTTCGGCAAGGCGTTCCAGGACGTCGCCGCCTCTCGTCTCGGACGGGAGCCCGTGCGCTTCGAGGCCATGGGACGACCGGGAGACGTGGCCGTGATGAGCTCCCCCGACACTTGGCCCGGCTTCCAAGCCCTGCTCGCGGCTTCCGGTATCGACGAAGCGGACATAGCCGTGCCGGCACGTGTCATGTTCGAGATCTCGTCCTACATGCCCGGTAAGAACGCCGAGAAGATCACCTGCCCCGCGTTTTTCGCGGTGTGCGACCACGACAGCGTGGCACCGGCCGAGACGACCGTCCGCCACCTCTCCAAGGCGCCGCGGGGCACCCTGAAGCGATACGACGTCGGTCACTTCGACATCTACGTCGGCGAGGCGTTCGAGCAGGTGGTCCGCGACCAGGTCGCCTTCCTCACCACCACCGTGCCCCCCACTGCTCAGTGACGCACGGCATTTGACGCCGGGCATCCGCTGACTTCGGCGC
>DATCQX010000530.1:0-2583 GCA_036569285.1 Streptomyces sp.
AGGTGGACCCGCCAGTGCTGATGCACCCCAACAGCCGTTTCGGCATAGGGGTGTTGAGCTACTTCATGCTGGCCGACGAGTTCACCGTGACAACGTGCCGCATGGGTCTCGACGGCAGGCCAGGGCCAGTACTGCGCGCTTCGATTCATGGGCCCGGTCATCTCTTCCGTATCGTCACCGCCGCCGAGCGAGGCGACGAGCCGGGCACGCGGGTGCGGCTGTACCTGCGGAAGGGCGCAGAAGTGTCGAGTGTCGATGTGCTCGAACGCCTCCTCGGAATCGCGGAGTTCGACACCGTCGCCGAGGACGAGTCACGCCGGACTCACTGGACGGCAGGCGTGACGCGGGAGCGGAAACAGCCACGCGGTGAACGCTTCGGACTCGACGCGCACGGTGCCCGAGTCACCTGGGTGGACGCCCCACCCGGAGTGCAGCTCACCTGGACCGAGCACGGCGGCGCCTTGCTGGTCGACGGCCTGGTGGTGCAGCCCGCACGGCGCACGGGGGTCGTCTCCTCGGCCGCCTCCGGGCTGACCGGCGTCGTGGTCAATCTCTCGGGTCCGTATGCACCGGCCCAACTGTCCACCGACCGGGCCGAGATCCTCGACGATGTCGAGCCGGCGCTGAACGCGCTTCTGGCGCGAGCAGTGGATCCATTGATCGCAGCCGACGGCACGACGCTGCCGAACTTCGCCTGGATCTGCCGCGTGGCCCAAGGAAGCACCCAACTCGCCGACCTCGTGACGCACGCGCTGCTGCGCGCGGAGCGTCCGCTTCCGTACGGGAACGGCGTGCTCGACGTCGCGAGGTGCGGGGTGCTGCCGTCGGACGGCGAGATACTGCGTGGGGAGGGCGGGGACGATGCATCCTGGTGGTTTTCCGGAAGCCCTCCGGACCACATCTACCTGTGGCGCCTTCTCGCACATAAGAATGAGCGGATCCTGAACCAACTCACATCATTCTGCCCCGAATTGGATGATGCGCAGCCGGTACTCCCGGCCATGCCCTCCGATCAGCTGTTACTGACCGAACCCCCAACTTCTGATTTGATGTACTGGAGTTGGGTCGATCCCCGCTTTCCCCGAGGGGGATTCCTCCCGTCGGAACTGCGTGGAGGGGCGTCGCTGGATGCCGCGATCCGCCGAGCGGCAGTGCTGGGTCTCCACGATCTGCGAACCGAGGGGATTCCCGCCGCACTGAAGGCGTCGGACCCGGATCTCCGACTGCTCTGCGACTCCTCGGGGCGGCGTCTGCGGCGGTCGGCGAACGTCACTGTCACCGAGTTGGTGCGTAAATCCGTCCAAGCCGACAAGGAACCAAAGGAAGTGGCCGCTCTCTGGCGGGATCTCGGGATCAACGTACCCGGCGCCGTGGGAACGTTGGCCGATGCCGCACTGCACGACGAACTGCTGGCGCACGACCCGCAGCGCCCGATGGACTGGTTCTCGCCCGGTGAGACGGTGCCGCCCGGTCGTCTCGCCCAAGCCGCCATCGACCTCAACATCACCGTCAGCGAGGTCTGTGCCCGCTACGAGGCTTATGGCCTGCGTCCCGACCGTGCCGCATTGCCCGAACGGCCGGAGCGTCAACTGCCGATCATCCTGAGGCGAGGCTGTCAGGACAAGGAAGCCTGGCTGACGCGTACGGACCCGATGGCCCCCGTCCAATTGCTTCTCGCCGCACACATGTTGGACATGACGCCGACCGAAGCGCTGAGCAGGTACCGCGAGCTCGGGTTCTCCCCGCCGTGCCCGTTTCCCGACAACGCTACGACCGACGATCTCGCATTGCTCGACAGCCGGTGGGTCGAAGACCCGCTGCGCCTCGCTCCTCCGGGCCCATTGCCATACGACTTGCTTCTGGAATCGGGCGCCCATCGTCTGGGACCGGCGATCCGAAGATTCGAAGACTACGGTTTCGATGTGCCGCTCAGAGCGCCTCACCACCCCGACGAGTTGGATGAGCAGTTGTTGTCTCTCTCTGGGCCGTGTTCATGGTTCGGCCTGTCCGTCGGTGACACGATGCCGTTCGCGTATCTGGTCGGGGCCGCGCGGTCCCTACTCCGGCCTCCAGCCGAGCTCGCCGAGCGGATGGCGACCTACGGAGTCACGGTCTCCTGTCCGGACCTGCCGGCCGGGCTGTCGGCAGCCGACGCGCACGAGCTCCTCAGGGACTCGAAATACGACGAGACCTACATATCCGCAAGTCGTGAGCTCACGTGGCAGGACCTACTGGGTCGCGCAGCAGAGTTGAATGCGAACCTCGAACAAGTCGTCCGCTGGCTGGCCGAGTTGGGGATCTCCATGCCCGACATCGGAGAGCAGCTGCGCCGCGCCCTCGCCCAAGTGCCTCGTCCTCTTGGTGTCAACTGCCGTAAAGGGTAGGCAGGTCGACCAAGAGGACGTCGTCGCGGCGGTTTGCCAGGTCGACCAGGTCCGGATGAAAGCCGTGCAGCGAGTACAGGGCCAGGGTGGTGGCAGCGGTGTCGTACCCCTGATCCGCGAGCAGGGCACGGATACGTTCCAGGCGCTCCAGGTCACCGGTCCCCCGGCGAGCCGCAGTCGCCTTGGCCTCGCCCAGCAG
>DATCQX010000531.1:0-29159 GCA_036569285.1 Streptomyces sp.
CCGCTGCCGCCCGCCGTCCGTCACACGTTGAAGGGAATCGCCTCAGATGCAGCTCGACACGACCACACAGCCGGCCACGTCCCGGCCGGAGGGGCTGCCGGAGCCCGCTGACCGGCGGCTCGGCTTCTCGGAGATCAAGCAGTGGCTGCGCCACCGCCACCCCATGATCTACATCGACCGGATCACGGATCACGAGCCCGGCGTCTTCCTCAAGAGCCTGCTGTCCGTCTCCGGCAACCTGGACGCCATCGCCGGTCACTTCCCCGAGCGGGCGGTCTATCCGGGCAGTCATCTGATGCAGGCGTTCGCCCAGTCCGGGATCATCCTCTACCAGATGAGCACCCGGCCGCTGGAGGACGACGAGCTGACGCTGATCGGTTCCGTGAAGTGCCGGTTCACGCGGCCCGTCGTCCCCGGCGACCAGGTGGTCTTCGACGTCCGCGCGGACCGGCTGAGCGGGACCACGTTCTTCTTCTCGTCGCAGGCGACCGTCGACGGCGCCCAGGTCGCGGCGTTCCGGGGCACGCTGACGCGCCGTCATGTCGCGGACCTCGGCCGCCAGCTGTGGTGAGTGCGGCCGTCGTCACCGGCATGGCGTGGGCGACACCGCTGGGTGACGGCCTGCGCGAGGTGTGGGAGAGGCTGTGCGCGGGTGACACGGGGGTCGCGCCCGTGCCGTCCCCGCACCGGGTGCGCACGGATCTGGCCGCCGCCGTGCCGTCGCCGCCCTACCGGCCCGCTGGAGCGGAGGCGCGGGAGCGTCAGATCGCCCTCGCGGTGAACACGATGACGGCGGCTCTGGCGGACGCGGGTGTCTCGGCGGACGACCCGCGGCTGACCCTCGTGCTGGGCACCAGCTTCGGCGCCCGCCTCGACGGCGCGGAGGACCCGGCCGAGGACTGGGCCGAGGCCGTCGCCCGCCGGCTCGGCCACGGCGGGCGGCCGGTGGTGGTCACCACCGCCTGCTCGGCCGGGTCCGACAGCCTGCTGGTCGCCCGGACACTGATCCGGGCGAGCGGCGGCGAGCGGATCTGCCTGGCGGGCGGGGTGGACGTGCTGACGGAGGCCAAGCGGCTCGGCCACTCCGCGCTCGGCACCATGAGCCCCACCGGGCTGCGGGCCTTCGACGAGACGCACGACGGCATGATCCTCGGGGAGGGCGCCGGGTTCCTCGTCCTGGAGGGTGCTGCGGCAGCCCGCCGCAGGCAGGCCCGGGTGTACGCGACGCTGCGGGGCGCCGGTTCCGCCAACGACGCCTCGGGGCTGACCGCGCCCGATCCGTCGGGGCGCACGGTGACGGCCTCGGTGTCGCGCTGCCTGGCCGGGACGGGCACCGGCCCCGGGGACGTGGCGGTGATCTGCGCGCACGGCACCGGGACTCCGCTGAACGACGAGGTCGAGGCGGCCGGTGTGGAGCGGCTGTTCGGCGGCCGTGGCGGCGGGCCCGCGCCGGTGGTGTTCGGCACCAAGGGCGCGCTCGGCCACAGCCTCGGCGCGACCGGGGCGATCGAGGCGGTGGCCACCGTGCTCGCTCTGGACGAGGGGCGCGTGCCGCCCCTGCCGGGGCTCGCCTCCCCCCTGCCTGGCTGGTCCCTGCGGCTGCCCGCCGACGGGCCGGAGAAGGTCCACGGGACGGCGGGCGTCAGCCTCACCCTGGGGTTCGGCGGCTTCAACACCTGTCTGCTGTTCACCGCCGGGGCGCCCGAGGAGGACCGGCCGCAGACGGTGCCGTCCGGGGAGCGCCCGCCGCTGTCGGTCGCCGGGCACGCGAGTGTCACCGTCGCCGATCCCGTGTCCCGGGCACGCAACAAGCCGTCCTTCTACGCCGATCCGGTCGCCTGGCTGATCGTCTCCGCCGCCGAGGAGGCGCTCGCGTCCTGCCGTGAGGCGGTCCTGGCGGAGCCCGACGAGGTCGCCGTCCTCGTCACGAGCGCGGGCGGGGCGCTGCCCACGCACGAGCGGATCGTGCGGGACGCCGCTCGGGGCCTGGTGTCGCCGCTGCGGTTCGCGGGCGCCAACCCGGGCATCCTGGCCGGGCTCACCTGCATCACCCTGGGGCTGCGGGGGCCGTCGCTGGCCCTGGAGGGGCGCCCCGGTGACGCGGCGGACACCGCGCTGACGGTGGCCGGGGACTGGCTGCGCACCGGCCAGGCGCGGTCCGTGCTGTGGGTGGCGTACCGGCGAGGCGACGGCGCGCACACGGCGGGTTGCGTGGTGCTGCGGGCCCAGGGCCCCGGCGACGGGGACGCCGACGGCGCGGCGCTCGCCCGGGAACTGCTCACCGCCGCCCCGGGAGGGCGGTCACGAAGGGACACCACGGATGCCTCCCACCACGGATGACCCCACGCTGGAGCACCGGCTGGTCGCCGAGTTCCTGGACGGCGCGTGCGACGCCGACGCGTCCGCCGGTCCCGGTGCGCCGCTGGACGACACCCTGGCCGCGCTCGCCGCGCTCGGCCTGCAGCCCGGCAGTGCGGTGCTGCTGGCGCTGTCCAACTCCGTGCACATGCTGCGCCTCTACCTGTCGGCGCTGCTGCTCGGACTCGTGCCGCTCGCCGTCGCCCCGGCGACCGCGTCGGTGCGGGTGCGCGGGCTGGCGGGGCGGCTCGGCGTCCGGGCGCTGATCGCCTCCCGGCCCGACCCGCAGCGCTACGGCGCCCTGGGCGTCCATCCGGTGCCGGGCGGGGCGGCGGTCCTGCTGGAGCCTGCGGGGGCACAGGCGTCCCCGTACCGGGCGGGAGACGTGCTGATGTCGACCTCCGGGACGTCCGGGGCGTTCAGCGCCTGCCTGCACCGGGTCTCGTCCCTGCTGCGCAACGCGCGACGGCACGCCCGGGCCGTGGGCCTGCGGGCGGGCGACACCGTCCTGGTGAGCCTGCCGCTGTACTACTCGTACGCCATGGTCGCGCAGGTGCTGGCCGCGTACGTGTCGGGTGCCCGGGTGGTGGTGGCCGGGCCGCCCTTCTCGCCGGCCGGCTATCTCCAGCAGATCGCGGATCACGAGGTCACCCACTCCTCCGTCACCCCGGCCGTCGTCCGGCGGCTGCTGGAGGGGGGCGTGGGTGCGCCGGCCGCGCGGGTGCTCACCGTCGGCGGCGACCGGTTGCCGCCGGAGCACGTGGCGCGGCTGCTGGCGGACCGTCCGGGCGGCGAGCTGTACGTGACGTACGGGCTGACCGAGGCGGGCCCGCGTGTGTCCACCCTCGCGGCGCACGCCGAGCCCGCGCACCGGTACGCCTCCGTCGGCCTGCCGCTGCCCGGGGTGCGTGTCTGGCTGCGCGAACCCGTGGGGGACGACGGCACGGGGGAGCTGATGGTCGCCACCGACACCGCGTTGGTGCGCAAGATCTCCGACGCCGGGCCGGGCGGGCGGACCCTGGCCGCCCCGGGGGTCGTCGCCACCGGGGACGTCTTCCGCCTGGACGACGACGGCTACCTGTATCACCGAGGGCGTCTGTCGGACTTCGTGGTGATCCGGGGCGAGAAGGTGTCCCTCGGCTCCGTCCGCCGTGCCGCGCATGCCCTGCCCGGCGTGGTGGGCTGTGTGACGACGGTGGGGGTGGGTGAGGACGGCGACGCGTTCGTGGACGTCGAGGTGGCGGTGACCGATCCGGAACCCGAGGCGGCCCAGCGCATCCGGCGGGCTCTCAAGTCGTTCCTGCTGCCCGGTGAGCGGCCCCGGACCGTCACGGTGATCGCGGCCGACCCGCAGGCGTTCCACAAGTGACCGTACCTCTGCCGTTCCTGGCGGGGCGTCAGAAACCGCTGGTGGGCGAGGTGTTGCTGACAGGATGGGGGCGTCACGCCGGCGGCGGCCGCATCGTCGTCCCTTCCCCGCCCGGCCGCTCATTCGACCGAGGAGAAAGACACGGATGTTAAAGGGCTACCTGTTCATCGGGCTGTCCGCGACGGGTTTCGGGCTCATGCCCGTGATCGCGACCTACGCCTACGGTGACGGGCTGACCGTCACCACCCTGCTCTTCCTGCGGTTCGCCCTCGCCGCCGCGGTCTTCCTCCCCTACGCCGTGCACCATGCCCGGCGCACCGGCCTCCCCCGCCCGGGGGACCTGCTGCGCATGCTCGTGCTGGGCGGCGTGCTGTACACGGCGCAGTCGGCGTTGTACTTCTCGTCCGTCAAGCACATATCACCGGCCCTGGCGGCCCTCCTGCTGTACCTGTACCCGGCGCTGGTGGCCACGGTGTCGTCCGTCATCGGCCGCGAGCGCCCCTCCCGTGCCGTCCTCGGCTCGATCCTGGCGTCCTTCGCCGGAGTGGCGCTCGTCCTGGGCCGCATCGGGGCCGACCTGAGTGTCGTCGGCGTCCTGGAAGCGCTCGCCGCCGCCGCGGTCTACACGGCGTACATCCTGTACGGCGACCGGGTGGGCGGCAGCGTGCACCCGGTGGTGATGACGGCCTGTGTCTCGGCGTCCGCCGCCGCCTCGTTCCTGCTGTACGGCGCGGGCACCGGCGAACTGCGGCTCGGCTTCGCCGCCCAGGGGTGGCTGTGGGTGCTCTGCCTCGCCCTCGCCTCCACGGTCGTCGCGATCCTCTGCTTCTTCCTGGGGATGGCCCTCATCGGCCCGACCCGCGCGTCGATCGGCAGCATGCTGGAGCCAGTGGTGAGCATCGTCGCCACCGCCCTGCTGCTCGGCGGGGGGCTGACCTGGCCGCAACTCCTCGGCGCCGCGCTCGTCCTGACCGGCGCCACCACAGGAGTCCTCTCCCGCCGCACGTCGCCACCCGCCCCCGAACCGGTGCGGGCGACGGCGCGGCCCGAACCCCCGGCACCGGCCGGCTGACCCACGCTCCGAGGAGGAACCCATGCCGACACGGCCGCTCTTCTGCACGGCCGAGGAGGTCGAGGCGCTGCTGGGAATCGACGACGCCATCGTCTCCCAGCGCCGCGCGTTCACCGCCCTCGCGCACGGTGCCGCCGACCTGCCGCCGAAGATCATGCACGCCAGCCGTTTCGACGACAGCGTGATGTTCTGCTACGCCTCCCGCCTCTCGGCGGACACCGGCGCGGTCGCCAAGTTCGGCAGCGTCAACCCCGGCAACGCCGAGCGGGGAATACCCGCCGTGAGCGCCGTCGTCGTCGTTCTCGACCCCACGACCGGGCACGTCGTCGCGGTGCTGGACGGCACGGCGGTGACGACCGTGCGGACGGCCGCGGCGAGCGCGGTGGCCTTCGACGCGCTCGCGCTCCCCGACGCGGACGAGCTGGGCCTGCTCGGGTCGGGCACCCAGGCGGTGGCCCATGCACGGGCCGTCGCGCGGGTGCGTCCGCTGCGCGCGGTGCGCGTCTGGAGCCCCACCGAGGAGCACCGGGTCCGGGCCGCCGAGCGGCTCACCGCCGAACTGGGCGTGCGGGCCGAGGCGGTGCCGACGGCGCGGGCCGCGGTGGACGGCGCGCCGATGGTCGCGACCTGCACTCTCAGCCGTGATCCGGTGCTGCTCGGGGAGTGGCTGGCGCCCGGCGCCACCGTGGTGAGCGTCGGTTCGTTCGAGCCCGACCGACACGAGGTGGACGCGGGGGCGTTGCGGCGGGCCGCGGCGGTTGTCGTGGACGATCCGGAGACGGCCGCCGGGCATGCCGGGCCGGTCGTGGCGGCGCTGCGCCGTGGTGATCTCGGCTCGGGGGACCTCGTGCCGCTGGGCGAGGTGCTGACTGGGCGGCGGGGTGCGCGGACCGGTGACCGGGACATCGTGCTGCACTTCAGTGTGGGGCTCGGGATTCAGGACGCGGCGGCGGGGTGGGCGGTTGTGGAGGCGGCTCGTGCGGCGGAAGGTCTGGGGGAAACCGGCGGTGGGGGTCGTGCGGACGAGGCGGTGCGTGCGGTTGGGGATTCTGCTGACGCCGTCGACGTCAGCGAGCGTGCGGAGGTGCGGCGATGAGCGGGCGTCTGCCTCGGTCGGCCGGGACTCTGCCGGAGCGCGCGTCGGTCGTCGTCATCGGCGGCGGGGTGATGGGGGCCGGCATCGCCTATCACCTCAGCCGGGCCGGGGTGCGGGACGTGGTTCTGGTCGAGCGTGGCCAACTGGCGGGCGGCTCCACCTCCAAGGCGGCCGGGGGCGTCCGGGCGCAGTTCTCCGACGAGCTGAACATCCAGCTCGGTGCCCGGAGTCTGGAGGCGTTCGGGCGGTTCGGTGAGGAGCCGGGGCAGGACATCGGGCTGCACCGGGTGGGCTACCTGTTCCTGCTGTCCACCCCCGAGCAGGTGGCCGGCTTCGAGGCGGGGGTGCGGCTCCAGAACAGCCTCGGGGTGCCGAGCCGCATGATCGAGCCGGCGGAGGCGCAGCGGCTGTCCCCGCTCATCTCCACGGAGGGGCTGCTGGCCGCCGCCTTCTCCCCCGACGACGGGCACTGCACCCCCGAGGCGGTGGTGTACGGCTACGCGGACGCCGCCCGCCGCCACGGCGCGGTGATCGTCCGGCACTGCGAGGTGACGGGCATCGAGACGCGGGGCTCGGACATCGCCGCGGTGCGCACGTCGCGAGGCAGGATCGCCACGACCGACGTCATCTGCGCCGCCGGTGCCTGGTCGGCCTCGGTCGGCGCGATGGTGGGTGTGGACCTGCCCGTGCAGCCGCTGCGCCGTCAGATCGCCGTCACCGAGGCCGTGCCGGGCATGCCGCCCGGTGTTCCCATGACGATCGACTTCGACACCACCTTCTACTTCCACGGCGAGGGTCCGGGCGTCCTCCTCGGCATGTCCGACCCTGAGGAGACCCCCGGTTTCCGCACCACGGTCTCCGACGCCTGGCTGCCCCGCCTGTACGAGGCGATGAGCCGACGCGCTCCCGCCCTGCTGGACGCGCGCACCACCGGAGGCTGGGCCGGCCTGTACGAGACCACTCCCGACCACAACGCCCTCATCGGCGAGGCGCCCGGCCCGAGCCGCTTCCTGTACGCCACCGGCTTCTCCGGCCACGGCTTCCTCCAGGCCCCCGCGGTGGGCGAGGTGATCCGTGACCTCTACCTGGGCCGGACACCGTTCGTGGACGTCTCTCCCCTGCGCGCCGAACGTTTCACCGCCCACGAGGCTCGTCCGGAGGCCAATCTCGTGTGAGACTGCTCGCCCCGTCCATGGGGCTCAGATCCCTGCCGTTGAGGGGGAAGCGGCGTCACCGGGTCCCCGCCGGTAGATCCGGTACCGCTTCGTCACCCGCGCCCCCGTGAACCTCATCGCCCGTGTCGCCGCGTGGTTGTCGGCGAGCATCCAGGAGCCCTCCATGACGGGGTAGCCCAACCGCTGGGCGGCGCGGGAGAGTTCGATGCCGAGGAGGAGTTCGATGCCTCGGTGGCGGTGTTCCCTGCGGACGCCCAGGATGAGTACGCGGACCCGGTCCAGGGTGCGGCGGGCGCGGAGGAAGCGCAGGAGGCCCAGGGGGATGCCCCAGGTGTGCAGGCCGCCGTTGGCCGCCGCCAGGGCCGGTGCGACGTCGGGTACGGCCAGGGCCACCGCGACCGGTTCGCCCGCCACTTCGGCGATCACCCCGAGCCCCGGCGCGAGGAGCGGTTTCAACTCGCGTGCGACGGCGTCGAATTCGCGGTCGGTCATCGGGCTGAAGCCCTGATTGCGCTCCCAGGCGGCGTGGTAGATCTCCCTGATGCGGGCGGCTTCGGCGTGGAAGTCCCGCAGGTCCACCGGGCGGACACGGATGCCCCGGTCGGCGTCGGGGCGTGCCAGCCGCAGGACCTTCGGGTCCTCGTGCACGGTGCTGGGGAGTTCCCAGGCGAGCAGCTCCATCGCGGTGGTGAATCCGCAGCCGGACAGCAACTCGGGGTAGTACGGCGGGTTGTAGGGCATCTGGACGGCGGGTGGGAGATCGAACCCTTCGGTCAGGAGTCCGCATTCGTAGTTGGTGGAGAACGTCACCGGCCCGGTCATGCCCTTCAGCCCCCGCTCCCCCAGCCACGCCTCGGCCGTACCGAACAGGGCGTGGGCCACGCCGAGTTCGTCCACGCAGTCGAAGAGGCCGAAGAATCCGTCCCGGGTGCCGTGGTAGTCGTCGTGCCGGGGGTTGTGGACGGCCGCGATCCTGCCCACCACCCGGCCGTCCCTCCTGGCCAGCAGGAACTCCACTTCGCCGAACTCGTGGAAGGGGTGCGCGGCCCGGTCCAGGAGGCGTCGCTGATCGCTTCTCAACGGCGGTACCCAGTGCGGCTCTTGCCGGTGCAGCGTGTAGGGGAAGTCCACGAATGCCGCCCTGTCCGCGCGCGTTCGGACCGGGGTCACCTGGCACACAGGGTGCTGTTCTGGGCAGCTCACAGCCAACGAGGCTAGCACTCCGGGTAGTTGGTCCAATACTTCGTGTCACCTCCTGTGCTATTACTGGCCTCCCTCAAGGAAGGTCGGGCCCGTGGCGCAGCAAGCTCTCTTCTGTCGGCGGTCCGTGCGCCGGGCCGCACTCGTCGTGCTGCTCGCCTGTCTCGTCGCCCTCCTGGCGGGGTGGTCGGCCGCGGGGCTCGCGCACCGGCTGTCGCCCGGCGGCTGGACCCCGGCGTCGGCGGACTCCGTGCGCGCGGAGACGACGCTGGCCGACACGTTCGGCGCCGGACCGCCCCAGCTGATCCTGCTCGCCACCTCGCCGGACGGGGTGGACAGCCCTCGTGCAGCCGCCGAAGGCCGTTCCCTGGACCGGCAGTTGGCGTCGGACGGGCGTGTCGCCCGGGTCGACTCGTACTGGCAGCACCCGCTTCCGTCCCTGCGCACCGGCGACGGCCGCTCGGCCTTGCTCCTCGTCAGGTTCCGGGGTGACGAACGGGCCGTCCGGAGCGCGGCGGGTGACGTCATCGACCGGTTCACCGGGACGCGCGGGGCCTTGCGGGTGTCGGCCTCCGGTTCGGCCGCCGTCCTGGACGAGACGGAGCGGCTGAGTGAACAGGGCATGCGGTACGCGGAGTTCGTGGCCGTGCCGCTGGTGCTGGTGGTCCTGCTGTGGGTGCTGGGCGGGGTCGCGGCGGCCCTGTTGCCCCTGGCCGTGGGCCTGTTCGCCGTCGCCGTCACCTCCGGAGTGCTGCGGCTGCTGAGCGGCGTCACGGACGTCTCGCTGTTCGCCCTGGACATCACGACCGCGCTGGGCTTCGGACTCGCCGTGGATTTCAGTCTGTTGCTGGTGAGCCGGTACCGGGAGGAACGCGCGGCGGGCGGTGGTGCGGAGGGCGCGCTGCGGCGGACGCTGCGCGGGGCGGGGCGTACGGTCCTGTTCTCCGCCGCGACCATCGCGGCCTCTCTGTCGGCGCTGCTGCTGTTCCCGCTGCCCTTGCTGCGGTCGCTCGCCTACGGCGGGGTGACGGTGGTCTGCGCGGCGGCGTTCGGGGCGCTCACGGTGCTGCCGGCGCTGCTCGTCCTGCTGGGTGACCGCATCGACCGGTGGGACGTGTTCGCCCGGTTCAGGCGCCGGGAGCGCCCGGTGGAGGCGGGCGCCTGGTACCGGCTCGCGCGTGCGGTGATGCGTCGTCCCGTGGCGGTGGCGTGCGGGGCGCTCGGGCTGCTGGTGCTGTTGGCCGTGCCGGTGACGCAGGTGCGGTTCGGGATGTACGACGACCGGATCCTGCCGAAGGAGTCGCCCGCGGCCTCGACGTCGCGCCACCTGCGGGCGGAGTTCGGGTCGGAGTGGGTGGACTCGGCCGTTGTCGTGCTGCCGCCCCGGCCCGGCACGGCAGTGGACGCCTACGCTCGCCGGCTCGCCCGCGTGCCCGGTGTGCGGCGGGTGGACGCCTCGACCGGGGTGTACCGGCACGGGCAGCGGGTGTCGGCGTCCGCACCCGGCGTGTTCTCGGGGCCCGCCGGGACCTGGCTGTCGGTCGTCCCGGAGGGCGACAACCCCCTTTCCCCGCAGGGCAGTCGGCTCGCGGAGCGGTTGCGTGCGGTGCCCGCGCCGGGGCCCGCCCTGGTCGGCGGTCCCGGTGCGCGGCTCGCCGACATCGAGGGGGCGCTGGCCGGGCGGCTCCCCTGGGCCGTCGGGGCCGCCGTGCTCGCCGCCTTCGTCCTGCTGCTGGTGTTCACCCGGAGCGTGCTGATCCCCGTCAAGGCGCTGCTGCTCAACGCGCTCGGGCTGGCGGCGACGTCGGGGGTGCTGGTCGCCGTGTTCCAGCAGGGGCGGCTGTCGCCGCCGCTCGGGGACGTCACGGCGGGCGGGGTCACGGACGTGGTCGTGCCGGGGCTGATGTTCTGCGTGACGTTCGGTCTGTCGATGGACTACGAGGTGTTCCTGCTGTCCCGGATCGTCGAGGAACATCGCGCGGGCGGCGACACGCAGACCTCGGTGGCCGTCGGACTCCAGCGCACCGGACGGCTGTTCACCTCCGCCGCGCTGGTCTTCGCCACGGTGACGGGGGCGCTCGCGCTCTCTTCCCTGGTTCTGCTGAAGCTGATCGGCGCCGGGCTCGCGCTCGCCGTGCTCCTGGACTGCACGGTCGTCCGCGCGCTGCTCGTCCCGGCCGTGATGCGACTGTTCGGACGCGCCAACTGGTGGCTGCCCACGCTCCGTTCACCCCGGCCTTCCCTGGAGTCCGCATGACCGTCTTCGCCGTGACCGGCGCCACCGGGTTCGTCGGACGGCGGCTCGTCCGGCGCCTGCTCGACGCGGGGGACGAGGTCGTCGCCCTCGTCAGGCCCGGTTCCGCGCACCGGCTCCCCGACGGGCCCGGGGTGCGCCGGGTGACCGGTGACCTCGTCACCGGGGAGGGGCTGGGGGAACTGGTGCGCGGCGCCGATCACGTCGTCCACCTCGCGGCGCTCGTCAAATCGCCCACGGTGGAGGGCTTCCGGCGCTGCAACGAGGAGGGGACACGGCAACTCGCCGAGCGGGTCGCCGCGTTGGCGTCCCCGCCGCCGCTGGTGCTGTGCTCCTCCCTGGCCGCCGCCGGTCCGTCGTGGGCCGGGCGTCCCCGCAGCGAGGAGGATCCGCCCCGGCCCGTGTCCGGTTACGGGCGCAGCAAGCTCGCCGCCGAGGAGGCGGTGCGGGCGCTGTCCGGACGGCTGCCGGTGAGCGTCGTGAGGCCACCGGTCGTCTACGGTCCCGGCGATCCGGCGTTCCTGCCGTCGCTGCTGCCGATGGTGCGCGCCGGGGTGGTCCTCAAGGCCGGTTCCGGGGCGCGGGGTTACTCCCTGGTGCATGTCGACGACTTGTGCGAGGCGCTGGTGTCGGCCGCGCTGCGGGGACGCCGGATGCGCCCCGAACGGCCCGTGGACGGCGTGTACTCGGTGTCGGACGGGGTGACGCACACCTGGGAGGAGCTGTGCGCGACGCTGTCGCGGGCGCTCGGACGGCGACGCCCGCCGCTGGTCGTGCCGGTGCCGCTGCCGTTGGTGGGCGCGGTGGCGTGGGGCGCCGAACTGCTCGGTGGCGTCAGGGGAGTTCACCCGCCGCTCAACCGGGACAAGGCGATCGAGCTGCGCAGCCCGTGGTGGACGTGCACGACCGAACGCGCCCACCGGGAACTGGGGTTCACGGCCGCCGTGCCGTGGGAGACGGGGATCACCGCACTCGTGCGGGCGGGCTGAGGCGGCCTTGCCCATCAGCCTCCGCCGAGCACCGCCGACTCCTGTTCCAGGAGGGCCAGTTCGGCGGCGAGTGTCCGTACCGTCTTCTCGATCTCCCGTTCCCCGTGCCGGGCGGTCAGGAAGAACCGGAGCCGGGAGTGGTGTTCCTCGACAGCGGGCGGTACGAACGGCTGGACGTTGACGCCCTGCCTGCGCATCCGGTCCGCGAGCCGCAGCGCGGTGGCCGCGTCGCCGGTGATGACCGGGACCACGCAGGAGCCGTCCGCGCTGAGCCCGGTGTCGAGGCCCGCCCCGGTCGCGAGCGACCGGAAGTACGCCGCACGCTCCCGTGCCACGGCCGCCAACTCCGGTCGTTCCCGCAGTCGTTCGAGCGCCGCCAGGGCCGCTGCCGCCGTGCTGGGCGGCATGCCGACGCTGTAGACGAACCCGGGGGTCGTGTGCCGCAGATGGGTGATCAGCGGTGCGGCGCCCGCGAGATAGCCGCCGCAGCTCGCCAGCGCTTTGGAGAGGGTGCCCATCCTGAGGTCCACCTCGTCCCCCGGCACTCCCCAGTGCTCGACGGCTCCGGCTCCCGTGGCGCCCAGGACACCGATGCTGTGGGCCTCGTCGAGATACAGCAACACGTCGTGTCTGCGCCGGAGTTCGAGCAGGGCGGGGAGGTCGGCGAGGTCGCCGTCCATGCTGTAGACGCCCTCCACCGCGACGACGGCGCGCCGGTGCGACGGGCGCAGTCCGGTCAGCAGCCGGTCGAGTGCGGCCAGGTCGTTGTGCGGGAAGATCCGGCGGCGGGCGCCGGACAACTGGGCGCCCTGCACGATGCTGTTGTGCGCGAACGCGTCGTGGACGATCAGGTCGCCCGGGCCCAGCAGGTGCCCCAGCACGGACACGTTGGCCGCGTGCCCGGCGACGAGGACGAGCGCCTGTTCCGCGCCCAGGTGCCGGGCCAGCGCCTCCTCCAGCCGCCCGTGCACCGGGCGTTCACCGGAGGCGGCCCGGCTGGCCGAGACCGAGGTGCCGTACCGGTCGATGGCCGCCTTGGCCGCCGCCGTGACCACGGGGTCCCTGGCGAGGCCGAGGTAGTCGTACCCGGAGTAGTTCGTCATCCGGACGCCGTCGACGACCGTGTCCGCGCCGCGGACCTCGTCGTGCACCGCGAAGTAGGGGCTGGGGAGGCCGAGTTCCGCGAGTTGCGCGGCCAACTGCTCAGCCATGTCGTCCGATGGGGCTTCGGGAGCGGGCGCCTGGTGGGGCAGCCGGTGCCGGGTGGCGTCCTCGATCCACCTGGCGATCTCCTCCAGTCTGGTGCCGGGGGCCAGCAGGTCGCGGGCCAGCGGGGGCAGGCCCGGCCAGGTCTCCTCGATGCGCTCGGTGAGTTCGGTGAGGAGGAGGGAGTCGAAGCCGAGGTCGTCGACGAGGGCCTGGCCCGGGGTGAGCGCGTCCGCTGGGAAGTCCGACACCGACGCGACGGCGGCCAGCAGGAGTTCGGTCACGGACCGGTCGGGGGCCGAGGGGGCGGGAGCGAGGGTGTCCAGCGCCCAGTACTCGCCGGTCTCGACCGGGCTCGGCGGGAGGTTCACCAGGCGGCCGGGAACGTACGGAAGATCGTCGTGGGACAGGCCGGCCGTTTCCGGGAGGCCGCCTCCACCTCGCACGGCAGCCGTCACCTCCCTTAGCTTTTGCACCAGTTGCCCTCGGTGGGCGGCGGCCACCACCACCCGGCTCCGTAAGGGCGCCCGCGCCGCCAACGTGTGCGCGACATCGGCCAGCGACGGCCCCGGCGTCTCCTGGAGCACTCCGGCGATCCGCTCCGCGTACTCGGCGAGCAGGGCGTCCGAACCCGCCGACAGCGGGAACAGCAGCTCGCGCCCCTCCCCCGGACCGGCGTCCACAGCCCGCGGCGCCTGTTCCAGCACCACGTGCACATTCGTCCCCCCGAACCCGAACGCGCTGACCCCGGCCCGGCGAAGCGGCTCCCCCGGCCACTCCCGCGCCACCCGGCTCACGGTGAACTCACCGCCGTCCGGGAGGAGTTCGGGGTCGGTCAGGTCACAGCCCGGCTGGGGCGGGATCACCCCGTGCTGGACGACCAGAGCCGCCTTCAGCAGGCCGGCGATCCCGGCGGCGGACAGGGTGTGCCCGATGTTCGCCTTCACCGAGGAGACGTGGCACGCGGGCCCGTCCGAGGCGGGGCGGATGGCGCGCAGGGACTCCATCTCCACCGCGTCGCCCACCGGTGTCGCCGTCCCGTGGCACTCCACGAAGCCGACGGTCTCCGGGCCGACGCCCGCGTCCGCGTAGGCGCGTTCCAGGCAGGCGGTCTGGCCTTTCCGGCGGGGTGTCATCGGTCCGGTGGAGCGGCCGTCGTTGGTGCAGGCGCTGCCGAGGATCACCGCGTAGACGCGGTCGGCGTCGCGGACGGCGTCGTCCAGCCGTTTGAGTACGGCGGTCCCCGCGCCCTCGCCGAGGACGAAGCCGTCGGCCCGCCGGTCGAAGGGGCGGCAGACGCCCGTCCGGGAGACGACTCCGATGCGGGAGAAGCCGACGAGGTTGTCCGGCACGAGGTTGAGGTAGACCCCGCCGGTCACGGCCAGGTCGATCTGGCCGGTGCGCAGATGGGTGACCGCCTCGTGGACGGCGGCGAGGGAGGCCGAGCAGGCGGAGTCGACGACGAAGCTCGGACCGCCCAGGTCGAAGACCGAACTCACGGCCGTCGCGGCCATGTTGAGGAGGTTTCCGGGAACGGTGTAGGCGTTCATCGGCGCGACCGCGTCGGTGGCGGCGAGCAGCCGGTCCGCGTCGGCCGGGTCGACGGGCCCGAACTCGCCCTGGGCGAGCTGCCGGGCGCGGACCCGGGAGGTCAGCAGGTCCTTGTACTCGGTGACGGAGGCTCCGACGTAGACGCCGGTGCGGTCGCGGAGGAAGGGGCGGGTTTCCAGGCCCGCGTCCTGGAGGGCGGCCCTGGTCAGCTCGATCAGCAGCCGGTGCTGGGGGTCGGTGGACTCGACGCGCCGGGGCGGCAGTCCGTGGTGCAGGGCGGCGAAGGAGCGCACGTCGTCGAGGTGGGCGACGCGGTCGGTGTAACTGCCGTCCGGGTCACGGGGGTCGTCGGGGCGGTGGAAGGGGGCGTGCCGCCAGCGCCCGGCGACCGTGCCCGAGGCGACCTCGCCGCGCCGGATCAGCCGCCAGTAGGCGTGCAGGTCGGGTGCGCCGGGGAAGCGGCAGGCCATGCCGGTGATCGCGATCGGGACCATGAGGGGTCAACTCCCGTACGGGGCAGGGGCGGTGAAGAGGTCCTCGCGGGTCAGGCCGAGGGCGGTGAGCAGCGGCAGCACCACCTCGGTGAAGAAGACGCGGGCGTCGATCCCGGCCGTGCGCATGACGGTGATCCGGTCGTCGTAGGCGGGCAGCAGGTCGTGGGCCGGCATTCTGAAGGTGCGGACGACGTGCGCGAGGTCGGCGAGGGTGCCGGTGCGGTCGTCGTCGAGGTGCAGGGCGAGCATCCGCTGGTAGAAGCGGGCGTGGGCCATCTCGTCGCGGCCGATGAACCGGTAGATCTCGGCGAGCACGGGGTCGTCCGACCGGCGTGCGAGGTCGCGCTGCTTGCGGTAGATCACGAAGGTGGTGAGTTCCTGCACGGCGAGGTAGAGCGTCATGCGCCGGGGGTCGGAGTGCGGGGCCCGCCAGGTGCGGGACATGATCTGCTCGGCGTAGTCGTGGAGTTGGGCCTCGGTGCGCTGTCCGCTGCGGCGCAGGTACTCGCGCAGCACCAGGGAGTGCTTGGCCTCCTCGTACCCCCAGTTCGCGGCGAACCAGGCCTGGCCGTAGTCGCCGGCCAGCAGGGAGAGGTGTTCGCGCAGGTAGTCGGGGAGGAACATCTCGACGCCGCAGAACGTCTCGGCGCACAGGGCCAGGCGTTCGTCGCCGGGGACTTCGGGGAGGCGCTCCCAGGGGACGTCCTCGAAGAGGTTCCAGCGGCGGGTGCGTTCGGCGCGTTCGAAGAACGTCAGGTATTCGCGGTGGAACGCCTCGCGCAGGGCGCGGGACGTCATCGGGTGCCCGCTCGGTGCCCCTGGGCGCACGCCATCAGCGCCTCGCAGAGGTCGCCGGCCGTGCGCATCCGCCCGAACAGCTCGTCGGGCAGCCGTAATCCGAGACGCTGCTCGGCGACCGTGATCATTTCGAGGAGCTGTACGGAGTCGAGCCCGAGTTCCTCCAACTCCGTTTCCGGTGTGATGGGGTGGGGTTCGCGGTGGCTGACGTTCGCCGCCGCCTCGCGGACCAGGGCGAGTGCCTCGGGAAGGTTCATGTCGCTCTCCACGTGCTCAGTCGCCTCGCCGCAGGGACCACTGGGCGAGGGAGTAGTAGCCCTGCTCGAAGGCATGGATACAGAAGGTGAGGTAGCGGTCGTAGTCGGCGTACAGTTCGTCGCCCCAGCGGGCGCGGATCAACTCGGCGTTCCCGCGCAGCCGCCCGCGCCACTGGCCGAGGGTGCGCGCGTAGTCGGTACGCCGGGTGCGCAGTTCGGTGATCTCCCAGTACGGGCCGACCGCGCGGACGATGTGCTCCAGGCGGGGGCTGTAACCGCCGGGGAAAATACGGTGGTTGACCCAGGCCATGTCGCGGATGTCGGCGGGGTCGCGCGGGAGACGGTCGGTCGCGATGTGCTGGAGGGCGAACCGGGCGCCGGGCGCGGTCCACTCCCACGCCGTGCGGAAGTAGTCCCGGTAGATGCCCACCGCCTCGTCGGCGCGGGCCTGTTCGGGGCGGCAGAGGTGTTCGATCATGCAGATCGACATCAACGCGTCGAACAGGTGCGAGGGTCGGTAGTCCCAGAAGTCGACGCAGGTCGCGGTCACCCCGGGCAGGCCGCGCCGTTCGATCTCCTGGTGCTGGTCGCGGGAGAGCGTGATCCCGTGGACGTCGCGGACCTTGCGTTCGACGGCGAGGTGCGCGAGGGTGCCGCCCCAGCCGCAGCCGATGTCCAGCACCCGGGAGCCGGGGCCGACCCCGGCGTAGTCGGCGAGGAGGTCGAACTTGGCGCGCTGGGCCTCGGCGAGGTCGTCGGTGCCGTCGAACACCGCGCAGGTGTAGTGGAGTTCGGGGCCGAGCCAGAGGCGGAAGAAGTCGGGGCTCACGCCGTAGCTGACGTCGAGTTCAGCGGCTGTGGACACGGTCTGCCTCCTGCTGTCCGGGCACATCATGGGTGAACGCGGCGAGTCGCCCCGCCAGATGGCGCCGGCGCGTCTCCTGGCGGCGGGGTTTGCCGGACGTCGTGCGGGGGATGGCTCCGGCGCGGACGGCGACCACTTCCCCGACGGCCAGGGCGAGTTGTCCGGCGACGGCCGCCCGGACCGCCCGGTCGAGTCCGGCGGCGTCCGACGGCCTGCACTCGGCGACCACGACGACCTCCTCGGTGTCCCGTGCGGGCCGGGTGAACGCGACGGCTCCGCCCTCCCTGACGCCGTCCAGTTCCTCCACGCACCATTCGAGCGAGGTCGGGTCGATCGTGCGCCCGTTGACGACGAGGACGTCCTTCAGCCGTCCGGTGACCCGGAGTTCACCGTCCGCGAGGTATCCCCGGTCTCCGGTGCGCAGCCAGCCGTCGGGTCTGAACGTCCGTGCGGTGGCGGCCGGTTCGCCGAGGTATCCGGCGGCGACGGAGGGTCCGCGCACCCAGATCTCACCGACCGCGCGCTCGGCGCACGGCGTGCCCGTCGCGTCGGTCACGGCGACCTCGTGGCCCGGGAACGGCTGTCCGCAGTTCACCGGCTCGTCCGACTCGGGCAGCGGGCCCCGTCCGAAGGTCACGGCGAGTGTCGACTCGGCGAGGCCGTAGCAGGGCAGGAGCGCGCCCGGGTCGAGCCCGGCGGGCGCGTAGGCGCGCGCGAAGCGGTGCAGGGTCGCGGAGTTGACCGGTTCGCCGCCGCAGCCGAGGACCCGTACGCCCGAGAGGTCGAGCCCGGCGACCGCCTCGGGCCGCACCCGGCGGGCGGCGAGGGCGAACGCGAAGTTGGGGGCGAAGGTGATGGTGCCCCGGGCCTCGGACATCACGCGCATCCATACACCCGGGTCGCGGACGAACGCCCGTGTCGGCAGCAGCGTCACCGGCATCCCCACCGCCAGCGGGGCCAGCACGAACCCGACGAGGCCCATGTCGTGGTGGAGCGGCAGCCAGCTCACCGCGCGGTCCCGGCCGGGGTCCGCGCCGAGGCCGTCCCGCATGATGGCGTACGCGTTGGCGGACACGGCCCCCGCGCTCGCGGCCACCGCGCGGGGACGGCCGGTGCTGCCGCTGCTGAACTGGAGATAGACGATGTCGCCGGGGAGCCGGGGGACGGGTTCCGGCGGCTCGAACCCGCCCCGGGCACCGAGGAGTTCGTACGCGTGCCGGGTCCAGGGCGCGGGTGCCTCGGGCAGCGCCCGCCACACCGCTTCCGGCGCGACGACGGCTTTCGGTGCCGCCGCTGCCAGGGCCTCGCCGAGCAGGGAGCGCCACGCGTCGAGCCGCCCGAGGGGAGGCGGCGGCGGAAGCGGTACCGGGACCATCCCGGCCCAGAGCGCGCCGAGGAACACCGGCACGAACGACGCCGGCCCGTCGGCCACGAGGGCCACCCGATCTCCCGGGCGCAGTCCGACGGCGCTCAGCGCACCGGCCGACTGCCGTACGGCGGTGAGGAGTTCGGACCGGGAGAGGGTGACCGGGTCACCGTCGGCCCCGAGATACGTATGGGCGGGACGGCCGTCCCCCTCGTATGTCCGGAGCGTCGAAGTGATCCATCGGTCAGGCACCGGGGCATCACCTTTCTGGTCCCGGAAGAGCCGGGAGCCGAATGCGGGTGGGGCCGATGATAGCCAGATGATCCCGAAGTGAACACTGGACCGATAATATTCATAATCACCCACAGGTGGGCGCCGGTGAGCGGAGAAAGATAATGGGAGCGCGGAATTCGGATTCACGGGAATGACGTGATCCGGGCCGGGGAAAACCCGGTGAGTGAGCACACGCAGAACATTCCTGGGCGCCGCGGCATCGGCCGCCGCAATCCCACCGGTCACCTCCGCCCCGCCCCTGGAGGCCCGTGCCGCCGTCTACGCCGTCGACACCGAGACCCAGCGCCATTACGACGCCCTGCGCGCCGGGTTGGCGGCCCGGCTCGGCCCGGTGATCGTCGTCCAGAACGACAGCCAGGGCGGCCTGTTCACCCTCGTCCACCAGGGACGACGCGAACAAGTCCACCCCGTTCCGGCCGAGTTCGAGCTGGCGAAGTCCGTCGCCCACGCGCCGCTGGGCATCTACTCGATCGTCGCGCCGTACTTCAGCCGCCACATATCCCAAGGCCTGCCGAACGCGGCGCGGTTCGACCCTCACGACGTCGAAATGGTGGCGTCCGAGGGGCCGGAGGAGAAAAGCTGGATCGCTCCGCTCAGGGAATTCGGCACGACACTGGCCACAGCCCGCTCCCACCTCAAAGAGGCACGCATGCCGAGGGAGTTGACGGCCTCCAGCGCCCACATCCTCGACGCCGCGCTCGCCTTCATCGACGCATCCGTGCGGCAGTCCTCCTTCGGCATGAAGTCGTTCGAGGAATTCACAGGCGGATTGACGGACGCCATCGGAGTCAATCTGGCGTACGCCTCCCGGGCACAGATCGACGGAGTCGGCCGGCTCATGCGACGCTGGCGCGACCGGGTCGGCGCACGGGATTGGCCAGGGCTGTACGTCGTCGTCCTGTCGATCTGGACGACGTCGGCACCGAACCAGAACTCCCTCGTCATCAAGGGCTACTTGGACCCCGCCCACGCCGACTCCCACCTGATCGACCTGCCCACAGCCCAGCTTCCCGCCGACCCGGTGGCCGTCGCCCTGGACAATCTCGCGCGGATCGTGCAGGACAACGTCGCGGCGGAACTGGTGTTCCCGACGGACCGGAAACTGGCCGACGCCCTGAAGGGGCCCGAGGATCTGCTGGCCCCGGAGATCCAGAGGCAGCTCGCGTGCCCGCACCGGTAGGACGCTGGTGGTTTGTTGCTCCCCCGCTGGATGTCGTCCAGCGGGGCGAAATGCCGGGAAGGGGGAGACGGTTCTGGGCGTGTGGTCTGCCGGTGAGCCGGGCGTCGATGCGGGCGAGGTCGACGGCGGCACCGGTGGAGTGATGCTGCAACCAGGGCTCGACGCAATACCGGGAAGTTCAGGTTCGCCATCGCCATGTTCGGTCGGTGGCTGTAGCGATGGCGATGTTCGCGTCTGGGATCAGAGTGTTCTTCTTGACCATGTTGTAGGCGAAGATCGAGGTCGGGGATTTGACGTGGCGGGGCCGGATCCTGGTCCGGTGGTACGGCGAGGTCGGCTCGCGGGGTGCGGAACGGCGCGGTGGATCTCGGAAGGGGAGGGTATCCCTGACGTCTCATGGTCCCGGTCGCGCGAGCGGTGAGCGGCCCGCCTCATCCCGAGTCGATGGGTCACCGGCGGATGCACGGCCGTGGGTAGGGGCATGCCAAGCGTCCAGATGGGCCGCACTTCCGATTAATGCCCCTGTCCACCTCCCGGTACGGGTTCTAGCCTGGGCCCCATGACGATCAACGGCGTGTCTCTGACGCATCACGACAGCGCGGAAGCCGCTGCGCTGCTGGAGGAGTTGGGTGACGCCTACGCGGATGCGTACGGGGTGGAGCCGGAAGAGGAGAAGACGACCGCGTTTCGCCGCCGGGCGGCGAAGCAGTTCACGCGGCCCGGTTTCACCCTGGTGACGGCGCACAACGGGGGCCGACTGGTCGGGTTCGTTTTCGGCTACACACTCCCGGCCGGAGATACGCACTGGTGGGGCGGAGTGCAACCGCAGCCCACGGCAGAGTTCTTGGAAGAGACCGGGTCGCGGACGTGGGTGTTGTCGGAGATCGAGGTGCGGCGGTCCTGGCAGGCCAAGGGGGTGGGCCGGGCGCTGCATGACGAGGTGTTGGGCGCGCGGGGCGAGGCGCGGGCGACGCTGGCGACGGGCCCTGATGCTGCGGCGCAACCGGTGTATGAGTCCTGGGGATGGCGGCGGGTGGGCCGGATTCCCGGGGACGAGGGCGACTATTACTCGGCCTACGACTTGTTCGTGCTGGAGCTGCCGGTCAGCCGGTAGTGGGCCAGGAGGTCGTCGAGTGTGCGGACGGCCCGGCTGCGCTGCCAGGGAGTGAGGGCGGTGCGGAGGTCGGCGATGCGCTGGATGATGCGCGGTGAGCGGTTGACGCCGGAGATGCGGGCGATGTCGCCGACGATGGTGCCGGCCTCGGCGATGTCGCCCTGCTGGAGGTGGGCCTGGCTCTGCAGGGCGAGGGTGTGGGCGTAGTTGTGCACGTTGGTGGGGTCGATCATGGGCAGTGAGGTGCGGGCGGCTGTCAGGGCCTTCTCGGGAGTGCCGAGGATGAGGGCGCATTCGGCGCTGGTGCCCCAGTAGAAGGACTCGTCGTAGAAGTACCACCAAGAAGCTAGGGGCACACCGACGGCCAGGTCGCGTACGGCGGCGTGTTCCTGTTCGAGGGCTCGTTGGGCCTTGTCGTGCTGCTGTGCGGCGGCGAAGGCGCGGGCGGCGACATCGGAGGCGTAGCCGAGGGCGGCCGGGCTGTCGGTCTGGGCGGCCCATGCCTGGGCGGCGATGGCGTGGTCGATGCCGACGCGGGGCTTGTTCTGCCAGGTGGCGAGCTGGCTCATGGTGCACAGGACGTAGGTGACGAGTTCAGTGTTCTCCGCGTCGTGGGCGGCGGTTCGGGCGTCGTCGTAGTAGTACTGGGCAGCTCGGTAGTCGCCGAGGTTGTACAGCTGCCAGCCGACCATCTGGCTGAGTTCGGCGTACACGGTCAGTACCCGGGGGCGGAGGTTCTCGGGGGCACCGACAGCGAGGTCGCCGATGACTTGGCGTTGGGCGAGGGCGGTCTGCAGGGCGATCTGCGGGCCGAGGATGTCGCCTTGGCGGCGGTAGTGCTGCAGGACGCGTTCGGCGTGGGTGATGGTGGCCAGGTCGAGGCGGCTGGGGTCGTCGAGGACGGCGGCGACGCGGTCGCGTTCGTCAGTGTCGGCGATGTCGAGCAGCGGGGCCGCGGCGGCGACGGTGAGCGCGGTGCTGATCTTCAGGAGCAGTTCGCGGCGGTCGAGCCCGGGGTTGGCCTGCTGTACCCACATGATCAGTGTCTGTGCCACTTCCTCGAAGCGTACGTCGTGCAGCCGGTCGATCAGGGTACCGGCCAGCTGCGGGGTGAGTAAGAGAGGTGCGGCGGCCAGGTCGCCCAGGAGGTCGGCACGGGCTGCGGGGGCGGGGCTTGCTGGGGCCGGTGGCAGCGGGTGGCCATGGTTGGGGAGGTCGGCGAGCAGGTCGGCCACGGAGCATTCATAGAGCTGGGCAAGCCGGTCCAGGGTGTCGAGCGAGGGGGCGTGGCCGGTGCTGGCTGGCCAGAGTTCCCAGGTGGAGATGTTCTTGAAGGTCTTGGGGTCGTCCGGCCACCGCTGGTTCCACTGCTCGGCGACCTGGCGCTGGCTCATGCCTCGGGCCAGCCGGGGCGCCACGCGGGCGTTGACCCGGTAGCGGTGCCGCACGGCGGCGGCTGCCTCGGGCCAGGATTTGCCGGCCGCCCGCAGCTCGGTGGCGAAGTGCACCTGTTCCTGCCTGCGGCTCCGGAGTCTTGCTGCCACCCAGCCCCCTCGCTGCGTGTGTGGATCTCACCTTGCCCAGCACGGTAGCGCGGTGCGGGGTGCGTCAACACTCGTGTGTTCTTTCCCGGTTGAACCGGGAAATCGCGGCCTCATGTTGGCGGTCGGACGGGATGGCTCTGCGTGCTGCGGTGGCGCAACAGTTGGGACTCCGCTTCACTAGCGAACTTGGTTCGCGGTGTCGCCCGTTCCTGCCGACGTGCCTCGGGGTGATGCAGCGTCATGCGTGTGACTACCCATACCGATCCGGGCCTGACACAGGCCGATTCCTCCTCTGTCGCTGTCCGGGGCCTGGAAATGAGCATCGGTGCGGACAGGGCGCTGGTAGCCGAGGTGCGGCACTCGGTGCGGGCGACGCTGACGTGCTGGGGCGCAGGCGCCATCGCCGACGACATGGCGGTGGTGGCATCCGAGCTGGCCTCCAACGCGCTCAAGCACGCCGGCAGTGAGGCCACTGTGCGGCTGCGTCTGGCGGAGGGCCAGGCGTTGCTGGAGGTCGACGACGGCTCCGTGCAGCGGCCGGTGGCGCGCCGGGTCGGTGCGGAGGTCGAGGAAGGCCGTGGCCTTTTCCTGGTGCAGGCCCTGGCCACCGAGTGGGGCTGGAGGTATCGCGAAGGCGGCGGCAAGACGGTGTGGGCGTCGCTTCCGGTACCCGCCGGGTGTGCGGCATGACGGCGTCGGCCCGCGGCGAGAGGCCGTTGACCGCTAGCGACGCGCGACTGGGGCTCTGGTGTGAGTGCCTGCTGACGTCTGCGAAGTCGGACAGCGCGGTACTGGTCGGCTCCTTCGACGCCTATACCGCCAGTGATGTGGTGCGCTGGATCCGCATCGACGTGCGCATGTTGATCTCCATGGCGGACGCGACCGAGGCCGGGCCGGTCCACAAGCGGCTGCTGTTCGGTTCGCACCCCACCGCCGCGCCGCGGGCGGCCCTGACGGCTTCGCAGAACACCCATCTGTCCGCCCGCCGCTGACGCGGCTGCCGAGTGCGAAGGAGTCATTCGTGAGCACAGCCGCAGCACACATCTACCCGAGGTCGCACATGGCCGAGGTCTTCGCCTTCGCCCAGGACGAGATCCGCTCGGCCGCCGCCGGGCTGTGGCCTGGCGCCTGCGTGGAGTTGTCGTCCCACATCCCCAGTGTCACCAGCTACGTGCACCGCATCCGGGTCGCCGGCCGGGAGCTGTACGCCAAGCATTCCTTGCTGGGGATGTCGCTGGTGTCGATCCTGCGCGGGGTCGCCGGTGACTGGGCCGAGGTGCAGCGCGCCCAGGCCGTGTACATCCACCAGCCGGACGCGCTGCTGGAGCGGGAGGCCGCGCAGTTGCGGCTGCTGGCCGGGCTGGGGCGGCCCCGCGTGTGTGAGGTCGCGGGCCTTGCTCGCGGGGTCCTGTTCACTGTGCCGGTGCCCGGCCCGACGCTGGCAGCTGTGCTGTTACGGGACCCGGCGAGCACGAGCGAGCTGTTCGAGCGTGTCTTTGCCGATCTGCACCGGCTGCACCGCTCCCGCACCGCCCAGCGGCTGGCCCCGGCCGGGGCGATCTCCGAGCGGAGCGTGGCGGCGACGTTCCAGCGGAAGTTCAACGGCATCAGCGGCCAGACCTACCTCAGCCGCCTGGGCGCCGAGCGGTGCGCCGGGGCCGGCCGGGCCGAGGTGACCGCGCTGCTGCGGGCGGTGGTCGCCCGGCTGCACCGCATGCGGCCGACCGTGCTCGCGCCGGGGCAGGCCGTGCTGACGTACGGCGATCTCAAGCCCGAGCATCTGGTGTTTCCCGACGGACCCGAGGGGCGGCCGACTCTCATCGATCCGGGCCTGTTGCGGGCCAGGGCATCGGTGGACGCCGCGAAGCTGACCAGCCGCACGGTGCTCCTCCTCGCCTCCGCCCGCCCCGCTGCCGAGGCCGTCGAGCAGATCGTGGAGGGGTTGGAGGCATTTGCCGAGCAGCGGATGCGGCCGATGGCGCCGAAAGCGGCCCGCTCCTGGCTGCGTGAGCTGCTGATCGTGTGGCTGATGGACACCGTCAACATCCTCACCACTTTCCTGTCTGCCCCGGCGGCGCTGCCGCTGCCGCCGCGCGGGCGCCCGCTGGTGGAGCGGGCCGTGGTGGTGTGCGCCCTGGCCGATCGCATCAGCACTGCCCTGGGCGCCGGGATGGACGTGCACCGCGTGTGGGACGCCGCGCTGGGCGAGATCAAGGCGGTGGCCGGATGAACCGGACACCGGCCGTGGACACGGTGGGCATCGTCGGGGCGGGAGCGGTCGGCCAGGCCGTGGCCACCGCACTGTGCACGGCCGGCTTCGGCCGCCAGCTGCTGATCGCCAGCCGCACCCCGGAACAGGCCGCCGCCTTGGCGGCGGACATCGACGACATGCGGCAGGCCACCGCCTCCCCCATGCAGCCTCGCGCGGTTCGAATGGCCGACATGGCCGACTGCCAGGCAGTGGTCATCGCCGTGCGTGCCTCCTTCACCAACACCCGAAGCGCCGACATCCGCATGGGTGGCGCGGCCTCGAACGCGCCCGCCATCGGCCGGCTGGCCGCCGCGCTGCACGGCTATCCGGGCACGGTGCTGGTGGTGACCAACCCGGTCGACGTGATGTCGCGGCTGTTCGCCGAGCTCTCCGGCTGCGAGCGGGTGTTCGGCATCGGCTCGAACCTGGACAGCGCCCGCTACCGGGCCGCCCTCGCCCGCCAGCTGCACGTTCCGCCCTCCACAGTTGCCGGGCACGTGATCGGTGAGCACGGGGACGCCGCCGTGGTGTGCGCGTCGGCCACCACGGTCAACGGCCAGCGGGTCCCACTCCCGCTGCAGCAGCTCCGGGACGAGCTCACCACCCGGGCCGGGCAGATCAGTGCGGGCATCGGCCGCACCCGTTCCGGGCCCGCCGGCGCCGTGCTCTCCGCCCTGCGCAAGACGCTCGCGGTGGACGACGGCATCGAGGAGCTGTCCGCCCCGTACAGGGATGGCTGGCTGGGAATTCCGTTGCGCTTCACCCGGGGCGAGCCCGTAGCGTGCCTGCCCTCCCTCGACGCGGCCGAGCAGCGGCAGTTCACCGCGGCCGACACCAAGCTCCGCACCGCCTACCAGGCCGTGCGGTCCCTGCCCGAACTGGGATCTCCCGACAGCGAAAGGGCCTCATGAACACCCTCACCGCGACCCGGCTTCATGCCGCGGACGTCAGCATCACGATGGTCAGCAACACCCGCGCGGTCACCGATTACGCGCGCCGCTATTTCGGTTCGTGGTGGAACGCCTTCGAGGTGCCGCCCGCCAGTGTGTGCGCTGGCCCGGTGGTCTTCGCCGATGTCGACGAAGACCAGTACGCCTCGCTCCAGTCCTTGGTGGAGACATTCCCGCACGAGGAGACCACCTACGCCAAGGCGGCGACGCTCGTGGCCCGCGACTCCGAGGGCACGATCATCGCGGTCAGCCCCAGCCAGCAGCTGGCCTACCGACACGAGCCGGCCACCGGCCGCCTGTCCGTGATCGGCACTGGGAACGAGCCGGTGGCGCTGGCCGCCGCACGGATCGCCCGCGATGCCCTGCGCGGCCTGCTGCTGCGGGACGGCTGGACACTGCTGCACGCCTCCGCCGTGACCAGCAACTGCCGCACCGTGCTGACCTTCGGCAAGAAGGGCGCGGGCAAGACCACCACCGCACTCGCCCTGGCGAACCTGGGCTGGCAACTGCTGGCCAACGACCGGATCTTCGTCCGGCCGGACGAAAGCGGGCAACTACGTGTCCTGCCTTGGCCGTCGGCCGCCGCGATCGGCCTCGGCCTGCTGGACGCGCTGGGCTGGCACGACGTCGCCCGCAAGCGCCTTGAGGCCGGAGAGACCCTCCACCCCACCCAGCACCCGGACGTCACCGACGCCGTCCTGGCCGGGCGGCGCGAACCGCTGTGGGAGCCCGGCGGCAAGCGCGAACGCAAGGTGCAGGTCTACCCCGACCAGTTCACCGACTGGTTCGGCCTCAAGCTGGCCACCGGCGGCCTCGCCCAGACCGTGCTCTTCCCCCAGATCCAGCGGGACGCCACCCCGGCCGTCGAAGACTGCCGCCGCACCCTCGGGGACGCCGACTTCATGCACGGCGCGACCGAGGACCGCTACCCCGACATCCTCGGCCTCGCCCCGGCCGGCGGCAGCGGCAGCAGCGACGCCCGGCAGAACGTCGCCTACCACCTTGAGAAACTGCCCCAGCACACCGTGGTCCTTGGCCACGACCTGGCGGCCAACGCCGCCTTCCTCCACCGGCTACTCAACGAGTAGCCCAGGCCCCCGCCGGGCGCTTCCCTCCCCACGCCCGGCGGGACGCACGCCGCCATCTCCCGGTCTTTACTAAGAAGGGCAACGGAAGACAGCGGACACCAGAGGCGGGCAGCGGAGCAACCTCGACTCCCCGCCCGCCCCGCTCAGTTACCAGGCAGGGAACTGAAGGGGCTTCCCGTACACGTCGAGGAACCCGTGGATCCGCGGTCACCGCCAAGTCGGACGATCTTGACGCTGGAGAACCGCCCCAGGCCAGCGCGAGTGCACGCTCAACTACTCACACCAGCCCCATGACCAGCGACTTCAAGACGGCAGATCTTCTGCGCCGGAGAAGTCTGGGATCGTGCATCGGGCCCAGCCACCTCTGGCTGCCGCTCGCGGTTTCGGAATACGAGGACACTCGGACCCGACTCGGCGGCGCACAAGGTGAGAGGCAGTTCCTGCAGCGTGCGGTTCCGCGCCTTCGCCCACTTCCTCGGCCAGCCGCGACCGGACGGAATGGTTGTCGGGCCTCCTACACAAGCCGCCGGCCCCAGGCGCTACAGGAGGAGCGACGGCAGGCCGCCCGTGCCGCCCACACCGAGGTCAAACACGACATGCAGATTCAATTTGACCACCGCAGCCGGTACAGCGCTGTGGATGATTGCGGTGCGGCCCTACGGCTGGTGAAGCTGGGGAAAGTCGGGGATGTACGGAACCCGCATCCCAGCTTCTTCCAGCACCGCGATGAGCTCGCCGCGGGTTGCTGCCGCGCGTATCGCTGCTTCCAGACGTGCCTCTTCCTCTCGGCGGTGCGGTGTGATCTCGCCGGTGACGAGCGCGAGAAACGCGTCGGCCCTTGCCGAGGCCTTCATGTAGTCCAGGAGTACGGATTCAAGGAAATCGTCGTTGAGGCGGGCCTGGTCGAGGGTGGCCTGCAATTGACGAAGAGATGCCCTCTTCCTGTACGCCCTCCACTTTCTCCCAGAGAACCGGTCCGCATCGTCCGCGGCCTTGAACTGCTTGATGAGCCAGCGAGGTACATCGCGGTCCTGGCCGAGCCAGACCTGCGTGGCTCGAACGAGACAGAACAGCCCGGTGGCGGAGCCCGCAAGCGACAGCAGAACCCCCAGCCACATGGGAAGGGGTGAAGACAAGGCGCTGTTCAACATGATCCCGGTCGAGGAAGCCAGCAGCACAGCGAAGGCCAGAAGTGGCCCGTTCCTGAGGGAGAGTTCGCCCTCTACCCCGCTGGAAAACGTCGCAACAAGCAAGTTCGCGCCGACGTTCGCGGGGACCAACAACCAGATCTGCCACCTCCAAGCCTCCCCGATGTACGCAGGACTCAACGCCAGGAAGGCTGGGATGGCCAAAAGGGCGAGGAGATAGCCCAGTGCGAGGAAAGTGATGATTGGGCGCCTCCAACCTGGCATCTGCCGGTGCATTCGCAGGAGTTGGCGTTGCCCCACAGGCGGGGAGGCCGACCAGGGAGTCGGCATGGTTGACTCGGTGGCCGTCTCGGATTCCTCAGCGAGTAGCGCCTCGATGGCCTCCGCTCCGGACTGGGCCCGGGCGTTGGCGATCACTGTGCGGCTCCACTGGGCGACTTCCGGGTCGATGTTGTCTCGTGCGATGACGGCTTCCTCGAGACCGTGCAACCAGCCCTGCGCACGGTCGGTGGCAAGCTCGGCCGTGAGTCCGGCAGCGAGGGGGAGTAGCCGTTCCGGCTGGGATGCAACTGCTCGGTGTGCACCGGCGGCCAGAACGGGTTGTTCCTCCGCCTCGCGAGCAATGCGGCTGAGAGCCTGGTGTTGCTGATTCTTGCTCAGTGCGTCGTGCTGCAGGAGGTGCTCGACGAAGCCCTGTCCGCCGTCGGTGTCAACCTCCGCGATCCAGGCGGCGGCCAACGGTTCGCCGATCCTGCCCCAGTGTGTTCCGTCGCTCGCGGGATAGGCGGCGCTCAATACCTTCTCCCAAGCGGCCAGCCGCGTCGGGTCGGGCAGCGCGGTGGCACCGAAGCCACGGTGGTGGACGTCATGTGCGGCCCTGATCGCGGCCTGTGCCTCCTGCCCGGTGAGTGCGCCGCAAAGGTACTGGCCAGCGATCAGCCTCTTGGCCAACTTCCCGTCGTACGGCTCGCCTGCCAGATGGTGCTCGGCGATGCGGCGTATGTACTCCTCCTCCTGGGCCAGCACCACCTCGTAAGGGTCGTCCTTGCGGGCGAAGTCCGGGTTGGCATGGAGGAGGACGTCGGCAAGCGCGGCAACGTGAGTGTCGATGACTGGCCGTGAGAGGTCTGGCAGGCGGGCGCCGAACTGAGCGGGTACATCAGCGACGACCGGGCGGCTCCACGTGGCGTCGCCGTGCCTGGCCTGCTGGAGAAGACGCAGGCGCTGCGTGAAGCCGGCCTTCGCGCTCTCGTAGATGTCCGCTGCGGCAAGGTCGCCAAACGCGTCGTCGGCGGTCACCGTGAAGTCGGTGGCGGCGGGGCAGATCTGTTCTGCGTTCATGGTGCGGCGCAGCGGCGTCCACCACGGTTCTGGGCTGCGGGCCAGGAGCAAGACCCGCACCGTGCCACTGCCATCGAAGCGCCGGGCCATGGCAAGCATCGCGTCGCGTATCTGCGCGATGCGGGTTTCAGCGCGGTCTATGACGATGAGCAGCGGGTAACGGCAGGTGCCGATGAGCGCGGCCTCGGCAGCATTCATG
>DATCQX010000532.1:0-17104 GCA_036569285.1 Streptomyces sp.
TGTTCGCGTGCTCATGAGGAGGAAGCCTTCGATGGCGTTCCGTGGTCCGGGGATGTGGCGGTGGCGCGACCGGCGTCCGAAGGTGCTGCTGTGGCGCTGGCGGCGCAACCCCCTCAGACGGCGCTCCGACGTCGTCGAGGCGTGGGTGCTGCTCGGGGCGTGGGTGTGCGCCGTCCTGACCGGGGTGTTCGCCGGGTGGGCCGCCGCGAGCAGCATGGAGCGCGGCCTCGCACGCGAGCGCGCCGAGTGGCACACGGTCCAGGGGACCCTCACGGAGACCGCCGCCGCGCCGTCCACCGAACTCCAGTCGCCCAGCCGCACCGAGCACCTGTGGACGAAGGTCACCTGGCCCGGCCCCGACGGCACGCCCCACTCCGGGCAGGTCCGCGTCGCCGCGGGCAGCCCCGCGGGGACGCACGTCGACGTCTGGACCGACGCCCAGGGCCGCCTCGTCACCGAGCCCACCACCCCCTCCCAGGCCCGCCTGCGCTCCACCCTCGTCGGCACCCTCGCCGGCGTCACCACCGCCGCGATCCCCTTCGTGACCGGCCGCCTCTTCCGCTCCCGCCTCGAACGCCGCCGCCTCGACCAGTGGGCCACCGACTGGGCCCACTTCGACCCGCTGTGGGGGCGCCGGCAGACGGGGTGACGGCTGTGCGCGGGACCGCCCGCGTGCGAGAGTGGGCGGATGTCCGACGTCGTCTTCACGAGTGTCGCCCCTGTCGTCCCGGTCCGGGACCTCGACGCGGCCCTGGACCGGTACCGCCGGCTGGGCTTCTCGGCGCACGCCTACGAGGGCCCGGACCGGTACGGCTTCGCCGAGCGGGGCCCGGTGTCGGTCCACCTCACCGAGTGGGCCGAGCACGATCCTCTGCGTACCGGTGCCGTCGTCTACCTCTATGCGAGCGACGCCGACGCCGTCCACGCCGAATGGACGTCCTCCGGCGTCGAGGGCCGCTTCTCGGAGCCGGCCGACACCCCTTACGGACTGCGGGAGTTCACCTACGTCGACCCCGACGGCACGGCGCTGCGCGTGGGGTCGCCGCTCTGACCGGTCCGCTCACCAGAACTGGCGCAGGTTGAAGCTCCGCAAGGACACGGGGCTCGGTGGCTCCGTGGAGCTTCGGGCGAACAGGAGCGGCATCGGGCCGGAGTCGTACGCGGCGGACCAGGCGAGCCACTGGTAGGAGTACCAGCCGCGTTCCATGCCGATGCCGACGCTGTTCGCGCGCAGGGTGGTGAGGGCCATGCGGTGGGTGAAGGCCGCGTGGTAGCGGGCGCGGGCCAGCAGGGGGCGCTCCTCGTGGCGGGCGAACCAGACGAGTGCGGAGACGCCGCGCTCGGTGGGCGTGTCCGAGGCGGCGTGGAGCTTGAGGGCCTGGTCCAGGTCGAAGGTCTCCTCGCGCATGAAGCGGGTCATCGTGCCCTTCGAGGCCTCGACGGCCGCGTCCAGGACCGTCCCCGGCCGCCAGCGCGCGACGGCCGGCGCGCCGCACCAGTCGGGGCCGAACGCCTCGGCCATGTCCTGCTCGACCAGGTCGCTCAGCGGGTCGAGCGGGGTGAAGCGGAACCGCGTGGTGGAGAGCGCGTTGTGGCGCTCCAGCACCGTCCGCACGTCCTCGGCGTGCTGGTCGAGGACGCGCAGGAGGTGTTCGATCCTGCCCTCGGCGGCGTACCGCATCAGGACGAGGGAGTTGACCGTGCCGGCCGCGCGGTCGGTCGCGGTCTGCTGGGTGACCTCGACGGTGCGGTGCCGCGCGAGGGAGTTGTCCAGGAGGGCGCTGACGAACGCCGTCATCCGCTGCGCGCCGGTGAGGCTGACGTGTGCGGGCAGCGTCGGGTCGCTCACCCCGGCCCGGTGCGCGCACAGGCCGATCTCGACGTCCAGGCGGGGCCGGTCCTCCAGGAGCACCGACAGGAACCGCGCGCCGTCGACGTACCGGTTGGCCTCGGGGTTGAACCCCTCCGCCTGCCTGCTGAGCCGGAACCCGGCGATCAGGGCGGGGACGAGGGCGAGCATCCGGGAGACGGTGAGGGCGGCGCGGTCGGACTTCGGGAGCCGGTCGAGGAGTTCCCGCCCCTTGATGACCTCCTCGCGCAGGGCGAGCTGCCCGCTGCCGGCGTAGACCGCCGCCCCGACCGCCTCCTCCCACCGGCGCGGCTTGGTGAGGGCCAGGGGATGGATCCCCGCGATCCGGCCGGGGGAGGGGAGCGGTACCTCGACGGGCTCGGTGTACCCGGCGGACTCGGCGGACGCGCGGACACGGCACAGCTCCGGCAGGTCCCGTACGTCGATCGTCGACCCGTTGTACCGGCTGAGCACCTGCGACCGGGAGTAGTCCCAGAACGTCATCTCATCGGCCATCGCTCGCCTCTTTCTGCCTCTCTTCTCGTTCGGCGGTCCCCGTTTCGGCGGCCCCCGCGGGGATCTGCCCGACGGCACCGCGCACGGCCGCCAGCGCCCCGCAGGCCGTCAGCGCCGCCACCGCCAGCAGGGCCCACGGCCAGCCGGCGCCCAGGCTCAGCGCCCCGGTCAGCACCAGCGGCGCGACCGCCGAGCCCACGCCCCACGACAACTGGTGCAGCCCGAGGTGGCGTCCGGGCCTGTCCTCGGGAGCCATCCGGACGGCGACGGCGTCACTGGTCGGGCCGTGCATCAGCTCCGCCGCCGTGAACACGACCACGGCCACCGCGAGCAGCGGCACGACGAACGCCCCCGGCAGCCCGCTCGCCGCCCCGAACAGCACGGCGGCCACCGCCCACACCGCACCCGCCCCCTGCAGGACGCGCAGCTGGTCATGGCGCCCCGCCCACCGCACCACCGGGATCTGTCCCGCCGTCACCAGCAGCGTGTTGAGCGCGAACACCACACCGACCAGCCAGGACGGCCGGCCGAGCGTCTGGACGACGTACAGCGGCACGAGCACCGGCAGCGCCGCCGTGATCAGGACGAGCAGGGTGTTGGCGGCGACCATCGTGAGGTACGGACGGCCGGGCCGGGGAGCGTCCGGCACGGTCGCGGGAGCGCGGCGCGGACCGCCCGCCGTGGCGGGCAGCAGGGCGATCAGGACCGTGGCGAGGACGTAGCTCGCCGCGTTCGCCGCCATGATCCACCGCAGCCCGCTGCCGCCGAGCCCGGCGAGGAAACCCGCCGCGAGCCCGCCCGCGGCGAGCCCGACGTTGCGCAGGGTCCGTTCGAGCCCGTACCAGCGCAGCAGCTCGTCCGGCGCGCAACGCCGGGCCAGGAACGCCCGGTTGGCGGGCCAGAACAGGTTGTCCCCGACCGAGGCCAGGATCGCGAGGACCAGCGCCGCCCGCGGGGACGACGTCGTCAGATAGCCGAAGAACGCCGCCGCGCGCAGCACGTGCGCCACCTGGACGACCCGCTGCGGGCCGAGCCGGTCGACGAGCGGACCGGACAGCGGCCCGCAGGCGAGGGCGACGACACCGGCGACCGTCAGCACCGTCCCGGCGGCGGTCGCCGACATGCCGTCCTGCCAGGTCAGGTAGAGCAGGAGGAAGGGCACGGCGAGGCCGCTGCCGGTGCTGTCGATCACCACGGCGGCGAACAGGAGCCGCTGCCCTGTGCCTCGGGGTGGAGCGGACACCGTCACCGCACGCCGATCACCAGGTGCTCCGGGCCGGTCGGCGTCACAGGGCCGCCGCCATGGCGTTGCCGAGGTAGTTGGGCAGCCGCGTCAGCTGGCCCCACAGCTCGTTCAGGTCGACGGGGTAGCTCTCCCGGTAGCGCCGGGTCACCGCCTCCACCTCGGCCCACGTGGCCGGCGTCCGCCCGTCGTTGTAGCGGGGCGCCAACTGGTCGTAGAGCGTGGTGCCGGGGCGCAGGAAGAGCTGGTTGAGGCCGAAGTAGCCGGGGAGGTTCCGCGCCCACTCCAGCAGTTCGCCGCTCTCGCAGGCGGGGTCGTCGGGCAGGCCGATCAGGATGAACGCGAACGGGGTGACCCCGGCGTCCTGGAGCCTGCGCACGGCGTTGTCGGTGACCCCCGGCTTGACCCGCTTGCCGACCGGCGTCTCGGCGATGCCGGGGGACTCCGCGCCGAGCCACATGCCCTTGCAGCCGGCCTTCGCCCACTGCTCGACGTCCGTGCGCAGCACGACCTCGGCCCGGCTCTGGCCCGTCCAGCCGAGGCCCTCGCCGATCAGGCCGTCGCACAACTCCTTGTAGAAGGTGGGGTGCAGGCCGAAGACGTAGTCCAGGAAGAAGACGAAGTCGACGTCGCGCTCGCGCATCGCGGCGATCTCCGCGAGGGTGCGCCGCACGGCCTGCGGACGCATCTTGGTGCCGAACGGCAGATGGCAGAACGTGCAGCCGTACGTGCAGCCGCGCACGCCGAGCACCATGCCGCACGAGCCCCGGCGCACCCGGCCGTCCTCGAACACCTCGGCGGTGTAGGCGGACAGGTCGAACAGGTCGTAGGCGGGCAGCGGCCACTCGTCGGTGGACAGCTGGGGGTAACTGTCCACGAGCGGCATCACGGGCATCGCGGGCTTGCCGCCGGTCAGGTCGCGCACCGCCTGGACGGCGGCCGAGTCGACCTCCCCGCGCGCGACGAAGTCGGCTCCCAGTTCCGTGCGGGTCGCCTCCGGCAGATGCGTCGCGTGCGGTCCGCAGGCCAGCACGCGCGCCTTCGGCCAGTGCCCGCGCGCCTTGCCGACGAGTTCCGTGACCGGCTCCAGGGTGAGCGGGTAGCACTGGGCGCGGTCCGCGATCGCCGTCACCACGACCACGAGGTCGGGGTCCGGGACGTCACCGGGAGGGCTGTCACTGAGCCGGTTGTCCCACACGGACACACCGACGCCTTCCGCGCGCAGCGCCGCGCAGGCGTTGGCCACGTCCAGGGGCAGCTGGAGGAAGTCCCGCTCGAACTCGTCGTCGGGAATGACGAAACAGACCTGGGTCATGGAGGCTCCCGGCCGGGTCGTGGGGTGAGGGTGAGAGGTGTTCGGGGCGGCTTCACCGCGGGAGGAGAGCGGGAGTCCGGCACGGCGAGCCTACGAAGATCGACACGGCATCCCCAGCCCCTACAGCCCCTAGGAACCCCTATGGCGCGGTCGCCGAGGCGTGCCATAGGGGTTCCTAGGGGTCATAGGGGCTGGGGATCCGCAGGACGATCTTCCTAGGCTCACCTTGATCCATCGGAGGCGGCCCGTGCGGGCTTTGCCTTCGCGACCGGGTTTCTCGCACACCGGCGTTCTCCCCAGGCCGGTGCCCCCCAGTGGATCCATGACGAGAAAGAGGTGGAGACCATGGCCCTCATCGAGAGCGAGTCCGCGAGCGTCGCCGTGGACAGCGCCGGCGCGGCCCCCGTGACAGGCCGGTACGAGATCCTCGACGGCCGGATGACCCTTCAGGACGTGGACGAGACGGTCCACGCGGTCCTGCGCGGAGAGGGAGTGCCAGCCCGGTCGGCGGGCGCGGGTACCGTCGTGTTCGACCTGGACGGCACCCCCGTGAGCGTCCGCGGCGGCTCCGTGCCGGACGCGGCCCCGGACACCCTGGACGCCATCGACCCCCCGGCCGGCCGCACCCGGGTGCTGCTGACGGCCGAAGGGCCGCTGACCCCGGCCGCCGACGCCGTCTTCGAGCGCCTGGTCGACGCGCTGACACTGCTCGGGAGCTGCTACACGGACGCGGAGATCGCGTCCATCGTCCGGGGCATGCCCCTCGTCGACCGCTACGCCACCGAGGAACCGGCCCTGCGGGACTGGGCGTTGATCTTCCGCGACCACTACGTGGAGAACAGCGTCGGCTTCCTGCTCGGCATGGAACGCGCCGGCATCGACCGGGAGTGGATCTTCGCCCTGAACAAGGGCGACCGCACCCTGCACCGCGACCGCGTCCACGCCTGGTTCCTGCACCGCGGCTACCGCAGCGACACCCTCGACAACTCGGTCATCAACGGCTCGGCGGACACCGAGGCGAAGGCGTACGCGCTGGCCGTCAACGAACGCGTCGACGACTTCGTACGCCAGGCGCACGCGGCCGGCCGCAAGGTGCTGGTGATCGACGACGGCGGCCTGCTCGCCCAGGGCTACGGCGCCGACGGGGTCCAGGAGGACCACATCGACGGCGCGCTGGAGCTGACCGTCAGCGGCCTCAAGCGGATCACCAACGCGCCCGGCGAACTCAGCATCCCCGTCCTGAACATGGCCCGCTCCCGGCTGAAGAGCATGCTGGGCTACAACGAGATAGCCGACTCCTGCGTCCGCCGCCTGCGCGCGATCCTCCCCGGCGAGAAGTTCATCGGCCGCCACGTCCTGCTCCTCGGCTACGGCACCCTCGGCGGCCGGGTCGCGCACGCGCTGCGCGCCCTGGGCTGCCGCGTCGCCGTCGTCGACACGGACGTCCTCACCCTGATCACGGCCGCCGAGCACGGCTACGAGACGTACCGCAGCGCGGGCGAGGCCCTCGCCGCGCACGCCCCGTTCCTCGTCATCGGCAACACCGGCGAACTCGCCATCACCCCCGCCGACCTGCCGCTGCTGCCCGACGGCGTCTACCTCGCGGGCTTCGCCACCAAGGACTTCAGCCTGCTCAGCGAGGGCCACGAGGGGGTGACGTCGACGACGATCCCGCAGGTCGGCGTCCGCTACCTGCTGCCGACGGGCACCACCGCGACCCTGCTGGGCGACGGACGGTCGCTGAACCTCTACGAGTACGAGGGCATCGCGAACCGGGGCTACGACGCCTACCGGGCGGGCACCCTGATCGCCGCGAAGACGCTGTGCCGACAGGCCGAAGACCTCGGCCCCGGCATGCACCTGGAGCCGGTGGACCGGGCGATCGACGACGCCGGCCTCTTCGCCGCCTACTACGACGAGTACCTCGCCTCGGGCGCCCGGCCCAGGATCCCGGTGACCCGATGAGCACCCACGTCTGCGTGATCGGGTTCGGCGCGGCCGGCCGGCTGCACCACAAACTGCTGAGCGAACTCGGCTTCGACGTCAGCGTGGTGGACCCCGCCCCGGGGGCCGTCGCCGACGGCGTCCCCGTCCTCGACCGGATCGAGGCGGCCCTGAGCCGCAGGCCCGTCGACGTGTGGTCGGTGTGCTCACCGACCGCCACGCACGTCGACACGGTGGCCCAGGTCCTGGCCGTCGACCCCGAGGCCCGGCTGCTCGTGGAGAAACCGCTCTGCCGCCCCTGGGAGATCCCCGGCCTGACGGCCCTCCTCGACGCCCACCCCCGGGCCCGGCTCGTCATCATGGACCAGTACCGGCACTCCCAGGCGATGGCCCTGCTGCGCACCCTGCGCTGGGAACTGGCACCCCGGCACACCCTGACGGCCGTCCGCGTCGGCTTCGGCAAGGACCGGCGGGCCGACATCGCGGCGGGCCGGTTCGTCGACCACGACTACGGCGTCTTCGGCTACGAGTGGCTGCACATGCTGGCCCTGCTGCGCGGCGCGCTGACCCCGGAGACGTACGACCACTACATGGGTACCGGCCCGCGGGAGTGGGCGCTGAGTGTGGCGACGGACCCCGAACTGATCAGCACCGCCGCGCACGAGCGGGTGGCCGTGGACGGCGTGGAGGTCGAGCTGTACTCGACGATCGTCGGACCCGACCCGACCGGCCAGGTCGCCGTCCCCGACTGGTTCCACCTGCCCGTGACGGCGGGCGAGAGCCGGCAGCGCCACGTCGAGGTCGTCGCCGGACCGGTGCGCTTCGGCCTCGACCTGGACCCGGTGACCCTGCCCCGGGGCACCCGGCTCCCGCGCAACACGCACCGGATCACCGCCGAAGGACCGGGGCTGCGCCGCGAGTGGCTCGTGCACGACTCCCCGCTGGACAACGCCCTGCGCTGGTCGGTCGCGACCCTGCTCTCCCCGGACGGCCCGCCCGGCCTCGACCTGCGCGGTGTGGCCCGCATCGGCCTGCTCGCCGAGACCGCGCACCCCGCCACCCGGCCGCCGTCGGTCCGCACGTGACGCGTCCGCGGCTCTGCCTGCTGGTGCCCGACCAGGGCGAGCGGTGCGTCCGGCTCCCGCTGGACGCCCTGCTGGCCGCCGCCCGCCTGCGCGCCGACGGCCACGACGTCGCCGTCTGGGACGAGCGGCTCGCCGAACTGCCCCCGACCGCCGACGTACCCGATCTGCTGGTCGTCTTCACCGCCGTCGGCCCGGCCTGGCCCGTGGACCTCACCTCGGTCAGGGCGTCCGTGGACCGCGCGCGCCGGTGGTTTCCCGGCGCGCGCGTCCTCGCGGTCGGTCCGCACGGCAGCGAACTGCCCGGTTCGACCCTGCTGGAGCTGGCGGCCGACCACGTCGCCGCCGGCGAGGCCGCCTCGGCGGCGGTCCACGGCGTCCGCGACCTGGTGTCGGGCATCGCCTCGCCCGTCCTGTACGGCGGACTGTCACGCCCGTCGCCGCCCGCGGTCGTGGTGGGCAGCCGTCCCGTGCCCTACCGCGACCCGGGCCACTGGCCGCTGCCCGCCTACGACTTGGTGCCCCTGGCCCGCTACACGGCCGAGCTGGCCGTCGACGGAACACTCCGCCCGGTACCCGCCGGCGAGGTGCGGGCGCTGCCCGGCTCCCGCCGGAGCGTCGAGCGGATGCTCGCCGAGATCGCGGCCCAGCGGGCGGCGGGTCTTGAGCACGTGGTCTTCTCGGGCGAGGTGTTCGGCGCCGACGCGCGCCGGCACGGTCGGCTCTGTGACCGGCTGCGCGGCGAGGGCGTGCGCTGGACGGGCCGCACGAGCGCCGACGTCGTCCTCGGAACCGACGTCGGACGGTGGGCCGGGGCCGGCTGCCGGGGCATGTGGCTCGGCTCCGGGCCACGGCTGAGGGAAGCGGCGCTGAAGCTGTCCCGCGCGGGGATCACACCGTGTGTCTCCCTGCTGGTCGGCGAGCCCCACGGCCCGCGCGTACCCGAACCGCCCGCGCGGTTCGCCCTCGGCCGGTTCGTCCTGCGCCCCGGCACCGCCGTGTACGAGCGGCTCGCCCCGGCGCTCGGCGGCGGGACGGCACCCGCCACCTGGCAGGGGGTCCGGGACCTGAACCGGCGCTACCGGGAGCGACACCCCGACGACCTCGGCGAACTGGAACACCGGCTCGCCGCCCTCTCTCACCGTCTCCCCTTTGGAAGCGAGGTTCCATGCTGACGTTCGGAGTGATCGGCTGCGGCTCGATCGGTGGTTTCTGGGCCCGGCTGCTGACCCGGGAGGACGGTGGGCTCGCCGGCCGGGCACGGCTGGCGGCGGTCGCGGGCCGGGACCCGGTGCGGGCCGGCGCGCTCGCGGCCGAAACCGGCTGCGAGGTGAACGACGTGGCCAAGCTGCTGGCCCGTCAGGACGTGGACGCGGTCCTCGTGTGCACACCCAGCGGCACCCACGCGGCCCTGGCCGAGCAGGCACTGCGGTCGGGCAAACACGTGCTGGTGGAGAAGCCCGCCGACGTGACGCCCCAGGCCGCCGGCCGGCTGGCCGACCTGGCGCGGGAGACCGGGCGCACACTGGGCGTGGTGTCCCAGCACCGCTTCGACCCCGCCGCACGGCTGGCACGTGAGGCGATCGAGTCCGGTGGGCTCGGCCGGATCACCTCGGTCGTCGCCGAACTGTCGTGGTGGCGCGCCCCCGCCTACTACGCCTCCGGGACCTGGCGGGGAACCGTGGACCTGGACGGCGGCGGGGCGCTGATGAACCAGGCCGTCCACGCGGTGGACCTGGTGCAGTGGCTGGCCGGCCCCGTGGTCGAAGTGGCCGCGCACACCGCGCTGTTGGCGCATCCCGGGATCGCGGTGGAGGACGTGGCGACGGCCAGCCTGCGCTTCGAGAACGGCGCCCTCGGCACCCTGCTCGCCACGACGGCCGCCTACCCCGGCCGCACCGCGCGCACGGCGGTGAACGGCGACCGGGGCAGCGTGGTGATCGACGACGACGAACTCGCCTACCTCCACCAGTCCAAGGACGGTGAGGAGGCGCCCGCGTACGGGGCGTTCGGTGCCGCCGACCAGTCGGGCGACCACGCCTCGGCGCTGACGCGGGACCTTGCCAGGGACGCCTCGGGGCTGCTGTACCAGCCGCACCGGGACCAGCTCCTGGACTTCTGCGACGCGGTACGCGACGCCCGGCCTCCCCTGGTGGACGGTGCGGCCGGGCAGCGGGCGGTGGCCGTGGTGACGGCCGTCTACACATCGGCGCGGACCGGCCGTCCGCAGCGCGTCATGGAGGATTGAGGACAATGCACTCTGATTATTTGCACATATCAAATAAGAAGTAAAATAGGGCATCCCGGCCCAGGGTTTCATCGGGTCTGGCCTAGACTTGATCATCGTGCGAAAAGAAAGCTGCGATCGCAAGATCGAACTGCGTAGCGGAATTCTTGTTCTGCAAGGGGGGCCGGGGACGGGGAAGACATCGATTCTGCAAGAGATGAAAAAGCGCGCCGTCGCTTCGGGTTCCCTCTGTCTGGAGGCCACCGGATTCCGTGACGAACGCCATCTTCCCTTTTCCGTCGTCGAGCAGTTGGGCAACGCCCCAGGTGTCCCCGATGACGTCTGGGGGGCCGTACGGCCGCTCGTCGGCCACGGGGCGCCCGCGTCTCCCCGGCTGCTGCGGAACCTCGCCTCGGCACTCGCCTCGGCCGCCGACCATGCCAACGTTGTCATCGTCGTCGACGACGCCCACCTCATGGACCCGGCGTCGCGGTCGTGTCTCCTCTACCTCGCCCGGCGCGCCCGGTTGTACGACATCACCATGGCACTGGCGTTCCCCCGGACGGGCTGCGGTGCCGACCACCTGGAGTTCCTCGGGCTCCCCGACGCCCGGCTGGCCGAGGCCGCACCCCTGAGCCGTGAGGACGTCCGGGAACTGCTGGAGCACCCTCTCGGCGCACGCGCCGCCGAAGGGCTGACCGGCCCGGTCCACCGGGTGAGCGGCGGCAGTCCCGCTCTGGTCACCGCGCTGGTGCGGGACCTGCTGAGCGCCGGGCCCGTCCGTGCCGAGACCCCGGTGCCGATCGGGGAGTCCTTCCGGACCGCCTACCTCTCCTCCCTGGTGCGGCATCCCGGTCTCGCGCGGATCGTGGAGGCCCTCGCGGTGCTGGGCGAGGACGCGGCACCCGCACGGGTCGCCCGGCTGTTAAGAGAGCCCCTCAAGGACATCGAGCGCCGTATCGGGGAGCTCGAACACGCCGGCCTGCTGGAGGACGGCGGCTTCCGGCACCCGGACATCCCGGGCGCCGTCCTCGGCGCGCTCGGCACCGACCTGCCGGCCCTGCACCGGCGTGCCGCCAGGGTGCTGTGCGCGGCAGGAGCGCCCGCCACCACCATCGCCCGCCACCTCGTGGCCGCCGACGAGCGCCCCGACGCGGTCGGCGTGCACGTGCTGAGCCACGCCTGGCCACAGTTCCTGACGGCCGGTCAGCCGGACCGGGCGCTCGCCTGTCTGCGACTCACGGCCCGCGCGGACCTCGACGACCCCCAACGCGCCAAGGTCAGTCTCGGGCTCGCCTACACCTTGACCTGCCTCAATCCGCTGGCGGCGGAACCGGAGGTGCGACGGCTGTCGGCCGCGGCGCGTGCCGGGAACGCCGACTACGAGACGCTGCGGTTCCTCATCGTCTGGTTCCTCTTGTTCGGCCACCGGGAGCAGGGGCAGGAGATGACGGCGATTCTGATCGAGTCCTACCCTCCGACCCACGTGCACGACGCGACCGGGAGCTTCCGCATGCTGGTCCGCGAACTGTGGCCGGAACTGCTCGACGCCCCCGAAGTGCGCGCCGCCTTTGAAAGGCGCCGCATCGCCGGCACTCCCACCATGGCGGACGAGGACGGCGACGCGGCTGTCGACCTGCGCTGGTTCTCCGGGGGCGCCTTCGTTTCCCTGCTGAGGCTGATCGAGGAAGGCGAGCTGGACCTGGCCGACCAGTTCTGCCGGAAGCAGCGGGAAATGATCCCCGAGGACTCGCTCCCGGCCTGGCACGCGTTCATGAGCGGGCAGCACGCCCGCGTCCGGTGGCAGCTCGGGGACGTGCGAGCCGCCTCGGCGTTCGCGTCCTCGGCCCTGACCCTGCTGCCCGACCACGGCTGGGGCGTCGCCGTCGGCCTGCCGCTGTCGGTGCTGGTGGCCTCGCACACCGCCATGGGTCGGCTGGACCAGGCCGCTCGCCACCTGGAGCGCCCGGTGCCCGACGAGCTGTGGCACTCCGCCTTCGGCCCGATGTACCGGATCGCGCGGGGCGGCTACCTGCTGGAGATCGGCAGCCCGCGTGCGGCCCTTGAGGACTTCCTGGCCTGCGCCCCCTCCAGAGCGGCGGCCTCCATGGGCTGGCGGGCCTGGGCCGCGGAGGCGTATCTGGCGCTCGGTGACGTGGAGAGCGCCCGCCGCACGGCCACCGAGCAGCTCGGACACGACGAGCGCCCGACCGACTCCCGTGGCCGCGCCCTGCTGGTCCTCGCTTCGGCCGACAGCCCCGGCCGGCGGCGCGCCCGCCTCGAAGAGGCGGAGTGGACTCTGCGCACGGCGGGCAACCGGTTGTTGCTCGCCCGCGCGCTCGTCGGCCTCGCCCGGCAGGATCTGGCGGAAGGACTCACCGAGATCTCACGAACCCGCTGGAGCGAGGCGCTGGAGCTGGCCGAGGAGGGGGGCTTCCCGGACCGGATACGGCAGCTCACGGCCCTGCCCGACGAGCCGCCGACGCCTGCCGTGCCCGGGCCGGCGCAGGATTCCCTGACACAGGCCGAGCGCCGGGTGGCGTCCCTGGCCGCCGAGGGCCGCTCGAACCGGCAGATCGCCACCCAGCTGTACATCACGGTGAGCACCGTCGAGCAGCATTTGACACGTGTCTACCGAAAACTCTCGGTCCGCCGCCGTTCCGAACTGGCGGACCTGCTGAGAATCCCGTGATACTCCCCTCATGTGAACTTCGCGATTTTTCGGCCGATTGAGGCTTTTGCTGAAATATAAAAATTGCCTTCTTGCTTGTGGTTCTTATTCGGGCAGCGCGCGGTCGAGGACCGCGGTGACGTCGGCGGAGTCGGGGAGTGTGCCGAAGGAGTGCCCCCAGTCGCCGTCGAGGCGGGTCGCGCAGAACGCGTCGGCGACGGCGGGCGGGGCGTGCCGGACGAGGAGGGACGCCTGGAGGGTCAGGGCCATCGTCTCGACGACCCGGCGGGCCTGCGACTCGGTCGCGGTGCCCAGCAGACGCTCCACGCGCGCGTGCGCCGCGTCGAGCCGGGCGTCCGCCCCGCGCGTGGGGGCGAGTTCGGCGAAGTACGCCTCCCGGGTGGCCGCGTCCCGGGTCAGCGCGCGCAGCACGTCGAGCGCGTTGACGTTGCCCGAGCCCTCCCAGATCGACAGCAGGGGCGCCTCCCGGTAGTGGCGGGGCATCCCGGAGTCCTCGACGTACCCGTTGCCGCCCAGGCACTCCAGGGCCTCCGCCGTGAACGCCGGCCCCCTCTTGGTGACCCAGTACTTGCCGACGGCCGTCGCGATCCGCCGGAAGGCCCGCTCCCCGGCGTCCCCGCGCACCGCGCGGTCGGCCGCCCCCGCGAGCCGCAGCGTGAGCGTCGTCGCGGCCTCGGACTCCAGCGCGAGATCGGCCAGGACGTTGCGCATCAGGGGCTGTTCGGCCAGCCGGGAGCCGAAGGCGGTGCGGTGCCGGGCGTGGTGGCCCGCCTCGACGAGGGTCTTGCGCATCAGCGCCGCCGACGCCGTCACACAGTCAAGACGCGTGCAGTTGACCATCTCGATGATGGTCTTCACACCCTGCCCCTCCGGCCCGACGAGCCAGCCGAGCGTGCCGTCGAACTCCGGCTCGGAGGACGCGTTGGAGCGGTTGCCGAGCTTGTCCTTGAGGCGCTGGACGCGGAACGGGTTGCGGGTGCCGTCCGGCAGGACCCGCGGGACGAGGAAGCAGGACAGCCCGCCGGGAGCCTGCGCCAGCACCAGGAAGACGTCGCACATCGGGGCCGACGTGAACCACTTGTGCCCGCGCAGCACGTACACGCCGGGCTCGGCGGTCGGCGCGGCGGACGTCGTGTTCGTCCGGACGTCGGAACCGCCCTGCTTCTCCGTCATGCCCATGCCCGCGAGGACGCCGCGCTTCCCGGTGGGCACCCGCAGGCCGGGGTCGTACTCCCGCGCGGTGAGCAGCGGTTCGTACACCTTCGCGAGGTCCGGCTGGTGGCGCAGGGCGGGGACGGCGGCGTACGTCATCGACACCGGGCAGCCGTGGCCCGCCTCCGTGTGGTTCCACACCAGGCTGCCCGCCGTACGCGCGACGTGCGCGCCGGGACGGTCGTTCGCCCACGCGGAGCCCGCGAGGCCCTCGGTGACGGCGACGTCCATCAGGGCGTGCCAGCTCGGGTGGAAGTCGACCTCGTCCACGCGGTGCCCGTAGCGGTCGTGCGTGCGCAGGACCGGTTCGTGGCGGTTGGCCAGTTCGCCCCACTCCTGCGCCTGGACGCCGCCCGCGCGGCGGCCGAGGGCCCGGACGTCCGCCTCGGCCCAGCCGGCGCCCTCGCGGCGCAGACCCTCCAGGAGCGCGTTGTCGGCGGAGGCGTCGTAGGGGGCGAGGGGCGGGGGCTGGTTGGTGACGTCGTGGGTGGTGGAGGGCGCGGGTGTCGGGGGCATGGCTGCCATGTTGCGCCTCGGCTGCGGCTGTTGCAATAGTGCAACAGGGGTGGGCGGAACGTAAGGTGCGTGCCTATGCGCAGGGACGTGACGAAGACGATGCCGGGTGAGGCGGGCGAGGCAGGGGTGCGGCCGTTGTCCGCGCGGTCGGTCGTGCTGAGCCTGCTGCTCGGGGCGGAGCCGCCCGGACTGCCGGTGCGTGAACTCGTCCGCCTCGTCGAGCCCTTCGGCGTCGGCGGGTCCACCCTCCGGGCCACCCTCAGCCGGATGACCGCCGCCGGAGACCTCCGCTGCGTGGACGCCGTCTACGGCCTCAGCGACCGCCTCCTCGAACGCCGCCGGCGCCAGGACGCCGCGCTGCACCCCGAGACCCGCCCCTGGGCCGGCGACTGGGAGATGGCCGTCATCACGGCGACCGGTCGCCCGGCCGCCGAACGCGCCGACCTGCGCGCCGAGTTGACGTCCCTGCGCCTGGCCGAACTCCGCGAGGGCGTCTGGCTCCGCCCGGCGACCCTGCCGCGCCCCTGGCCGCCCCGGCTCCTGGACGTCGCCCACCGCTTCACCACCCGCCCGAACACCCCGCCCCGCGAACTGGCCGCCGCACTCTGGCCGTTGACGGAGTGGAAGACCACCGGCGAGACCCTTCTGCGCCACACCGTCCGGGCCGACACCCCCGCCGCCCGCCTCGCCGCCCACGCGGCCGTGGTCCGCCACCTCCTCTCCGACCCCGTCCTCCCGCCCGAACTCCTGCCGCCGGACTGGCCCGGGGAGGCGCTGCGCGCGGCTTATACGGCGTATCGGGAGGAGCTGGCGGGGGAGAGGTGAGAGGGCCGGCCGGGGCGGGCTGCCGGTGCGGACGCACGTGCAGGTGACGGCGTCTCAGGGAGTGGGGCGTGTCGTGGGTGCGGACGCGCGTGCGGATGGCGGTGCGGCGGCGAAGGCGGGCGCGTTCTCGAAAGTCCCGAAACAAGTGTGGGAGCGCTTCCACGGGTGCTGTGTGCATGCCACCATGCGCATCAGCCACGTCCCGAGCCGCGAACAGAAGGGACCGACCCGTGTCCACCCCCAACCCCCCACGCACGACGCTGCGTTCGGCGCTCGCCGCGCTCGTCGTCCTGCTGGCGGCGCTCTTCCTCGCCCCGCCGCCGGCCTCCGCCGCCCCCGTACCGCCCGCGCGTTTCACCGAGGTCACCGGCTTCGGCGCCAACCCCAGCAACCTCCGCATGTGGGTGTACGCGCCGGCCAACGTCGGCGCCCACCCGGCGGTCGTCGTCGCCCTGCACTGGTGCACCGGCTCCGCGACCGACATCTACAACGGCAGCGAGTACAAGTCCCTCGCCGACCGGTACGGCTTCGTCGTCGTGTACCCGTCGGTGACCCGCTCCAGCAAGTGCTGGGACGTCTCCTCGCCGCAGGCCCTCAAGCGCGGCGGCGGCAGCGACCCCGTCGGCATCAAGTCGATGGTCGACTGGACGGTCACCAACTACGCGGCCGACAAGAGCAGGGTCTTCGTGACGGGCATGTCGTCCGGCGCGATGATGACGAACGTCCTGCTCGGCGACTACCCCGACGTCTTCGCGGCCGGCGCCGCCTTCGCGGGCGTCCCCTTCGGGTGCTTCGCGACCACGAACGGCTCCGAGTGGAACAGCGACTGCTCGGGCGGCAGGATCATCCGCACCCCGCAGGCGTGGGGCGACCTCGTGCGTGCCGCCTACCCCGGCTACAACGGCCGCCGTCCGCGCATGCAGGTGTGGCACGGCACCCAGGACGACACGCTGCGCTACGCCAACTTCGGCGAGGAGATCAAGCAGTGGACCAACGTCCAAGGCGTCTCCCAGACCCCGTCCTTCACCGACTCCCCCAACGGCTGGACGCGCACCCGTTACGGCTCCACCGGCAACCAGGCGCCCGTCGAGGCGATCAGCGTCAACACCGGCCACGGCGTGTACGCGAACGGGATGGGCGCCCGCGTCCTCACGTTCTTCGGCCTCGCCTGACCGGCGGGGGCTGACGGAACCTCAGGAAGCCGGGGCGCCCCGACGCGGGGCGCCCCGGCTTCAGCCGTCCGCCGGTGCCACCGCCGGTGAACCCACCCTGCGGGGAAGGTGGTTGAAGAGCAGGTTGAGGACGATCGCGGTGAGGCAGCCCGCGCTGATGCCGCTGTTCATGACCGTCTGGAACCAGTCGGGGAACTTCTCGTAGACCGTGGGCACCCCGACCGGCAGCAGGCCGACCGCGACCGACACGGAGACGACCGTCAGGTTGTGGTTGTCGCGGAAGTCCACCCCCGCAAGGGTTTTGAGGCCGCTCGCCGCGACCGTCCCGAACATCACGAGCCCCGCCCCGCCCAGCACGGGCGCCGGGACGGCCGCGACCACCGCGCCGAGCTTCGGCAGCAGCCCGAGGACGACGAGGATGCCGCCCGCCGCCGCGACGACCCACCGGCTGCGCACCCGCGTCATCCCGACGAGCCCCACGTTCTGCGCGTACGCCGTGTACGGGAACGTG
>DATCQX010000533.1:0-2635 GCA_036569285.1 Streptomyces sp.
TGTAGAGGCCGGTGGATTCGAGGTGGGGGGTGGAGAGGTCGAGGAGGTTCGGGGGGAGGTAGTTGGAGAGGTAGGCGACCGGCTGGCCATGGGTCGCGCGGAGGCGTTCGATGTGGGTGACCTCGCTGCCCTCGGGGACGGCGAGGGCGGCGGCGACGTCGGCGGGGGCGGGGAGGGACTCGTTGCGGACGACGACGGTGGTGGGCCCCTGCCCGGCGGCGGCGAGGTCGTCGTACAGGCTGCTCAGCTCCAGGGGCCGTTTCACCTGGCTGTGCACGACCTGGGTGCCGACACCCCGGCGGCGGACCAGGAGGCCCTTGTCGACGAGGGACTGGATCGCCTGGCGGACGGTGGGCCGGGAGAGGCCGAGGCGGTTGGAGAGGTCGATCTCGTTGCCGAGGAGGTCGCCCGGGGCCAGCGCGCCGTGCTCGATCGCCGCCTTCAGCTGCTGGGCGAGCTGGTGGTAGAGCGGGACAGGGCTGCTCCGGTCCAGCGTGAACGGGAGGGCGTCCAGCGCGGAGGCGGACGCGGTGCGGGCCCGCTCACCGGTTTTCGGCATGCGAGGCACCTCCTCGGGGGTAGAGATCGGCTCCGGAGTATGCGTTTCTCAGGTGTAGGTCCCGGCGGTCTCCCCTGTCAATGGTTTGTTCTTACATTCGGACCTCATAGCTAATTGATGTCTTGACAAAGTATTGACACCGGGTTCGGCAGGGACTTTGATCCCGTCCCAACAGCGCAGCGTCCCGCACAGTGAGGTGCCGGAAATGGTCAGTGCAACGTCAGCCCGCTCCCGCAGAATCGTCCCGCTCGTGGCCCTCGCCGCAGCCGCGGCTCTCACCGTCGCGGGGTGTTCCAGCAGCTCCGGCGGGAAGAAGGCCGAGGAGAACCCCTCCTCCGGCGCCTCCGCGGGCAAGGCCACCACACCCCGTATGAAGATCGCCCTGGTCACCCACGCCCCCGCCGGCGACACCTTCTGGGACACCGTCCGCAAGGGCGCCGAGGCCGCGGCCCAGAAGGACAACATCGAACTGGTCTACTCCCACGACCCCGTGGCCGGGAACCAGGCGAACCTGGTGCAGAACGGCATCGACCAGAAGGTCGACGGCATCGCCGTCACCCTCGCCAAGCCCGACGCCCTGAAGACCGTCATCGCCAAGGCGAAGGCCGCCGGGATACCCGTCGTCGGCCTCAACTCCGGCCTCAGCGACTGGAAGAGCCTCGGCCTCCTCGAATTCTTCGGGCAGGACGAGTCCGTCGCGGGCGAGGCGTTCGGCGGGCGCCTCAACACCGACGGCGCGAAGAAGGTCGTCTGCGTCGTCCACGAACAGGGCAACGTGGGCCTCACCCAGCGCTGCGACGGGCTGAAGAAGACCTTCAAGGGCACCACCGAGATCCTCAACGTCAACGGCACCGACATGCCGTCCGTGCAGTCGACGATCACCGCCAAACTCCGCCAGGACACCGGCATCGACCGCGTCGTCACCCTCGGCGCGCCCTTCGCGCTGACCGCCGTCAAGTCGGTCTCCGAGGCGGGCTCGAAGGCGAAGGTCGCCACCTTCGACCTCAACAAGGAACTCGTCAAGGCGGTCCAGAGCGGCAGCATCGAGTTCGCCGTCGACCAACAGCCCTACCTCCAGGGCTACCTGGCGATCGACGGCCTGTGGCTCTACAAGAACAACGGCAACTACAGCGGCGGCGGCGAGCAGGCCGTGCTGACCGGCCCCGCGTTCGTCGACAAGACCAACGTCGAGAAGGTCGCCGAATACGCGGCGAAGGGGACGCGGTGATGAGCACGGCGCAACTCGCACCCCCGGCCCCGCAGAAGGACGGCCGGACGGCGCAACGCCCCCTGTTCATACGGTGGTTGGCCCGCCCCGAGGTGGGTGTCTTCCTCGGGGCCGCGGCGGTGTTCGTCTTCTTCCTGATCACCGCGCCGACCCTGCGCGACGGCGGCTCGATGGCGACGGTCCTCTACCAGTCGTCGACCATCGGCATCATGGCCCTGCCGGTCGCACTCCTGATGATCGGCGGCGAGTTCGACCTCTCCTCCGGCGTCGCGGTCATCTCCTCCGCGCTCACCGCCTCCATGCTCAGCTACCAACTCACCATGAACGTATGGGTCGGTGTGATCGCCGCCCTCGTCGTCTCCCTGGCGGTCGGCGCGTTCAACGGCTGGATGGTCGTCAGGACCGGACTGCCCAGCTTCCTCGTCACCCTCGGCACGTTCCTCATCCTCCAGGGCGCGAACCTCGCGATCACCAAATGGGTCACCGGCAACGTCGCGACCGACGACATCAGCGACATGGACGGCTTCGACCAGGCCCGCGAGGTCTTCGCGTCCTCCTTCCACATCGGGGACGTCGAGATCAAGGTCACCGTGGTGTGGTGGCTCGTCTTCGCGGCGCTGGCCACCTGGATCCTGCTGCGCACCAAGTACGGCAACTGGGTCTTCGCGGTCGGCGGCAACAAGGAGTCCGCCCGCGCGGTCGGCGTCCCCGTGAACTTCACGAAGATCACCCTGTTCATGGCCGTCGGGTTCGGCGCCTGGTTCATCGGCATGCACAACCTGTTCTCCTTCAACACCGTGCAGTCGGGCGAGGGCGTCGGGCAGGAGCTGATCTACATCGCGGCGGCC
>DATCQX010000534.1:0-2720 GCA_036569285.1 Streptomyces sp.
GCCACAACTGAGACGAAGGCGGAGACACGACGGCGGACGCTTGGGGCGGCGCAGCCGCCTTCTAGGGGCGCGGGGAACTGCGCGAACGGCCACAACGCACCCGCAGTCGCCCACTCACCAAAACCACCCGAGCTAGTGGGCGCACCACGGCCAACCACAGCCGAGACGAAGGCGAAGACACGACGGCGGGCGTATGGCGGCGCAGCCGCCTTTTAGGGGCGCGGGGAACTGCGCGAACGGCCACGACGGGCCCGCAGCCGCCCACGCACCGACAACCACCCGAGTTGGTAGGCAACCTCTGCCCGGTGTGCCTCTGTGCGTGTGCCCAGCCCTGCCCCACCCGCGCGTGGGTGGCGCAGCGGAGGCGTTTCGGTGCGTGTCACGGGGGATCCGCCAGTGAGGTGATCGTACGGGTGTGGTGCGGGTGGGGGAACGGGGGCGGGTGCTGGGATGGGTGTGCGCCGATCGGGGGCTTCTCCGGGTCGGCGTCGTATCGTCCCCGACCTGTGTAAGGACCGGCCCGCATGCCCCGTACCCGCACGTCCCGAGCCACCTCCGCGCTTGCCGTGACCTTGCTCGCCCTCGGTCTGCCCGCGATCGCCGCGCCCGGCGCCGCGGCGCTGGAGGGCGGGCACGCTTCCGCGCCTGTGTACGCGCGCGCGGCGCACGCGCCGACGACCGTCACTGTGACCGGCGACGGCAGTGCGACCGCCGAGCCGGACCTCGCGGTCCTCGGTGTCGGTGTGGAGGCGACCGCCAAGACGGCGAAGGCGGCGATGGCCGCGCAGAACAAGGCGGCGGACGCGCTGCTGAAGGCGGTCCGCAAGCAGCAGATCGCCGACAAGGACGTCCGTACGGACGGGGTGTCCCTCGGGCCCGTCTACGACTACCAGAGCGGCAACGCCGTGCTCACCGGGTACCGGGCCGCCCAGTCCTTCGTGGTGAACGTCCGTGCCATCGATCGCACCGGCACCGTCCTCCAGGCCGTCACCGACGCCACCGGGGACGCCGGTCGCGTCAACTCGGTCGTCTTCGACCTCGCGGACCGCGAGCCCCTCCAGCGCGCCGCCCGCAAGGCCGCGTTCGCCGACGCGCGCAGCAAGGCGCAGCAGTACGCCTCCCTCAGCGGCCGTCACCTCGGGCGCCTGGTCACCCTCAACGAGGGCGGCACCGGCTACCTCACCCCGACCCCGCCGATGGCCGCCGACATGCCGGCCGGCGGACTCGGCGCCGTCCCGATCGCGCCCGGAGAGATCAAGGCGACGTCGTCGGTGACGGCGGTGTACGAGCTGGACTGAGCGCCCGCGCGTGGGGTCCCCGACCGTCTCTGCGTCCTGGCCTCGACCGAGCCCCCGAGCGGGGTGATGCCTGGTGCACCGTGGCGCCGAAACCGGGACTCCGCGCGCAAGGCCCCGACCTGCCCGGGGAACGCCGGTCCCCTGAGCCCCCGCCGGGTCCCGAGAAAGCTCATGACGCCGCTCGCCCAGGCCGTCCGGACGATGTTCCGGGCGGTCTCGGCGTTTCCCGGCGGCCCTCCGGCGAACCGGGACCCTCGTTCCGTTTGTCGGTGGGCCGACCTATAGTGGACTCCTCGGCGATTCCACCAGGAGGTACCGTGGCCGGTTCCCGTTCCCTGAGCTCAGGGCTCCGCGCACTGACGCCCGAGGCGTTCGGCGTGGACCCGAGCGGTGAGCGCATGGCGCGGATCCGCAGATCGCCCCACTTCAGGGACGGTGTCTTCCAGAACCCCGGCGGTACGCCCGAGGACCGCCTCGGGGGAGCCGCCGCGAACTTCGTGAAGACGTACTTCGACAAGGAGGCGCGCGCTCGCCGAGCCCCGTCCGGCACGATCCCCGTGCACGCGACGACCCTCGCCGACCTCGCGAAACCCCCCGTCACCGGCCTGCGGGTGACCTGGATGGGCCACTCCAGCGTGCTCGCCGAGATCGACGGACGCCGGGTGCTGTTCGATCCCGTCTGGGGCGAGCGGTGCTCCCCGTTCCCCTTCGTCGGGCCCAAGCGGCTCCACCCGGTGCCGCTGCCGCTCGCCGCGCTCGGCCCGGTCGACGTGGTCGTGATCTCCCACGACCACTACGACCATCTGGACATGCCCACCATCAAGGCACTCGCCGGGACGGACACGGTGTTCGCCGTGCCGCTCGGGGTGGGAGCCCATCTCGAGCACTGGGGCGTGTCCGCGGACCGGCTGCGCGAGCTGGACTGGCACGAGTCGACCCAGGTCGCCGGACTGACGCTGACGGCCACGCCGGCTCGGCACTTCTGCGGACGCGGACTGCGGAACACCCAGCACACGCTGTGGGCCTCCTGGGTGGTCTCCGGCGAGGAGCACCGGGTCTACCACAGCGGTGACACCGGGTACTTCGACGGCTTCAAGGAGATCGGCGCGGCTTTCGGACCCTTCGACGCCACGATGATCCAGCTCGGCGCGTACTCCGACCTGTGGCCGGACATCCACATGACCCCCGACGAGGCGCTGCGATCCCATCTGGACCTCCAGGGCGGGGACGCGGCACAGGGTGTGCTGCTGCCGATCCACTGGGGGACGTTCAATCTCGCGGCCCATGCGTGGGCGGAGCCGGCCGAGCGGACGATGCTCCTGGCGCACAAGGCCGGGGTCGCGATGGCTTCGCCGCGGCCGGGGGAGCCGTTCGAGCCGGGCGCGGTGCCGGCGGTCGACCCGTGGTGGCGCGGGGTGGCCA
>DATCQX010000535.1:0-9800 GCA_036569285.1 Streptomyces sp.
CGATCGGATCGGTGATTCTTGGCCATCGGCACCGAGTGTGTCACCGGCGTGACGGACAATGGAGCGAAGGCGTCGTGCACGCCTGCCGGTAAGTGATTGAATGCCATCGCGGCTGGCGAACCGTCCAGGGGCTCCTGCCTAGGTGTTCCCGAGGGGCGACCGCTCGATAGCAAGGTGCTGGAGGATCCGTGGACCTGTCCCTGTCGACCGAGACCATCGGCGATCGCACGATCGTCAAGGTCGGTGGCGAAATCGACGTATATACCGCGCCCAAGCTGCGCGAGCAGCTGGTCGAGCTGGTGAACGACGGGAATTTCCACCTCGTCGTCGACATGGAGGGCGTGGACTTCCTCGACTCCACCGGGCTCGGCGTGCTGGTCGGCGGCCTCAAGCGTGTGCGTGCCCACGAGGGCTCGCTGCGCCTGGTCTGCAACCAGGAGCGCATTCTGAAGATCTTCCGCATCACCGGCCTCACCAAGGTGTTCCCGATCCACACCTCGGTCGAGGACGCGGTCCAGTCCACCGACTGACCCAGACCGCGACGGCACGAGAAACGAACAACCGGGGGGACCGGACCGCCGTCAGCCGCGGTCCGGCCTTCCCACACGCACGCCCGTAGTTCCGAGGGGGACGCATGGCCACCGTTGAACTCCGCTTCAGCGCGCTGCCCGAGCACGTCAGGACCGCCCGACTGGTGGCGGCAGCGGTGGCGCGCAGGGCCGGAGTGGACGAGGCCGTACTCGACGAGGTCCGGCTCGCCGTCGGCGAAGCGTGCACGCGCGCCGTCGGGCTCCACCAGAGCGCCGGACTCACCGCGCCCGTCAAGGTCGCGCTGATCGAGGAGGAGAAGCAGTTCTCCATCGAGGTCGGCGACGAGGCGCCGACCGCCGCCCCCGGCGGGGCGTCCGGCGGCGAGACCGAGGAGGACGACATGGGCCTCGCGGTCATCAGCGGGCTCGTGGACGACGTCCAGGTCACCCCCGGCCTCATCCGGATGACGTGGCCTACCACACCGGCGTGACGCTGTGCAGTACCTGAAGGGCCCCCGAGTGGGGCCCTTCGGCATGTGCGGGCACGGGCATTAACAATTACAGTGGATTCGTCAAAAGAATCTTAATGCCCCCGGTGCATTACTTGACGCGGCGGCGAATTCTGCTTGCCTCGCACTGTATTGATCGGGTTCCGGTACCTACAATCCGTCCACATCTTTGAGCTCAGCCCAAGCGTCAAGGAGGACGAATGGCGGAGCTGACCGACGGAAATCGTGTCCTGATCGCGGTCATCGCTGTCGTCGCGCTGGCGGCACTCGCCGTCGCGGGGGTGCTGCTGCGGCAGGTGCTGGCCGCGGGCGAGGGCACCAGCCGGATGAAGGAGATCGCGGCGGCGGTCCAGGAAGGCGCGAACGCGTATCTCGCGAGGCAACTCCGCACGCTCGGCGTGTTCGCGGTGATCGTGTTCTTCCTGCTGTTCCTGCTGCCCGCCGACGACTGGAAACAGCGGATCGGACGTTCGCTGTTCTTTCTGATAGGCGCGGGATTCTCCGCGGCCACCGGCTATATCGGCATGTGGCTCGCGGTGCGCAGTAATGTGCGGGTCGCGGCGGCGGCCAGAGAAGCGACTCCGGCCGAGGGGGAGCCGGAAAAAGATCTCACCGCTCCCGCCGGCGGAGCCGGCTCAACGGATGCAGTGCACAAAGCGATGAAGATCGCCTTCCGTACCGGTGGGGTCGTCGGCATGTTCACCGTCGGCCTCGGGCTGTTCGGCGCCTCCTGTGTCGTCCTCGTCTACGCGGCCGACGCCCCGAAGGTGCTGGAGGGCTTCGGGCTCGGCGCGGCCCTCATCGCCATGTTCATGAGGGTCGGCGGCGGCATCTTCACCAAGGCCGCCGACGTCGGCGCCGACCTCGTCGGCAAGGTCGAGAAGGGCATCCCGGAGGACGACCCGCGCAACGCCGCGACCATCGCGGACAACGTGGGCGACAACGTCGGGGACTGCGCGGGCATGGCCGCCGACCTCTTCGAGTCGTACGCCGTCACCCTGGTCGCCGCGCTGATCCTCGGCAAGGCCGCCTTCGGGGACGCGGGGCTCGCGTTCCCGCTGCTTGTCCCGGCGATCGGCGTGATCACCGCCATGATCGGCATCTTCGCGGTGGCCCCCCGCCGCGCCGACCGCAGCGGCATGAGCGCCATCAACCGCGGTTTCTTCATCTCGGCCGTGATCTCCCTCGCACTCGTCGCCGTCGCCGTCTTCGTGTACCTGCCGGGTTCGTACGGCGACCTGGACGGCGTCACCGACACCGCGATCAGCGGCAAGGACGGCGATCCACGCGTCCTCGCGCTGATCGCCGTCGCGATCGGGATCGTCCTCGCGGCGCTGATCCAGCAACTCACCGGGTACTTCACGGAGACGACGCGGCGGCCCGTGCGCGACATCGGCAAGACGTCCCTCACGGGCCCCGCGACGGTCGTCCTGGCCGGCATCTCCATCGGCCTCGAATCCGCCGTCTACACCGCCCTTCTGATCGGCCTGGGCGTGTACGGGGCGTTCCTGCTCGGCGGGACGTCGATCATGCTGGCGCTGTTCGCGGTCGCGCTGGCCGGGACGGGGCTGCTGACGACCGTCGGGGTGATCGTCGCCATGGACACCTTCGGTCCGGTCTCCGACAACGCGCAGGGCATCGCCGAGATGTCCGGGGACGTCGAAGGCGCGGGCGCGCAGGTGCTCACCAACCTCGACGCCGTCGGCAACACGACCAAGGCGATCACCAAAGGGATCGCGATCGCCACCGCCGTCCTCGCCGCCTCGGCGCTCTTCGGGTCGTACCGGGACGCCATCACCACCGGCGCGCGGGACGTCGGGGAGCAGCTCAGCGGGCCCGGGGCGCCGATGAGTCTGATGATGGACATCTCGCAGCCCAACAACCTCGTCGGGCTGATCGCGGGCGCGGCCGTCGTGTTCCTGTTCTCCGGGCTGGCCATCAACGCCGTGTCCCGGTCGGCCGGTTCCGTCGTCTTCGAGGTGCGGCGGCAGTTCCGGGAGCACCCCGGGATCATGGACTACACCGAGAAACCCGAGTACGGGCGTGTCGTCGACATCTGTACGAAGGACGCGCTGCGGGAACTGGCCACGCCGGGACTGCTGGCCGTCATGGCGCCCATCTTCGTCGGGTTCACGCTCGGCGTCGGCGCGCTCGGGGCGTATCTCGCCGGGGCGATCGGGGCGGGCACGCTGATGGCCGTCTTCCTCGCGAACTCCGGGGGCGCGTGGGACAACGCCAAGAAGCTCGTCGAGGACGGGCATCACGGGGGGAAGGGGAGCGAGGCGCATGCCGCGACCGTCATCGGCGACACCGTCGGGGACCCCTTCAAGGACACCGCCGGGCCTGCCATCAACCCGCTCCTGAAGGTCATGAACCTGGTCTCCCTGCTCATCGCCCCCGCTGTGATCAAGTTCTCGTACGGGGTGGACAAGAGTGTCTGGGTACGGGTGGTGGTCGCTGTGATCGCGCTCGCGGTGATCGTGGGCGCGGTGTACGTGTCCAAGCGGAGGGGGATCGCCGTGGGGGACGAGGCGGGAGAGGGGGCCGGGGACGACGCCGGGGCGGAGCGGCGGGCGGTTGTTCCGTGAGCCTTCTCTCTCCTTGAGACTCGGGAACAAATATGCCGATAACGCCCGTAGGGTCCGTTCTCTCAGAACTGGCCCTCCGGGTGGCGTGTATCTTCCGGGGCCGAGAGCCATGGAAGGGACCGATCCGGTGAACAAGAAGCTCGTGGCCGCGCTGTCCGGCGGTGCGGTTCTGATACTGACGCTGTCGGGGTGCAGCAACGAGAAGAAGGACGAGGTCAACAAGGACCTCGTCGCCTGGGCGGGCAAGCTCTGCTCGGACGTCCCCGCGCTCAAGGCCAAGATCGACACGGCCAGCGCCTCGATCCAGAAGGTCTCCAGCAACGGCCTCCCCCCGAAGGAGGTCCAGCAGACGCTCTCCCAGGCCTTCCAGGCGCAGGCCGAGGGGTACAAGGGGCTCGCCGACGCCATCAGCGGCGCCGGGGCGCCTCCCGGGGTCGAGAACGGCGCCACGAAGCAGCAGAACGCCGTCCAGGCGCTCACCTCCCTCTCCACGTCGTACGCCGGCCTCAAGACCAAGACCGACGCCCTCGACACCAAGAGCGAGGCCAAGTTCTCCATCGGCCTCGAAGCCGTCGCCACCGACCTCAAGGGGCTCAAGACCAGCGACACCGCGCTCACGGATCTGGAGACCGGGGACGTGAAGCGGGCGATGATCGAACAGGACACGTGCAAGCAGACGGCGATCCCGGCACCGTCCATCGACCCGGTGACCACCCCGGCGCCCACGTCCTCGGCACCGGCGGCCTCACCGTCCGCGTCGAAGCCGACGGGTGGAACGGCGTCGCCCAGTGGAGCCGCGGCGGGCTGAGGGGCGTCCTCGGGGGCCCGGCTCGCGGGCGGGGGAGAATGGGCGCGTGAGTGAAGCCAACCTCTTGCCGCTGCCCTCGTCCGAACACGCCGATGCGACCGCCCGGCTGCGGGAGGCGCTGCTCGCGGCCTCCTTCACCGCGGACGGGCTGCTGGAACTGCTCGGCGCACCCGCGTACGCCGCGCTGGCCCGCAGCGAGACCGTGCCCGCGCTGCGCGCGACGCGCGGGGACACGCCGCTGGAGGCGCTCGTACGGCTCTTCCTGCTGCAGCAACCGGTGCCCCACGCGCGCGTGGCCGACGTTCTGCCGGTCGACGTCTGCGTGGAGAGCGGCTGGCTGACACGCGTGCGCGACGACGTCGCGGCCACCGTCGACGTCCGTCCGTACGGCGGGCCCGACGGGGAGGACTGGTTCGTCGTGTCCGACCTCGGGTGCGCGGTCGGCGGGGCAGGCGGGATCGGGAAGCGGAACGAGGCCGTCGTCCTCGGCGTCGGCGGCGCCTCGACGACCCTCGCGGGGATCACCGTCCGCACGCCCGTCGCCACCGCGCTCGACCTCGGGACCGGCTCCGGCATCCAGGCACTGCACGCCTCCCGGCACGCCACGCGCGTGACGGCCACCGACCTCAACCCGCGCGCCCTGCACATCACCGCCCTCACGCTCGCGCTCTCCGGCGCACCCGCGGCGGACCTGCGCGCGGGTTCGCTGTACGAGCCGCTGCGGGACGACGAGTCGTACGAGCTGATCGTCTCCAACCCGCCCTTCGTCATCTCCCCCGGCGCCCGGCTGACCTACCGGGACGGCGGGATGGGCGGCGACGACCTGTGCCGCGCGGTCGTCCAGGGCGCCGGGCAGCGGCTCGCCGACGGCGGGTACGCGCAGTTCCTCGCCAACTGGCAGCACGTCGAGGGCGAGGACTGGCAGGACCGGCTGCGCTCCTGGATCCCGCGCGGGTGCGACGCCTGGGTCGTCCAGCGCGAGGTCCAGGACGTCACGCAGTACGCCGAACTGTGGCTGCGCGACGCGGGTGACCACCGCGACGACCCGGCCGACTACCAGGCGCGCTACGACGCCTGGCTGGACGAGTTCGAGGCGCGCAAGGTCAGGGCCGTCGGGTTCGGGTGGATCACCCTGCGCAAGACGGACGCCGCCGAGCCGTCCGTCACCGTCGAGGAGTGGCCGCACTCCGTCGAGCAGCCCCTCGGGGACGCGATCCGCGCGCACTTCGAACGCGTCGACTACCTCCGCGACCACGACGACGCCGCCCTCCTCACCGCCCACTTCCGGCTCGCCTCCGAGGTCGTCCAGGAACAGGTCGGCCTGCCCGGCGCCGACGACCCCGAACACGTCGTCCTGCGGCAGCACCGGGGGATGCGGCGCGCCACCAAGGTCGACACCGTCGGCGCCGGGTTCGCGGGCGTGTGCGACGGGTCACTGAGCGCCGGGGTGATCCTCGACGCGATCGCCCAACTCGTCGGCGAGGATCCGGTCGTGCTGCGGGACCGGACGCCTGCGCAGATCCGGCTGCTGGTGGAGCAGGGGTTCCTGGAGCCGGTCACGGAGTGAGGGCGGGGCGGAGGCTTCCACGCGCGCGTGGCCGCGTTTCGTGAGCGCGAGGCAGCCGAGCGATGCCCACGCACGCGTGCCCGCGTCCGCCCCCCCGGCTCGTTCCCCTTCCCCGAACAGTTGAAGACGGGCCGTGCCCCCCGCTCGTCCCTTTCTCGAAGTCGGCTGGAAAGTCACCCGCGCGTGGGTGGTGTGTGCCCGGCGTGTGCGGCGCTGCGCGGGAAAGGGGCGGGCCGGTGTCGGGGGCGTGTTCACCTCGGGTTCGCCGGGGTGTTGTCCGCGCGTGGGAGGGTCCCCGGGAGCCCCACGCGGGTGGGGCGGGACGAGGGGGCGGGGACGGGTATGGAGAGCGGGCCGGCGATCTTCGCGGGGGCGGTGTTCGCCCTGTTCGGGGGCGGACTGCTGGTGTGGACGGCCGTACGCGCGCGCCAGCGCCAGCCGGTCGCCCACGGGGTGCGGCAAGGGGTCTCGGTGACGTTCGCGACAGCCGCCGGCGTGGCGTCGCTCGCCCTCGCCGCATGGTGCCTCACGCGGGTCTGAGAGGGGCCGGGCGCACGCCTCGGAGGACAGGGCGACGCCCCGCGCGGGAGCGCCGTACCGGCAGGAGGGGCGGTGTGCCCCCGGCCGTCGGAAAAGCGTCGGTCGACACTCCGGGCGGCAGGAATGGCGGTAGTCGGGTTACCGTTCGAGTGGCCGTTGCGGGCTTTTCCCGTTTGACACGGGGGCGGGATGTACCGTCACACTCCGCAGCGTCACCATGACTGTGCCCCGGGACGAAGCCTGGGGAGGCCCCAGCGTCGACCGGAGAGAAGAGCGAAGTTGTCCCCGACAAGCGAGACCGTGAAGGGCGGTCGGCGACTCGTCATCGTCGAGTCGCCCGCCAAGGCGAAGACGATCAAGGGCTATCTCGGCCCCGGCTACATCGTCGAGGCCAGCGTCGGGCACATCCGTGACCTTCCCAGCGGCGCCGCCGAGGTGCCGGAGAAGTACACCGGCGAGGTACGCCGCCTCGGCGTGGACGTCGAACACGACTTCCAGCCCATCTACGTGATCAACGCCGACAAGCGCGCGCAGGTCAAGAAGCTCAAGGACCTCCTCAAGGAGTCCGACGAACTCTTCCTGGCCACCGATGAGGACCGCGAGGGCGAGGCCATCGCGTGGCACCTCCAGCAGGTCCTCAAGCCGACCATCCCGGTCAAGCGCATGGTGTTCCACGAGATCACCAAGGACGCCATCCGGGCCGCCGTCGCCAACCCGCGCCAGCTCAACCAGAAGCTCGTCGACGCCCAGGAGACCCGCCGCATCCTCGACCGCCTCTACGGCTACGAGGTCTCGCCGGTCCTGTGGAAGAAGGTCATGCCGAAGCTGTCGGCGGGCCGCGTCCAGTCCGTCGCGACACGACTTGTCGTCGAGCGGGAACGCGAGCGGATCGCTTTTCGTTCCGCTGAGTACTGGGACCTGACGGGGACCTTCGCGACCGGCCGCGCCGGGGACTCGTCGGACCCGTCGTCGCTGGTCGCCCGCCTCCAGACCGTCGACGGCAGGCGAGTCGCTCAGGGCCGCGACTTCGACTCCCTGGGACAACTCAAGAGCGAGCAGATCCTCCACCTCGACGAGGCGAACGCCCGCGCCCTGGCCGCCGCCCTCGAGGAGACCCGGTTCGCCGTCCGGTCGGTCGAGTCCAAGCCGTACCGCCGCTCGCCGTACGCCCCTTTCCGTACGACGACCCTCCAGCAGGAGGCCAGCCGCAAGCTCGGCTTCGGCGCGAAGGCGACCATGCAGGTGGCCCAGAAGCTGTACGAGAACGGCTTCATCACCTACATGCGTACGGACTCCACGACCCTCAGCGACACGGCCGTCACCGCCGCCCGCGCGCAGGTCACCCAGCTGTACGGCGCCGACTACCTCCCCTCCGCCCCGCGCACGTACGCCGGCAAGGTCAAGAACGCGCAGGAGGCCCACGAGGCGATCCGCCCCTCGGGTGATCGTTTCCGCACCCCCGCCGAGACCGGCCTCACCGGCGACCAGTTCCGCCTCTACGAGCTGATCTGGAAGCGCACGGTCGCCTCCCAGATGAAGGACGCCACGGGCAACAGCGTCACCGTCAAGATCGGCGGCACCGCGGCCGACGGCCGGGACGTCGAGTTCAGCGCCTCCGGCAAGACGATCACCTTCCACGGCTTCCTGAAGGCGTACGTCGAGGGCGCGGACGACCCGAACGCCGAACTGGACGACCGTGAGCGGCGCCTGCCCCAGGTCGCCGAGGGCGACCCGCTGACCGCCGAGGAGATCACGGTCGACGGGCACGCGACGAAGCCCCCGGCCCGCTACACCGAGGCGTCCCTCGTCAAGGAGCTCGAAGAGCGCGAGATCGGCCGCCCGTCGACGTACGCGTCGATCATCGGCACCATCCTCGACCGCGGCTACGTCTTCAAGAAGGGCACGGCGCTCGTCCCGTCGTTCCTGTCCTTCGCCGTCGTCAACCTCCTGGAGAAGCACTTCGGGCGGCTCGTCGACTACGACTTCACCGCCAAGATGGAGGACGACCTCGACGCCATCGCGCGCGGCGAGGCCCAGTCCGTGCCGTGGCTGAAGCGGTTCTACTTCGGCGAGGGCGCGGGGGACGCGGGCGGCGCGGCCGACGCCGGCAACGGCGACGGGGACCACCTCGGCGGGCTCAAGGAGCTGGTGACCGACCTCGGCGCGATCGACGCGCGCGAGGTGTCGTCGTTCCCCGTCGACAACGGCATCGTCCTGCGGGTCGGCCGCTACGGGCCGTACATCGAACGCGGCGAGAAGGACTCCGAGGGGCACCAGCGCGCGGACATCCCCGAGGACCTCGCGCCGGACGAGCTGTCCGTCGAACTCGCGGAGGAGCTGCTGGCCAAGCCCAGCGGGGACTTCGAGCTGGGCACCGACCCCGTCTCCGGGCACCAGATCATCGCCCGGGACGGCCGGTACGGGCCGTACGTCACCGAGGTGCTGCCCGAGGGGACGCCGAAGACCGGGAAGAACGCGGTGAAGCCGCGGACCGCCTCGCTGTTCAAGTCGATGTCCCTCGACACCGTCACTCTCGACGACGCCCTCAAGCTGATGTCGCTGCCCCGTGTGGTCGGTGCGGACGCCGAGGGCGTCGAGATCACCGCGCAGAACGGGCGCTACGGGCCGTACCTCAAGAAGGGCACCGACTCGCGGTCCCTCCAGACCGAGGACCAGCTCTTCACCATCACCCTCGAAGAGGCGCTGGAGATCTACTCCCAGCCCAAGCAGCGGGGGCGGGCCGCGGCCAAGCCGCCGCTGAAGGAGCTGGGCGCGGATCCCGTCAGCGGGAAGCCCGTCGTCGTCAAGGACGGGCGGTTCGGGCCGTACGTCACCGACGGCGAGACCAACGCGACGCTCCGGTCCGGGGACAGCGTCGAGGAGATCACCCCCGAGCGGGGCTACGAACTCCTCGCCGAGAAGCGGGCGAAGGGGCCGGCGAAGAAGACCGCCAAGAAGGCGCCCGCGAAGAAGGCTCCGGCCAAGAAGGCCGCCGCCACCAAGACGGCTGCCGCGAAGAAGACTGCCGCCAAGAAGACAACCACTGCGAAGAAGACGACCGCGGCGGCTGCGAAGAAGACTGCGGCTTCGGGGGAGTAGCGGGGCTTCGGGGCGGCTGGGGTTGTGGGGTGGGTGCGGGGCGGCGGATGGCTGGGGTGGGGGGCGTTTCGCTCACCCGCGCTGGCGGGGTGCCGCTGCGCCCACCCGTGCCGCCCCTAGCGGCACGACTGCCCGCAGCTGGGTAGCGGTGGTGGAGTG
>DATCQX010000536.1:0-2148 GCA_036569285.1 Streptomyces sp.
CGGTTGACGAGGGCGATGCGCCGGTGGCCGAGGTCGGCGAGGTGGTGGACGCAGGCCGCGGCGAGCGCGGTGTGGTCGACGCCGACCCACCAGCTGGTCTCGGGGTGCGCGGTGCGGCCGATGGTGACGGCGGGGAAGCCGAGGGCGGCCAGGTGGTCGACGCGGTCGTCCTGGAGGCGGATCTCCATGAGGATCGCGCCGTCCACGCGCCGCTCCCCCAGGAGGCGTTGGAAGGAGCGGTCGCTGTCGACGCCGCTGGGCGAGAGGAGGACGTCGTAGTCGTAGGAGGCCGCCGCTTCGACGACGCTGCCGATGAAGTCGAGCTGCATGCCGGTGTAGTGGTCGCCGGCGGGCGGGAAGACCAGGCCGATGGTGCTGGTGCGGCCGTTGGCGAGGGCTCGGGCGGAGGCGTTGGGGCGGTAGCCGAGGTCGTCGATGACCCGCTGGATCCCCCGGCGGGTCTCGTCGGAGACGGGGCGCTTGCCGCTGAGGGCGTAGGAGACGGTGCTCCGGGAGACACCGGCCCGCCGCGCGATCTCACCGATGTTCACGGGCACTCCTCCACAGTCGAACCGGTTCGCGTGAAGCGAAGGTAGGAACTGCCCGAACCTCTGTCAACACCCCCGGCGCGACTTCACTCACGCCGGAAACAACCGGTGTTGAGGGGATTGCCGGTCCCTCGCGCCGATGCTAGCTTCCCGAACCGGTTCGACGACTCGTTCTCCCCTCCGCCCCCACCAGCCCCTGATCGAACCGGTTCGACTCATGACGACCCACAGGATTGAGGACGCGATCCATGCCATCCCCTGAGAGAGACGCCCCGCGCCGCGCCCCCGCCGCAGTCGCCCTGGCCCTCGGCGCCGGCCTCCTGGCCGGCCCCGCGACCCCCGCCCACGCGGCGGCGGACACCCCCGCCCCCGTCGCCCGCTACACCTTCGACCAGGACGACACCGCCTCGGGCCGCATCACCGACACCTCCGGCAACAACCTCACCGCGACCCTGGTCAACCCCTCCACGGCCGCCTCCGTCGCGGGCGCCGACGGCGGCAAGGCCCTCGCCCTGCCCGGCGGCGCCCCCACCTCGTCCGGCGCGTACGTCCGCCTCCCGCGCGAAGTCATCGGCGACGCCAGCGACTTGACGGTCTCGGCCCGCGTGAAGTGGGACACCGACGCCTCACCCTGGCAGCGGATCTTCGACCTCGGCACCGACACCTCCCGGTACCTGTTCACGACCCCCACCAACGGCAGCGTCCTGCGCACGGCCCTCACCACGGGCGGCGGAGGCGGCGAGGCGCAGGTCTCCGGATACGCCCCGCTCCCCGCCGGCCAGTGGCGGACGATCACCGTCACCCTCGACACCGCAGCGGGCCGGGTCACCACCTACCTCGACGGCGTCGCGGTCTCCTCGGCGGCGACGAACGTCAAGGCGAAGGATCTGCTGGCGAGTTCGGCGACGACGGCCGGGTACATCGGCAAGTCCTTCCACCCCGACCCCCTCCTCAAGGGCTCGATCGACGACTTCGCCGTCTGGCACACCGCCCTCAGCCCCGAGCAGGTCGCGAGCCAGATCGGCACGCTCCCCACACTCACCGCACTCTCGCAGACGGCGTTCGAGGTCCGGACAACGACCGGCACGGCCCCGCCCCTCCCGGCCTCGGCCCGCGCCTCCTACTCCGACGGCTACGACCGCGACGCCCCGATCACCTGGGACGCCGTCCCCGCCGACAAGTACGCGCGACCCGGCACGTTCACGGTCGCCGGAACCGCCGCCGGACGGGCCGTCACCGCGACCGTCACCGTCGTCCGCGAAGGCGCGCTGACCGTCGATCTCACCTCGGACACCGGCGCGTTCCACGGCGGCGCGTCGGGGACGCTGTACGGGGTGTACGGGCCGGACGTGCCGACGAACAACCTCATCGAGGGCATGGGCCTGCGGACGGTGTCGACGAAGGCGCAGGACGGGCCGCAGCACCCGGGCGCGGACGCGCTGGACGTGGTGAAGCCGCTCGCGGACTCCACGGACGGCGACGTCTACATCTACATGACGGACATCCACCGGGGCTTCCCGTACCAGTGGCCGGGCAGCACCCCGGCGGAGAAGCTGAAGCTGTACGAGGACAAGATCACCCAACAGGTCGACCAGGTCCT
>DATCQX010000537.1:0-4539 GCA_036569285.1 Streptomyces sp.
GGGTGGGTTGATCGGGTTGCCGAGGGTGTTGCGGGGTGGTGGGGCGCTTGTGCGGGGGCTGCCGGGTGGGGCCTGGGCGCTGGGGGTCGGGGGGTTGTTCGGGTATCACTTCTTCTATTTCGTGGCTCTGCGTAATGCTCCCGCCGTCGACGCCGGTCTCATCGCCTATCTGTGGCCGCTGCTGATCGTCGTGTTCTCGGCGCTGCTGCCCGGTGAGCGGCTGCGCTGGTGGCACATGGCGGGGGCGGTGCTGGGGCTCGGTGGGACCTTCCTGCTGGTGACCGGCGGGGAGGGGGTGCATCTCAAGGGTGAGTACCTGCTCGGGTACGCGGCTGCCGCCGTCTGCGCGCTGGTGTGGTCGGCGTACTCGGTGGCCAACCGCCGCTATCCGCAGGTTCCCACGGACGTGGTCGCCGTCTTCTGTCTGGCGACCGCGGCGCTCGCGGCCGTCTGCCATCTGGTGTTCGAGACGACGGTGTGGCCCGACGGCTGGCAGTGGCTGGCCGTGTTCGCGCTGGGTCTCGGTCCGGTCGGCGGTGCCTTCTACGTGTGGGACCACGGCACCAAGCACGGCGACATCCGGCTCCTGGGCACCTTCTCGTACTTCGCGCCGCTGCTGTCCACCGCGCTGCTGGTCGCGGCCGGGAAGGCGGACGCGAGCTGGCCCGTCGCCGTCGCCAGCGTGCTGATCGCCGGCGGGGCCATGCTCGCCTCGGCGGACGCCCTGCGCTCGTCTCGGCGCCGAAGCTGAGACGCGCTCCGACGCCGAAGCGCGTTCCCTAGCCGGGACGCGTTCCGAAGCCGGACCGGGCCGGGTCAGGCGTCCACGGGCCAGGTCCCCCGCCGGACCATCTCGGTCACTTTCTCAGGCCCGTTGGCCCGCACCAGAAGTTCAAGGCGCATGCGCTCGATGTCCTCGGCGCTCCACTTGTCCGTGGCCATGGTCGCCTTCTCGTGCGACCAGCCGTTGTCGTAGTGGCGTACGACGTAGTCCTTCTGGAACTCCCACATCTTCGTGCCCGGCAGCGGGGTGACGATGAAGGGGTTGGCGTACGCCATACCGTGGTCCATGAGCGTGACGGCGTAGTCGACGGTCTTCTCGATCTGCTCCAGCGACTCGATGTACGGCTCTCCCCCGGGCTGTTCGGGCGGGTTGACGAAGCCGAGCATGAAACCGCCGGTGACCTGGATGCCGTACTCGGTGAACAACTCCACGATCTCCCCGGTCGCCTTCTGGAAGGCGTTGAGCCGGGGCTTTCCGGACTCGACGAGGCTGTCCTCGTTGGCGCTCTCCACGGCGAGGTAGACGCTGTAGCAGCCCCCGGCGGCCATGGCCCTGACCAGGTCCCGGCAGGTGAGCCCGGACCGCATCGCGGCGAGGACGTTGCGGAAGTTGGGGTTGCGCCGCTCGGTGTCGTCCATGCTGTCGGCGAACTTCTCGCCCAGGTGCAGCAGGACGAGGTTGAACAGGCTCAGGCCGCCCTCCTCGACCCACGGCAGGTCGTGCTTGCGCAGCAGTTCGCAGACCTTCATCGCGTACAGGGGATCGTGCAGGAGATGGTCGTCCTCGATGAGGACCTCGGTCACGCCCTGTTTCGTGATCTCGGCGAGGTGCAGGTCGAACCAGTCGGTGCCGAGTGCCCGCCAGGGGCCGTTGACCATCGGGATGTAGCAGAAGTCGCAGCCGACGTTGCAGCCGACGGTGGAGAAGATCTGCGCCCAGGAGCCGTGGTCGCGCACTCTCTTGCCCGAGGAGTGGTAGCCCTGCTGGTACTGGCGCATGTCCAGCATCCCGAAGTCGGGCAGCGGCATCATGCCGAGCCGCTGGTCCAGCCCCTGCCGCTTGGGCAGGATCCGCATGTACGGCGAGGTCGCGGTGGTCCGGACGACGGCGCCGTCGCCGCGCCGGTAGGCGATGCCGGGAACCTCGTCGACGTCGCCGTCCTCCTCGGTCAGGGCCCGCAGGAGGGCGGTGAAGGTCTGGTCCGCCTCGTTGATGACCACGTGGTCGAAGGGGGAGTCGGGTACGGCGTACTGCCAGTCGCCGCTGGGGTGGGAGCCGCCCGTGACGGTCACGATCGCCGGGTCGATGTCCTTGACCAGGTCGGCGAGGGCACGCGCGTTGCCCCACTGGACGGTGTAGATGCACTGGACGCCGACGATGTCCGGCTCGAACTCCTCGATGAGGGAGCGGAGTTGCTCGTCGTCGAGGCCGTAGCGGACGAGGGTGCTGCCGCCGCCGAGGTCGACGTGCCGGCGTTCCTGTTCCCAGCCGGCGAAGGGGGAGTCGACGATGCGGACGTCGAAGCCGGCGAGGCGGGCGTTCGCCGCGATGCGCAGCAGGCCGATCGGGGTGCCTGCCCGCTTCATGACCTCGAACGTGTCCAGGCCGAGCGCCCGGAAGCCGCTCCCTATCGGCGAGGGCTCCACGACGCGGGTGTACGAGGGGACGACGAGCAGCACGCGGGGCATCTCGCCGCGCGCCCGCCGCCGGGTGCCGGACCTCGATGTACGCAGCGACGGCTTTCCCAGATGCCGCAGCGGTACGCGCTGCGGAGCGCTGGAGAACTTGATGGTGGGGGATTCGATGAGCACGGGCGAATGGGGACCAGTTCGCGTCACGAGCGCTCCAACTGTCCGGTTCGAACGGATCGTTGACTCGCATCGTCACCCTCTCCCCACTCCCGCGTCAGCGCTTCACCGGCAATTGGCGCGAACCCATGTGGGTGCCCCGCTCACCTGCCTCCATGCCCCCGGAAGGCGACTGCCGCAACGGCGGATCGGGCAGGGTCCGCTTGAAATCGACCCTTGAGACGAAGACCTCGATGAGGAGCCGCAGTTCGAGGGGGCTGCGGTCGTCGAGGCGGTGGGCGATCTCGGCCTGAGCCTCGGCGCAGCGTGTAGCCGTCGAGTGCGGGTGAGCCGACGATCCGCCGCAAGGGGGAGGGGGAAGCCGCGGTGCCAGTCCCGGCCGGCGCGCTGAGCACCGTTCCCGTGGCGGGCCTCAGCGCGCTGCATGTGCTGCGGCATGGGGGGCCGTTGCTCGGCCGACGGGTGATGGTCACCGGGGCTTCCGGTGGTGTCGGGCGGGGGCGCGCGTCGTCGCCGTCAGCCGGGATCCCTCACAGGTGGACGGGCTGCGGGCCCTGGGTGCCCACGAGGTCCGCCCCGAGCCGGGCGCCGTCGGGCAGCCCGTGGCGGCTGTTGTCGACGATGTCGGCGGGCGGTATCTCGTCGACGCCTTTGCCGCTCTGCCTTGGGGACGTCGATCAGGTGTGTGGCCTCAGCCGAGTTGGCCCGTCGGGCGCATGGTGATCTGGTTGATGTCCACGCCTGGGGGCTGGGTGACGGCGAAGGTGATGGTGTCGGCGATGTGCTCGGCGGTCATGGTGGGGGCCGCCTCGGGGGTGCCGCCGCGGTCGTCCCAGAAGGGGGTGTCGACGACTCCGGGGGCGACGACGGTGACGCCGATGCCGTCCTTGGTGACCAGCAGGCGGGTGTTCTCGGCGAGTGCGTGGGCGGCCCACTTGGTGACCGAGTAGAGGTTGCCGGGTGTGTTGCGGACGCCGGCGACCGAGCCGACGATCACGATCCGGCCCTTGGAGTTCCTGAGGTGCGGCAGGGTTTCCCGCACCAGCAGGGCCGGGCCCAGGACGTTCGTGAGGACCATCGCACGCATGTCGTCGGGCGCGTGGCTCTCCAGGTTGCCCGGCAGTGAGAAACCGGCGTTGGCGACGACGTTGTCCAGTCGGCCCCACGCGTCCACCACGCGGCGCACGGCGGAGGCGACGTCGTCCGCGTCGCTGGTGTCACCGGTGATCGCCAGCAGCCGCTCCCCCGCCTCGGCCGAGACGGCGAAGGCGGCCAGCTTGTCCGCGTCACGTCCGGTGACGGCCACCCGGTGGCCCTGCTTGAGCAGCGCGCGGGCGGTGGCGGCACCGATTCCGGTCGAGCCGCCGGTGATCAGCGTGACGGGTTCCATGGGACGGCCTCCTCGGCGCAGTGGATCAACGGGACGCCGGTGAACGCGAGGTGACGCGTGAAGGCCGGCCCGGTCCGCCGGTTCCCGAAATCGCCTGCACTATACCCAGCGATCTTGCGGCCGGGCCGAGCCCCACCGAACCGCCCTCACTCCAGGTCCCCCCTCCTCACCAGGTCAACCGGCGGCCACGGGTAGCCCAGTTGCCCGGCATCACGCGAACCTCCCCAGACCTCGGCGGCATCACGGGGATCACCTGCGGTCAGCCTCGCTTCGAAGCGCTCGGCCTGGGCCTCTGGAGCGTCCGCGGAGACCGGGAGAGTGATCCCGAACTGGAGCCAGGAAAGTTCGGCATCGGCCCAGTTACGGGGATGCATCAGGACGACGTGGATCCGATCGGGTTCCTTACGGGACCGCCCAGACGCCTTCCACCTCGCAGTCCCACCTGGCGAGCCACTCCCGGCGGGGGCGCGCCAACCCGCCCAGACAACATGGTCCCCGCTGCGCGTCACCGTCACGTACAGCGCACCACAGCACTCCTCCACACCGCACCCGGACCG
>DATCQX010000538.1:0-8900 GCA_036569285.1 Streptomyces sp.
GGGTGGTGCCGGGGAGGCGCCAGGGGGTGCGGGGGAGGTTGAAGAGCGCCACGCCGAGCACCCCCACCCCGATGAACAAGGCGACCTCTTGGTGGGCGAACACCTTCTGGGACGACGGGACAGTGGCCGTCAGTAGCAGGAATGCGAGCGGTAGCAGCAGAGCCGCCGTCCCGAAGGCCACCTGTGCGTTCACGGTCACCCTGCCGATGCGCAGGGTGGAGGCCGACGTCGCCCACTGCCACGCCCACGAGCACAACAAGGAGCTGATGAACAGCAGCAACTGCCACCAGGCGAGGTTCGCCTCGGGACCTATGACATTGAGCACCATGAAAATGGCGACGATCCAGAGGGCGAACCCGCAGATGGTCACCACCACCGGGCCGACCCTCCGCATCAACCCCACCCGGAACCGAGGAGTCCGCAACGTCCACACATACGCCCCGGTGAGCACCAGCAACACCGCTCCCACAGGCTCCCGCCCCGCCACCACCTCCCGGACGAAAGAGACCACCGTCTCCCGCAGAGCCTCCAGCTTCCCCGTCACCCCAGGCTTCTCCTGGCTGACGAACTGCTTCGCCCCCGAGTACACCCCGACCCCGATGAGCACCGCCGCAGGTACCCCGACGACCACCACCCGCACCAGGAACCGCACCACCGGCCCCACCCGCCGCCACACCCGATGCCCGTACGACAGCCGCACGAACTCCGGCACCCGATGCCCCGCCCGCTCGACATACCTCTGACAGACACTGATGAACAGCGAGGTCAGAAAGTCGTGCGGGGCGTAAGTGGCCGGTGCGGGGACGACGACGTGGAAGTCCCGACGCCGGATCACGGCCAGCATCAGCGTGCTCTTCCCGGCCCCGCGCGGCCCGCTGACGGCGATCGTCCCGCCGTCCAACTGGTCCATCTTGCGCCGCAGTTCACCGGTGGGCCCGTTCTCGACGTAGTACCCGGTGCCCTGCGGAGTCCGCAGCCCCTCCTGTGCGTCGACGACGAGCAGGGTGCCCCGGTCGTCCCCGAGGAGATCCTCGACTGCCCGGCGGACCTCCTCAAAGAAGTCGGCGTCCCGCAGCTCCCGGCTCCACGCCCACTCGAACACGCGTTCCGCCCACCACAACGTGCAGGTGTAGGGGGTCAGAAGCGCCCCGAGAGGGGAGCGCCCGGTCCGTCGCAGGTACATCGCGAGCAGGGCCGTGGTCACCAGGTACAGGGACAGCACGACCGGCCAGAGCGCACCGAGGAACACGATCGTCAGGTAGCCGGCGCAGAAGGCGGCCGCCTGCCCCATCGACATCACCCACGCCCAGGAGAGTCGCCCCTCCAGCACCTCCTCCACCGACCGGTCCTCCGGCATGAACGCCCGCACAGGCCGGCACCACTGCCGCAGCCGTGCATATCGCATGCCCACCCCGTGATAGTCCCGCCCCTCCAGCGCCCGCTCGACATAAGCCGCCCCGCTCATGGTCGCCACCACAGCCCTGACGGTCACCGACGGCCGCCGCTCCAGCAGCTCCTCCAGCCGGCCGTCGGCCAGACACCCCCGCACGGCCCGCTGGTACGCCCGCCGCTGCCCGTCGGTCTCCCACTGCCACCCCGTATCAGCCATGACCGCATGCTGGCACGATGATCATGAAAGAACCCCCTCCGGCTCCCTTTGTCCGATATTCAGGTAGCGTCGAAACCATGAAGGTCAAAGCCGCCCTCCTCCTGGCGCTGGCCGCGGCGGTCCTGATCCTGCTCCCCGCGACCGCCCCGCCGGCGAGATCGGCCACGGCCACGAGCCTGACGACGATCGCCGAAGCGCTCAGGCGGAGCCCGGTCTACGTGGACCCGGCGGCGCGGGACCAGCTCTCGGAGCAGGACGCGAAAACGCTGGCGGACCGGATCAAGAACGCCGACAAAGCCCTGTTCATCGCGGTTCTCCCGGCCGACTACCCCACCCAGGCCCTCTTCCAGAACCTCCGCACGGCCACCGGAATCACCGGCCTCTACGCGATCCGCCTCGGCACCCGCTTCGACGCGAGGGCGGACTCCCAGGTCCTCCCGAAGACGGCCGTCCGCAACCTCGTCCAGAGCGTCACGGCGACCACGGCGGCCCCCACCCAGCTCACCGACTTCACCACGAGAGCCCTCACGAACATGAGGGGCAGAGCCCCCGCGACCTGGGGTTCCCCGGACGACGGCGGTGTCTCGACGACGGCACTGGTCACCACCGGCGGAGTCCTCGCCGCGGCCGGCGTCGGTGGCTACCTCCTCGTCCGCCGCACCCGCCGCCGCAAGGCACAGGAACAGCAGGCTGCCCTGGCCCGCCTGCGCGTCGTCGTCGACGAGGACATCACCGCCTTCGGCGAGGAACTGGACCGCCTGGACTTCCACCCGGCGGAGAAGGGCGCGGACGACGCGATGCGCGCCGACTACGAACGCGCGCTGGACGCCTACGACACGGCGAAGTCGTCGATGGCGGCGGCGACCCGGCCGGACGACGTCCGGGCGGTCACCCAGGCGCTGGAGGACGGCCGCTTTTCGCTGGCCCAGCTCGCGGCCCGCAGGGAGGGCCGCCCCCTGCCCGAACGCCGCCCGCCCTGCTTCTTCGACCCCCGTCACGGCCCCTCGACGACGGACGCGACCTGGACCCCGCCGGGCGGCTCGCCCCGCCAGGTCCCGGTCTGCGCGGCCGACGCGACGCGCCTCGCGGACGGTCGTGACCCGGTGATCCGTGAGGTCGACAGCGACTACGGCCGCCGCCCGTACTGGGAGGCGGGCCCGGCGTACGGCCCCTGGGCGGGCGGCTACTTCGGCGGTGGCGTCCTCCCCGGGCTGCTCGTCGGCACGATGCTGGGAGGGCTGCTGAGCTCGCCGTCGTACGCGGCGGACTACGGCATGGACTACGGCGGTTCAGGTCAACAGGGTTATGAAGGAGGGGACTTCTCCGGCTCCGACTTCAACCCCGGTGATTTCGGGGGCGGGTTCGGGGACGGGGGCGGTGACTTCGGTGGTGGGGGAGGGGACTTCGGCGGCGACTTCTGAGAGCCGAGCGCCGGTGCACGCGAAAGCCCCCAGGAACCCGTCCTCGGATCCCCAGGGGCCTTCGAAACCTCAGAGCGTCACAGCTCGGACCTCAGACCGCAGACTTCAGAGAGTCCGAGCCGCCGCGGCGATGGCCGACGCGAAGGTGGACACCTCGGAGTACACGCCGGGCGCGTTGGGCCGGGCGCAGCCGTCGCCCCAGCTCACGATGCCGACCTGGATCCACGCGTTGTTCGCGTCACGGCGGAACATGGGGCCGCCGGAGTCGCCCTGGCAGGTGTCGACACCGCCCGAGGCGTAACCGGCGCAGATCTCCTCGCTGGCGACCAGGCCGCTGTAGTCCCCGCCGTACGAGCGGCAGGTCGCGTCGGAGATGAACGGCACGGTGGCCTTCAGCATGTACCGCTGCTGGGAGCCGCCCTCGGAGGCCGCACCCCACCCGGCGACGGTGAAGGTCCCGGTGTTGTACGTCGTGGTGGTCGCGATCGGCAGCGTCGCGAGGCCCGTGATCGGGGACGCGAGCTTGATCAGCGCCCAGTCCTTGCCGGTGCCGTTGTAGCCGGGCGCCTGGTAGACGTAGGTCGAACGCACCTGCTGGCGGCCGGAGGTGGACTGGAGGTCCACGACACCGGCGGTCGCCGTGATGCTCGTGTTCGAGCCGGTCCTGTCCACGCAGTGCGCGGCGGTCAGCACGATCTGGGACGTGTACAGGGCGCCGCCGCAGCCCATGGACAGGCGGACCATGAACGGGAACTCACCCTGCGCGGCGCGGGTTCCGCCGACGACGGGCGCGGGGGCCGCCGTCGCCGTCGAGAGCGGCTGGAGGCTGACGACCGCGAGGGTGACGGCTGCGGCGGCGATACATCTCTTGGCCAGTGTGACGAGCTTCTTCACCGTTGTTGTTGCCTTCCGTGAGGGGGGAGTTGGCGCGTGACGGACCTGCAACGGGTGCCGATCTATGGCGTGTGCACGACAAAGATCGTTCGGTGAATTATTAGAAAACGGTAAGGGACCGCGCAAGGAGTGGAATTGAGCCGGGGGAGGGGTGGAGTTCAAGCCAACACCCCTCGCGCCGACGCCTCCGAGCGTCCCCGGTAAATGGTTTGACCTGCCCCTGTCCCGCCACGGCACCCTGTCCCCATGCGTATCCGATCTGCCGCCCCCGAGGAGCACGACCTCCTCGTCGCGACCATGCACAAGGCGTTCGGCCTCTTCCCGGCGACCCCCGCGGAGGACGGCGGGGGAGTCTGGTGGGCGGCCAACGAGCGGGACCGCAACCTGTTCGCCCTGGCGGACGACGGAAAGCCGGTCGGCACGGCCAGCGCGTACACCTTCGAACTCACCCTCCCCGGCAAGACACCGATCCCCGCCTCGGGCGTCACCGCCGTCGGCGTCCTCCCCTCGCACCGCCGTCAGGGCGCCCTCACCGCGCTGATGCGCCACCAGCTCACGGAGATCCGCGAACGCGGCGACGCCCTCGCCGTCCTCCTCTGCTCGGAGGCCTTGATCTACCGCAGGTTCGGCTACGGCCCGGCGACGTACACCCAGCACCTGACGATCCCGCGCCACAGGTCGGCCTTCGCGCACCCGCACCCGGCGACCGGCACGATCGAGGTCCTGCACCGCGACGACTGCGTCGACCTCATGGAAGAGATCTACGACAAGTACCGCCGCCACCAGCCCGGCGCCCTCTCCCGCCCCCACCGCTGGTGGAGCATGCGAGCGGGCCAGCCCCCGATCGCCCCGGCCCCCCGCTACATCGCCGTCCACCGCGATGCGGACGGCACCGCTGACGGCTACGCCAGCTACACGCGGGACGGCGGCACGTTGACGGTCGACGAGATGATCACCGCCGACGACCACGTCTTCACGGCCCTCACCCGCTACGCCCTCGACCACGACCTCGTCGAGAAGACCGTCCTCAGGCACGTCCCCATGGACCACCCCCTGCGCTGGCAGTTCGAGGACTTCCGCGCCGCCGAGTCCGGCAACCCCATGGACGACTGGCTCTGGGTCCGCATCCTCGACGTCCCCCGCGCCCTCACCGCACGCGGCTGGTCCACGGACGGCGAGCTGGTGCTCGACGTGGAGGACGCCTTCATGGGGGAGCGGAGCCGCTGGCTGCTGACCGTCACCGACGGTGAGCCCGAGTGCGTGCCGACGGACCGCGCGCCCGATCTCTCCCTGGACATCAGCGACTTGGGCTCGGTCTACCTCGGCGGCACCGCCCCGAGCACGCTCGTCCGCGCCGGCCGCATCGAGGCCCACCACCCCGACGCGGCCCGCCGAGCGGACACCCTGTTCCGGACCGACCGCCTCCCGCACTGCCTGCACTGGTTCTGACCCCCCTTACGCCAACTCCCTACTCGCCTTTGGCGAATCCGATCAGCCGCTCGAAGTCGATCGCGCCCGGATCGCCATGCGTGTTGTGACACAGCAGCCCGCCCGCGACGTACGTCCGCGTACTGGTCGACAGCGACGCGACGGGCTGCTCCCCGACGTACTCGACACCGAGGACGGCGGTGTCGCCCGAGTCGCCGACGGGGGTGCCCTGCCAGCCGCTCGCCGGGGGCGCGCGCAGGACGCGGTGGCGGAAGGGGGCGAGTTCCTTGCTGGGAACCCAGGTGAGGCGGCCGTCCTCGCGGACCAGCCAGGGGTGGTCGTAGGAGGCGGTGATCTCACCGTCGTCCGTCGTGATCCGGCAGGACTCCTTCACGGCGGGTTCGTTGCGGGTGACGGTGCCGGGGCGGTAGCGGCGCTCACCGGACTCGTCGAACGACAGGATCTCGTCGCCCACGCGGAGGTCGCCCGCGGGCTGCCAGGTGAGGTCGGCGCGCAGGATCGGGGTGTCGGGGTGGACGCAGTTCTCGGGGACGTGCATGTGGCCGCAGACACCCCGGAAGCCGTTCCAGCGGTCGAAGCTCATGCGCTGGCCGCCTCTGTTGCCGGCGGAGGCGGGGTAGGCGGGCCAGAGGGAGGGGCCCTTGAGGGGGACGCCGTGATGGCGGTGCATCCAGGAGAGGAAGCGGGCGACCTCGCGCAGCGCCCACTCGGGTGCCTGCGGCCAGTAGATGTGCGGGGTGTTGTTGCCCTTCCACTTGGCGCGGAGGTCGGGATCGCAGGTGCCGACCAGCTCGACCTGGCACACGTTCAGTGTGTTGGTCTGCACCCCGCCCGGCGCGTTCCACAGGGCGCGGGAGGAGACGTCGATCTGGAAGTGCTGGTACCAGCGGAGCTTCTGCGCCGCGAGGTCGGGCAGCGCCGTGAGGTTGGGGGCGGCGGCGCCGCCCTGGTAGTCGGGGAGGTTACGGCCCTCCGTCGTGTGCAGGACGACGACGTTGACCTCCATGCGGTCGCCGCCGTACTTCGTCTGGTACCAGTGGCCGCGGTCCGCGCCGGGGTAGATCTGCGGGCCTGACATCGTGCTCAACGCGCCTCCCGGAGCCGTGTTTCCGAGCCTGGGTGATGCCCGGAATACGGCCGGAGAGTCCTAGTTGGTTCCGATTGCCTGGAATAGACAGAAACTGCCCCGGGGGACTGTCGGAATGATCGACTCTGAACTCTTCCTGATCAGCTCTTCTCGATCAGCCCTTCTTGATCGCCGAGATGTCGAAGTTCAGCTTGATCTTGTCGGACACCAGCACCCCGCCGGTCTCCAGCGCCGCGTTCCAGGTGATCCCCCAGTCCGAGCGGAGGATCTCCGCCTTGCCCTCGAACCCGACGCGCTCGTTGCCGAACGGGTCCTTCGCGGCGCCGTTGAACTCCAGGTCGATGCTGACCGGCCGGGTCGTGCCGAGGATCGTCAGATCGCCGGTGACGCGGTAGTCGTCCCCGCCGAGCGACTCCGTCTTCGTCGAGCGGAACGTCATCGTCGGGAACTCCTCCGCCTTGAAGAAGTCCGCGCTCTTGAGGTGCCCGTCGCGGTCGGCGGAGCCCGTGTCGATGCTGGCCATCACGATGTCGAGGGACGCCGTGGACGCGGAGGGGTCCGAGCCGTCGAGGTGCAGTTCCCCGGTGAACTCGTCGAACTTGCCCTTCACGTTCGTCACCATCGCGTGCCGCGCGGTGAAGCCGAGCGTCGAGTGCGCCGGGTCGATCGTGTAGTCGCCGGTGAGGGCGGCCAGGTCCGCGCCCGTCGCCGCGGCCTCGGGAGCGTCGTCCTGCTTGCGGCCGAAGATGCCCATCAGGTCCTCCATCCAACTTTCCTACAGTGCCGACGACGCTACTCTCGGTCGCCGAAGATCGCCTCAAGAGACGGGGTAGGGTCAAGCGCGTCACTCAGCCGACCGCACCCGTGTGACCCGCGTCTCACGCCGGGTCTTTGTGGGCCCCCTACAACGCGGAGCCCCTCTGAGCAGTCGAAAGGCGTGCACCCGTCCCGGCTTATGTTCAGGGGTACCAGGAAAACGGGCCGGAGACTGTACAGAGTCGACGTCTCGCAATCCTTGGCGCTCTTCGTATGGTCGCTACATGACCGTTTTGGAAGAATCGACGGGTGAGCCGACCGACGCACGGGGCCGCGTGGCCGAGCTGCACGGGATCCGTGCGAGCGCCGTGGCCGGTCCGAGCGAGAAGGCGACCGAGGCGCAGCACGCCAAGGGCAAGCTGACCGCCCGCGAGCGCATCGAGCTGCTCCTCGACCCCGGTTCCTTCCAGGAGGTCGAGCAGCTGCGCCGGCACCGTGCGGTCGGCTTCGGCCTGGAGGCCAAGAAGCCGTACACCGACGGCGTCATCACCGGCTGGGGCACGGTCGAGGGCCGCACGGTCTTCGTCTACGCCCACGACTTCCGCATCTTCGGCGGCGCCCTCGGCGAGGCCCACGCCACGAAGATCCACAAGATCATGGACATGGCCATCGCGGCCGGCGCGCCCCTGGTCTCCCTCAACGACGGCGCGGGCGCCCGCATCCAGGAGGGCGTCTCCGCGCTCGCCGGGTACGGCGGCATCTTCCAGCGCAACACCAAGGCGTCCGGCGTCATCCCGCAGATCAGCGTGATGCTCGGCCCGTGCGCGGGCGGCGCGGCCTACAGCCCCGCCCTCACCGACTTCGTCTTCATGGTCCGCGAGACCTCGCAGATGTTCATCACCGGCCCGGACGTCGTCAAGGCGGTCACCGGCGAGGAGATCACCCAGAACGGCCTCGGCGGCGCCGACGTCCACGCGGAGACCTCCGGCGTCTGCCACTTCGCGTACGACGACGAGGAGAGCTGCATCGCGGAGGTCCGCTACCTCCTGTCGATGCTCCCGCAGAACAACCGCGAGAACCCGCCGCACACCGAGTCCACGGACCCGGCGGACCGCCGCTCGGACGTCCTGCTCGACCTCGTCCCGGCCGACGGCAACCGGCCGTACGACATGACCAAGGTCATCGAGGAGATCGTCGACGACGGCGACTACGTCGAGATCCACGAGCGCTGGGCCCGCAACATCATCTGCGCCCTCGCCCGCCTCGACGGCCAGGTCGTCGGCATCGTCGCGAACCAGCCGCAGACCCTCGCCGGCGTCCTCGACATCGAGGCGTCGGAAAAAGCTGCACGCTTCGTCCAGATGTGCGACGCTTTCAACATCCCGATCGTTACTTTTCTGGACGTACCGGGCTTCCTCCCCGGCGTCGACCAGGAACACGGCGGCATCATCCGCCACGGCGCGAAGCTCCTGTACGCGTACTGCAACGCCACGGTCCCTCGTATCTCGCTGATCCTGCGCAAGGCGTACGGCGGTGCCTACATCGTCATGGACAGCCAGTCCATCGGCGCGGACCTCACCTACGCCTGGCCCACCAACGAGATCGCCGTCATGGGCGCGGAAGGCGCGGCCAACGTCATCTTCCGCCGCCAGATCGCCGGCGCCGAGGACCCCGAGGCGATGCG
>DATCQX010000539.1:0-3991 GCA_036569285.1 Streptomyces sp.
GGCATGTCACGCCACCGTGGATTCCGTGCCGTCGAGGTCGGCCATGTGCTGTTCCATGAAGGCCGCGGCCCGTTGCTCCGCCTCCAGCTCCGCTGCCCGCAAGGCGTCGTCAGCGGCGTCGGACGAGGACTCCGTCATCGCGCGGTCGGTGAAGACGAGGGGGCGTTCCGTCTCGGTGACCAGGTGTTTGACGACCTGGACGTTGCCGTTGACGTCCCATACCGCGATACCCGGCGTAAGGGTCGGGATGATCTCCACGGCCCAGCGGGGCAACCCCAACACCCGCCCGGTGGCCCGCGCTTCGTCCGCCTTCTGGGCATAGATCGTCCGTGTGGACGCCATTTTCAGGATCGCGGCGGCCTCCTTGGCGGCGGCCCCGTCGACGACGTCCGACAAGTGGTGGACGACCGCGACGAACGAAAGCCCCAGCCGTCGCCCGAACTTGAGGAGCCGCTGGAACAGCTGCGCCACGAACGGGCTGTTGATGATGTGCCACGCCTCTTCGACGAGGAAGATGCGCTTCTTGCGGTCGGGCCGGATCCAGGTGTGCTCCAGCCAGACGCCGACGATGGCCATCAGGATCGGCATGGCGATGGAGTTGCGGTCGATGTGGGACAGGTCGAAGACGATGAGCGGCGCGTCGAGGTCGATGCCGACGGTCGTGGGCCCGTCGAACATGCCCCTCAAGTCGCCGTCCACCAAACGGTCGAGGACGAGCGCGACGTCAAGTCCCCACGCCCGTACGTCGTCTATGGCGACGTTCATCGCCTCGGCCGACTCCGGTTCGGGGTGGCGGAGTTGCTCGACGATGTCGGAGAGGACCGGCTGGCGTTCGAGGATCGTCTCGTTGACGTACGCGTGGGCGACCTTGAGCGCGAAGCCGGAGCGTTCGTCGAGCCCGTGCCCCATGGCGACTTCGATGATCGTGCGCAGCAGGGCGAGCTGCCCGGTCGTCGTGATCGCGGGGTCGAGGGGGTTGAGGCGGATGCCCTGGTCGAGGGCGGCCATCGGGTCGAGGCGGATGGGAGTTATCCCCAACTCGCGGGCGATGAGGTTCCATTCGCCCGCCCCGTCCTCGCCCTGCGCGTCGAGGACGACGACTTGGCGGTCCTTGAAGCGCAACTGCCGCAGGACGTAGGTCTTTTCGAGGGCGGACTTGCCGTTGCCGGATTCGCCGAGGACGAGCCAGTGGGGGGCCGGGAGCTGCTGGCCGTAGAGCTGGAAGGGGTCGTAGATGTAGCCCTTGCCGGAGTACACCTCGCGGCCGATGATGACGCCGGAGTCGCCCAATCCCGGTGCGGCGGTGGGGAGATAGACCGCCTGGGCCTGTCCGGTGGAGGTGCGGACCGGGAGGCGGGTCGTCTCGACCTTGCCGAAGAGGAAGGCGGTGAAGGCGTCGGTGAGGAGGGAGAGCGGGTCCCGCATCTGTCCTACCTCCGGATGCCGGTGGCGAAGGGGAGTGTGTTGACGAACGCCCGGTGGTGCTCGCGGTCGCACCACTCCAGCTTGAGGTACGACTTGCCGGCCGAGGCCCTTATCGTCCGCTTGTCGCGGTTCAACGCTTCGGGAGAGCGTGAGGAGACCGTGATGTAGCCGACGAGGTTGACGCCCGCCGCGCCGCTCGCGAGGTCCTCACCGCGCTGGTCCAGGCGGGAGCCCGCCGCCACGTCACGCGGGTCCAGGGTGCGGTTCATCTTGGCCTGGCGGGACGCCTCGGCCTCGTCGTTCGTCTTCTCCGTCAGCATGCGTTCGATGGCGACCTCGGTGGGTTCGAGGTCCATCGTCACGGCGACGGTGCGGATCACGTCCGGGGTGTGGACGAGGAGCGGGGCGAGGAAGTTGACGCCGACCGGGGTCATCGGCCACTCCTTGATCCACGCGGTGGAGTGGCACCAGGGGGCGCGGGTCGAGGACTCGCGGGTCTTCGCCTGGAGGAACGTCGGTTCCATGGCGTCGAGTTCGGCCGGCCAGGCGTTGCGTTTGGTCATCGCCTGGATGTGGTCGATGGGGTGGTCGGGGTCGTACATGGAGTGGATGAGCGACGACAGCCTGCCCTGCCCGAGCGGCTGGCGGACGCGGATGTCGGCCTCCTGGAGGCGCGAGCAGATGTCGGTCAGCTCACGGGCCATGACGACGGCGAGTCCCGCGTCCCGGTCGACCTTGCGGCCGGCCTGGGGGCGGGCGGCGCGGGCCATCGCGTGGGCCTCGGCGGCGAGTTCACGGCTGTACTGCATGCAGGCGACGAGGTAGGCGCGGTGCTGTTCGCTGCTCGTGGAGACCATCGACTGGAGCTGGTCGTACGAGGACTGGAGCCACGGGAGGGCCTTGTCGTCGCCGCGCTGGGCGACGTCCTTGGCGTGCGCGTCGGGGTCGGCGGGGAGGGTGCGGGCGAGCATCTGGATGCGGGTGACGAACCCGTCGCCGTTGGCCACGTGCTTGAGCAGCGTGCCGAAACGGTCCACCAGGGCTTCCTGGTCCTCGCTGTCGCGCAGGCCGACGCCCGGGCCCTCGATCTCGATCGCGGCCGTCACCGTGCGCCGGTCGGCGTGCAGGAGGACGGCGATCTCGTCGGGGCCGAAGGGTGCGGACAGCCACGTGATGCGGCCGATGCCGGGGGGCGGGCCGATCTCGACCTCGCGGCCGTCGAGCGAGACGCCGGCCTCCATGGCGGCGCTGCGGTAGGCGGTGCCCTTGCGCAGGCTGCGCTTGTAACTGCGGTTGATCTCGAACCACTTGTAGAACGTGCGGTGCTTGTACGGCACGTAGACCGCCATCAGGGCGATCAGCGGGAAGCCGGTGAGCAGCACGATCCGCAGGGCGAGCACGGGGACGAGCAGGCCGCACATCATGCCGAGGAACGCGCCCGTGATGATGAGGGCGATCTCTCCGGTCTCGCGGTTCTTGCCGACGATCGCGTTCGGCCGGGCGCGGCCGATCAGATACGTGCGGCGGGGCGCGATCGTGTGCGACACGTGGGACTCGGTCGTCAACGCCCTTCACCTCCCGTGCGGTTGTTGCTGGCGTGCGGCGTGTTGAGCTGGCTTCCCGCGCGGGGTGCGGGTGCGGCGGAGGGGACAGATCCGCCGCCGCCGTTCGAGGGGCGTGAGCCGTGCGCGGCGATGCCGCCGGAGCCGGGGTTCGCGGGGCGCGGGGTGCTGGACGACGAACTCCCGCCCCCTCCGCCGTCGTTGGCCCGTGTGCTGTGCGTCTTGATGCCCTGTGCGACGAGCGTCGCGGGCGAGGAGATGACCGCCGCCGCCTTGGACTCCGCGCCCTGCATGATGCGGTTGTTGCGGGACGCGGCGATCTCGTCGCCGAAGCCGGGGACGAAGCGATAGATCATCGCGCTGGCGAAGATGGCCAGCAGGATGATCGCGAGGCCGGAGACGATCGCGGAGAACGAGTCCGGGCCGTCGTCCCCGGAGAGCGCCCCGGCGAGGCCGAGGACGATCACGATCACCGGTTTCACCATGATCACGGCGATCATGACCCCGGCCCAGCGGCGGACGTGCCCCCACAGGTTCTTGTCGACGAGCCCGGCGTACACGACCGTTCCGAGCAGCGCGCCGACGTACAACAGGGCTGTCCTGATGACCAGTTCGAGCCAGAGGATGCCCGCGGCCAGGACCGACACCAGCGACACCACGATCAGCATGATCGGTCCGCCGCCGATGTTCTCGCCCTTCGCGAGCGCCGTCGAGAACGTCCCGAAGAACGTGTCCGTCTGGTCGCCGGTCGCCTTCGCGAGGACTTCCGTGATGCCGTCGGTCGCGGAGACGACGGTGTAGAGGATCAGCGGTGTGAACGCGGACGCCAGGACTGTCAGCCACAGGAAGCCGACGGCCTCGGAGATCGCGGTGCCGAGGGGGACGCCTCGTACCGCGCGTTTGGCGACGGCGAGGAGCCACAGGACGAGGGTGAGGACCGTCGACGCGGCGAAGACGACCGCGTACTGCTGGAGGAACTTCTCGTTGGTGAAGTCGACGTTCGC
>DATCQX010000540.1:0-8363 GCA_036569285.1 Streptomyces sp.
CGACCTCGCCGCCCAGTACTTCGGTGTCACCGAGGACGGCACTTTCGAGCACGGCGCCTCCGTCCTCCAACTCCCGCAGACCGAGGGCGTCTTCGACGCGGAACGGGTGGACGGCATCCGGCGTAGGCTCCTCGCGGCACGTGCCGAGCGCCCCGCACCCGGCAGGGACGACAAGGTCGTGGCCGCCTGGAACGGGCTCGCGATCGCCGCGCTCGCCGAGACGGGCGCCTACTTCGACCGCCCCGACCTCGTCGAGGCCGCCGTCACCGCCGCCGACCTCCTCGTCCGCGTCCACCTCGACGACCGCGCCCACCTCGCCCGCACCAGCCGGGACGGCCGAGTCGGCGCCAACGCGGGCGTGCTGGAGGACTACGGCGACGTCGCCGAGGGGTTCCTCGCGCTGGCCGCCGTCACCGGCGAGGGTGTCTGGCTGGAGTTCGCCGGGCTGCTCCTCGACCACGTCCTGGCCCGCTTCACCGACCCGGAGTCCGGTGCGCTGTACGACACGGCGTCCGACGCGGAGCGGCTCATCCGGCGCCCCCAGGACCCCACGGACAATGCGACGCCCTCCGGCTGGACGGCGGCGGCGAACGCGCTGCTGTCGTACGCGGCCCACACCGGAGCCGAACCCCACCGCGCCGCCGCCGAGAAGGCGCTCGGCGTGGTGCGGTCGCTCGGCCCCCGCGTGCCCCGATTCATCGGCTGGGGGCTCGCCGCGACCGAGGCCCTCCTCGACGGACCACGTGAAGTCGCTGTCGTCACAAGGGAGTTGACGGATCCGGCTGGAAAACGCCTGCACCAGGAAGCACTTTTGGCCACAGCTCCCGGCGCTGTCGTGGCCTACGGTGTCACCGGCAGTGACGAGTTCCCCTTGATCGTCGATCGGCCGCTTTCAGGAAGTGAACCGACGGCGTACGTCTGCCGTAACTTCACCTGCGACCTCCCGACGACGGACCCCGACCGCCTGCGCACCGCGCTGACCGGGGGGAACGGTCGCAACGGCTGACCGCGACCGCGCAGAATCATCAACTCCTGTCCGGGTATGGACAGTTAAGAACAAGTCAGCTCGGAAACAAGCTATTTATCGGAACACTCCCCCCCGTTCACAGATTCCACCTAGCCTCGGCACATGACGCGACGCACGTGACGCGCCGTCGCGACAGGGGGCTCTGAGATCTGGGGGGATCTTTTCTTGTTCACGTCCGTCTTCATATCCGCCGTCTCGCTGGCACTTTTCGGGATGGCCGCCTTCACCCTCTGGTGGCAGATGCACGCCTGGCGAACGCCGGAAGTGCTCGCCTCGACCAGTTTCGGCCAGCCGGACGGGAGTCAACACACCTCGTTCTCACTGCTGTTGCCCGCCCGGCACGAGCAGGCCGTCCTCGACCACACCATCCGCCGGCTCCTGGAGTCGACGCACACCGACTTCGAGATCATCGTGATCGTCGGCCACGACGACCCCGAGACCACCGAGGTCGCCGAGCGCGCCGCCGCCCGTGACCCGCGGGTGCGCGTCGTCGTCGACACCCACGAGAAGAAGAACAAGCCGAAGGCGATGAACACCGCGCTGCCGCACTGCCGCGGCGACGTCGTCGGAGTCTTCGACGCCGAGGACCAGGTCCACCCCGAACTCCTCGCCCACGTCGACCACGCCTTCCGCACCACCGGCGCCGACGTCGTCCAGGGCGGCGTCCAGCTCATCAACTTCCACTCCAGCTGGTACAGCCTGCGCAACTGCCTGGAGTACTTCTTCTGGTTCCGCTCCCGGCTCCACCTGCACGCCCAGAAGGGGTTCATCCCGCTCGGCGGGAACACCGTCTTCGTCCGCACCCAGGTCCTCAGAGACGCCGGCGGCTGGGACTCCAACTGCCTCGCCGAGGACTGCGACCTGGGCGTGCGGCTCTCCTCCGTCGGCAAGAAGGTCGTCGTCGCCTACGACTCCGACATGGTGACCCGCGAAGAGACACCGGGCTCGCTGATGTCCCTGCTCAAGCAGCGAACTCGCTGGAACCAGGGGTTCCTTCAGGTCTACCGCAAGAAGGACTGGAAGCAACTCCCCGGCTTCGGACAGCGGTTGCTGGCCCGCTACACCCTCATGACCCCGTTCCTCCAGGCGTTCTCCGGCGTCGTCATCCCGCTCAACGCCGCCATCGCCCTCTTCCTCGACGTCCCGGTGGGCATCGCGTTCATCACGTTCCTCCCGGCCGTCACCGCGCTCGTCACCTTCGTCTTCGAACTCGTCGGCCTCCACGACTTCGGCAAGCAGTACGGCCTGCGCGTCCGCTTCGTCCACTACGTCAAGCTCGTCGTGGGCGGCCCCTTCTACCAGGTCCTCCTCGCCGGAGCCGCGATGCGTGCCGTCTGGCGCGAGCAACGCGGCAACAACGAATGGGAGTTGACCGAGCACACCGGAGCGCACCTGACCACCCGAGAGGACGTTCCCGCGTGACCTCCACCCTTCCCGCGGTGACCACCCCGAAGGTCCCCGTGCAGCGCACAGTTGCGCCCTTCACCGCCCCGACCCCGCGTCCCCGACCCTCCCGCAGGCCCGATCTCCTCGTCTGCGGCGCCCTGTTGACCGCGATCCTCGCCGTCCAGGGCTGGAACATCGCCGCCTACCCCACCTTCAGCGACGACGAAGGCACCTACCTCGCCCAGGCCTGGGCCGTCCAGGAGGGCAAGGGCCTCGCCCACTACACCTACTGGTACGACCACCCGCCCCTCGGCTGGTTCCAACTCGCCCTGCTCACCTGGATTCCGAAGGCGTTCAGCGCCGGCGCGATGACCGTCGGGTCGATGCGCGCGGTGATGCTCGTGGTCACCGCCGCCAGCGCCGTCCTGCTGTACGTCCTCGGCCGACGGCTCTCCCTGCCCCGCTGGGCCGCGGGGCTCGGCATGGCCCTCTTCGGGCTCTCGCCGCTGTCCGTCGTCCTCCAGCGGGAGATCTTCCTCGACAACCTCGCCGTCATGTGGACGCTCCTCGCGTTCGCCCTGGCCGCCTCCCCGAGCCGGCACCTGTGGCACCACTTCGGCGCGGGCATCGCGGCGGCGACCGCCGTCCTGACGAAGGAGACGATGCTCTTCGTCCTGCCCGCCGTGCTGCTCACGATGTGGCGGCACAGCCACCGCGACACCCGCAAGTTCGCCCTCACCGGCGCGGTCACCGCCTGCGCCCTGATCGGCGTCTCCTACCCCCTCCTCGCCCTGCTCAAGGGCGAGTTGTTCTCCGGCGGCGGGCACGTCTCCCTCTGGGACGGCATCAAGTACCAGATGACCAGGCCGGGTTCGGGGTTCATGCTCGACAACGGCTCGGGCGCGCACGGGGTGTTGCAGTCCTGGCTGTACTACGACCGGGTCCTCATCGTCGGCGGACTCGCGGGCGCGCTGCTCCTGCTGGTCACCTGGCGCTGGTCGGTCACCGCGCGCTGCCTCGCCGGGCCCTCCCTCGCCGTCGCGATCCTCGCGGCCGTCGCGCTGCGGCCGGGCGGGTACCTCCCGGCGATGTACGTCATTCAGGCGCTGCCGTTCCTCTCGCTCGTCCTCGCCGGGGCCGTCGCCTCGGTCGCGCACACCGTCATCCACAAGCGGCGCCGCGCGAGCGACAGCCGGTGGATCAAGGCCGGGCGGTACGCGGTCGCCGTGGCCCTCGCGCTCGCCGCCGCCGCGTACGTCGTGCCCCGCTGGTACGACGGCGACCGCACCGCCGTCACCGCCGACGCCAACGGGCCCTACCGCTCGGCCGCCAAGTGGCTCGCGGACAAGGGGCACGTCGCCGACCCCGCCGGCACCCGTGTCCTCGTCGACGACGCCCTCTGGCTCGACCTCGTCCACGCCGGGTACCAACCGGGCCTCGGCGCCATCTGGTTCTACAAGGCCGACCTCGACCCGGCCGTCACCAAGACCCTCCCCGGCGGCTGGAAGGACGTCGACTACGTGGTCGCCTCCCCGACCGTCCGCCGCGACGCGCGTGACCTTCCGACCGTGAAGGCGGCCCTGGCGAACTCAACGCCGGTCGCCGTGTTCGGAATCGGTGAGGACCGAATCGAGATCCGCCGTGTGGGAGCCTGAGTTGAGCCACGAATACACCGCCCCGGTTCCGTCCGTCCGCGCGGACGACATCCCCGAGCCCGGCGCCGTCACCATCGTCGTCCCCACCTTCAACGAGTCCGCGAACATCCGCCAACTCCTGCGCCGGATCACGGAGTCCGTGCCCCGTCGGCTGCCCTGCGAGGTCGTCTTCGTGGACGATTCCACGGACGACACTCCCGAGGTGATCCGGGACGCCGCGAAGGACTGTCCGTTCCCGGTGACCGTGCTGCACCGGGAGGAACCGGTGGGCGGGCTCGGCGGGGCCGTCGTCGAGGGGATCAGGACCGCCGGGTCCGACTGGGTCGTCGTCATGGACGGCGACTGCCAGCATCCGCCGTCCCTCGTACCGGAGTTGGTGGCCACCGGGGAACGTTCCAACGCCGAACTCGTCGTCGCCTCGCGGTACATCAAGGGCGGCAGCAGGGCCGGGCTCGCCGGGGGGTACCGGGTCGCGGTGTCGAAGGGGGCGACCTGGCTCACCAAGTCGCTCTTCCCGCGCCGCCTGCACCGCATCAGCGATCCCATGAGCGGGTTCTTCGCGATCCGCCGCAGCGTCGTCAGCGCCGACGTCCTCAAGCCCCTCGGCTACAAGATCCTCCTCGAACTCGCCGTCCGCAGCAGGCCGCAGCAGGTCGCCGAGGTGCCGTTCGTCTTCCAGGAGCGGTACGCGGGGGAGTCCAAGTCGACGGCGAAGGAGGGGATGCGGTTCCTGAGGCACCTCCTCGGCCTGCGCACCGCCTCCCCGATCGCCCGCATGATCGGCTTCGGCCTCATCGGGCTGAGCGGCTTCCTCCCCAACCTCGGCGCGCTGTGGGCCCTGACCGCCGTCGGCCTTCACTACCTCCCCGCCGAGATCCTCGCCAACCAGTTCGGCGTCGCCTGGAACTTCCTCCTCATCGAACACCTCCTCTTCCGCGACCGCCGCGCTCACCGCCGGTGGTGGGACCGCGTCGGCCGCTTCGCGCTCCTCGCCAACGCGGACCTGGTCCTGCGGATCCCCCTGATCGCCCTGTTCGTGAACCGGTTCGGCATGGGGGCGCTCTCCGCGACCGCCCTCGCGCTGGTCACGACGTTCGTCCTGCGGTTCCTGGGGACGGAGGCGCTGGTGTATCTGCCGAAGAGGAAGCGGGGGCGAGGGGCGGCGAAGGAAACCGGGTGAGACGAGGTGCCGGGGCGGGGGAGTCGCGCGGGTCCGGGCGGTGAACTCCGCGCAAGGCCAAGGCGCGCGAGCCATGTGGCGCCGGGGCGTGAACGCCGTGCGGCGCCGGGGAACGAGAGCGGTGCGACTCCGGTCGCGTGCGCCCGGCGCCTGGCGCTCTCGGTTCGTGCCCTGGGGCCCGATGGCGAGGGCGTTGCCCCGGACCTGGCGGCGGGTATCTTGCCCCGGCCCGGGGCGCGAGGTGTTGTCCCGGCCCTCCGGACATGAGCCGTCGGCGCCCGGCCGCAGGGGCTCTGCCCCGGTCTCCGGTTGCGGAGGCCGGGCCCTGGCCCCCGTGGACACCGGTCCCGCCCTCCGGGCCCTGGCCCTCGTGGACGCCGGTCCCGCCCTCCGGGCCCTGGCCCTCGTGGACGCCGGTCCCGCCCTTTGGTCCCCGGCCGCGACGCCTCCACCCCGGCCCGCGCCGCAGAAGCTTCGCCGTCGGCCCTCGGGGCAAAGGTTCGGCCCCGGCGGCTGGGGCCCTGCTCCCGGCCCCCGGCCCGCCGGAGTCCTGAGCGGCGCCACTCTCCCTCCTCCCCCCACGGAACTCCCCTCCCGCACAACCCACTTGAGCTCCCCCCCACACCGCCCTACCTCCGCACACCGCTCAACAGCCGCCGGTGCCTGCGGATGCAACCCGTACGAACCCGAAGGGAGCCGCATGAAACTGCCCCTCAAGTACCGTAGGAGAACTGCCCTGTTGGCGGTCAGCAGTCTGGCCGGGGGCCTGCTGCTGTCCGCTCCGCAGCCCGCGTCCGCCGCCAACCTGGTCCTCAACCCCGGGTTCGAGACGGCGGGTTCCGGTGACATGCCGTACTGCTGGGAGAAGTCGGGGTGGGGGAACAACGACTTCACGTTCACGACCACCGCGGACGCGCACAGCGGCAGCAAGGCGATGAAGGTCGAGCTGACGCGGCGGGTCGACGGTGACCGGAAGGCGCTGATCACCGAGTCGGCCGCGTGCGCGCCCGCGGTGACGGTGGGGAAGCAGTACGACCTGTCGCTCTGGTACAAGTCGACGACGCCGGACACGTCCGTCACGCTGTTCCGGCACGACGCCACCGCCGGGTGGCAGTACTGGACGGACCTCAAGACCCTGGACGTGTCGGCGACCTGGGCGCAGGCGAGCGTCCGCACTCCCCAGGTCCCGGCCGGCACCGACCGGATCACCTGGGGTGTCTCCGTGTACGGCACCGGCTCGGTCACCACCGACGACTACACGATGGACCAGGTGCCGGACGTCACCCCGCCGCCGACGTGCACGGGGACGAACGTCCAGTGCGCGGATGGGAGTTGGAGTGTGATGCCGACGCAGAACCCCGTCCGGTCCATGCACTCGGTCGTGCTGAACAACGGCAAGGTGCTGATGATCGCGGGCTCCGGGAACAGTGAGGAGCAGTTCGCGGCGGGGACGTTCACCTCCGCCGTGTACGACCCGGTGAACGGGACGTACAAGGTGATCCCCACGCCGAAGGACATGTTCTGCTCGGGGCACGTCCAGCTCCAGGACGGGCGCGTGCTGGTGATGAGCGGGAACAAGGCGTATCCGGTGCCGGGCGGGCACGGGTACGAGGGGTTCAAGGACTCGTACGTCTTCGACCCGGTCACCGAGACGTACAGCAAGACGAACGACATGAACGACGGCCACTGGTACCCGTCGGCGACGGTCCTCGGCGACGGCGACGTCCTCTCGTTCGGCGGCCTGCGCGAGGACTCCTCGGGCTCCGTCACCGCCGAGCGCTGGTCGAACGCGGAGCAGCAGTGGCTGCCGCTGTGGCGGGTCAACCAGACGTGGTCGTACTGGGGCCTGTACCCGGCGATGGTGCTGATGCAGGACGGCCGCCTCTTCTACACGGGCAGCCACGTCTTCGGCAACAACATCCCCGGCACGGGCTCGGCGGTGTACGACTACAACGCGAACACCGTCACCCAGATCCCCGGCCTCCAGAACAAGGACCAGCGCGACCAGTCCGCCAGCGTCCTGCTGCCCCCGGCGCAGGACCAGCGGGTCCTCACCCTCGGCGGCGGCAACATCGACTCCAACCCCGAGGGCAACCGCCTCACCGACGTCATCGACCTCAAGCAGGCGAACCCGGCGTACGTCGCCGGCCCGCCGATCCCGCAGGGGACCGTGGACCTCGGGGCGGGCAAGATCCCGGAGACCGGCGCGCAGGGCAAGATGTACGTCTCCGCGGTCCTGCTGCCCGACGGCAAGGTCCTGGAGACCGGCGGCGCCCTGCACAACCGGGCGAACCCGGTGTACGAGTCGTCCCTGTACGACCCCGGCACCAACACGTTCGACCCCGTCGCCGCCGACCCCGAGGCCCGCGGCTACCACTCCTCGGCCGTACTCCTCCCGGACGGCCGGGTGCTGACGACCGGCGACAACCCCGGCAACGGCACCTGGAACCACAACGTGTCCGTCTACTCGCCGCCCTATCTCTTCAAGGGCCCGCGTCCGGCGATCACTTCGCTCATCGACAACGAGTGGCAGTACGGCGACACGCAGCGCATCACCGTCGACCGGCCCATCGTCAAGGCCGAGTTGATCCGCCCGGCCGCCGTCACCCACTCCTCCGACCCCAACCAGCGGTTCGTGGACCTGCCGCTGTCGGTGAACGGCAACAACGTCGACCTGAACGTGACGAGCAACCCCAACCTGGCGCCGCCCGGCTGGTACATGCTCTTCGCGGTGGACGCCAACGGGGTGCCGTCGGTGGCCAAGTGGGTGCACCTCCAGGGCCCGGCCGCGCTGAGCGCGACGGACGCCTCCGCCCACGTCCACTCCTTCGCCGACGACCTCTCCGGCAAGGTCACCGGCCCCGGCAAGAAGCGCACCTCGCAGAAGGTCAGCCCGACCGTCTCCGGCTGCGACCGCCACTACGGCTCGATCAATGTCTGCGTGCCGACGGCGTTCCCGAAGGAGGTGAAGGCGACGACATCGGCCCGCTGCGCCTGGCTGAAGAAGAACGACTACGGCCGCCTGAAGGTCAACGGCAAGGACGACCCGCTCGGTCTTGACCGGAACAAGGACGGCATCGCCTGCGGAAAGGCGGACGTCAGGAAGGGATAACCG
>DATCQX010000541.1:0-3342 GCA_036569285.1 Streptomyces sp.
CCGAACTAGCATCCGGACCATGACGATCCACCCGTTCCGCATCGCCGTCCCGCAGGCCGACCTCGACGACCTCCACGACCGTCTCGACCGCACCCGCTGGCCCGAGGAGATCCCCGGTTCCGGCTGGTCGTACGGCGTGCCGGTGGACTACCTGCGCGAACTCGCCGGCCACTGGCGCCACCGGTACGACTGGCGGGCGGCGGAGGCGCGGCTGAACGCCTGGCCCCAGTTCACGACGGAGATCGACGGGGCGCGCGTCCACTTCGCCCACGTCCGCTCCCCCGAGCCGGACGCCGTCCCACTGATCCTGACGCACGGCTGGCCCGGGTCGATCGTGGAGTTCCTGGACGTCGTCGGGCCGCTCACCGATCCGGTGGCGCACGGCGGGGACGCGGCGGACGCCTTCCACGTCGTCGTGCCGAGCATCCCGGGGTTCGGGTTCTCCGGGCCGACGACCGAGAGCGGCTGGGAGGCCGGGCGGATCGCGGACGCGTGGGCCGAGCTGATGACACGGCTCGGGTACGAGCGGTTCGGGGCGCAGGGCGGCGACTGGGGCGCCGCGATCTCCCGGGAGCTGGGGCGCGCGCATCCCGGCCGGGTGACCGGCGTCCACCTCAATCTGCTGCCGGGGGCGCAGGCGACGAGCGAGCCGACGCTGGAGGAACTGGCCGCGCTGAGCCCCGCCGAGCGGGAGCGGGCGCTGGCGTCCTGGGAACGCTGGTCCGCGTGGACGGCCGACGCGTCCGCGTACGCCGCGATCCACTCGACGAGGCCGCAGACCCTGGCGTACGGGCTGACGGACTCGCCGGTCGGTCAACTCGCCTGGATCATCGAGAAGTTCCGTGAGTGGACGGACTCGGAAGAGTTGCCCGAGGAGGCGGTCGACCGGGATCTCCTGCTGACGAACGTGATGGTGTACTGGCTCACCGGGACCGCGAACTCCGCCGCCCGGATCTACTACGAGCGGGCCCACACGACGACCGGCCGCTACGCCCGTCCCACCGAGCCGTCCACCGTGCCGACGGCGCTGGCGCTGTTTCCGGGGGAACCGCAGATCGCGTTGCGGCATCGGGCGGAGCGTGCGGACAACATCGTGCGGTGGACCGAGTACGGGCGGGGCGGGCACTTCCCGGCGCTGGAGGAGCCGGATCTGTTGGTGGGGGATGTGCGGGCGTTCTTCCGCACGTTGCGCTGATCTGCTCTCGGCAGAGTCCCTCTGCCCCGGGCAGAGAAACGGCCGGCCGGGGCCGTCGCGGGGCAACAGTGGAGTCATCGCAACCGGACCAAGGAGACACGATGACTCCCCCTCTCACCCTCGCCGAAGGCGACACCCAGCCCACCCGTTTCGACGACCATCTCGCCAACCAGCTCCTCGCGCAGCGCATGGTGTTCCTCGGAACCCAGGTCGACGAGGTGTCCGCGCAGCGGATCTGCACGCAGCTCCTCGTGCTGGCCGCCGAAGACCCGCGCGCGGACATCGTCCTGTGCATCAACTCGCCCGGCGGTGAGGTGCATTCGGGACTCGCCATCCACGACACGATGCAGCTGATCCCCAACGACGTGGCGACGCTCGCGATGGGGTTCGCAGCCAGCATGGGCCAGGTACTGCTGACCATGGGCGCCCCCGGGAAGCGGTACGCGCTGCCGCACGCCCGGGTGATGATGCATCAGCCGTCCGCCGGGATCGGCGGCACGACCTCCGACATCGAGATCCAGGCGGCGAACCTGGAGCACACCAAGCGGACGATCGAGCGGCTCCTCGCCGAGCGCACGGGGCAGTCCCAGGAGACGGTGTCCCGCGACAGCGACCGCGACCGCTGGTTCACCGCCGAGGAGGCCGCGGAGTACGGGATGGTCGACCGGATCGTCAGCTCGCTCGCCGACCTGCGTCCGGCTGCCCGCGAGCGACGGATGGGGCTGTGACGATGGGTTCCTACACGATTCCGTACGTCATCGAGCGGACCCCGCAGGGCGAGCGGTCCTACGACATCTACAGCCGGCTCCTGTCCGAGCGGATCATCTTCCTCAGCACGGAGATCGACGACGGTGTGGCGAACGTGGTGATCGCACAACTCCTCCACCTGGAGTCGGCGGCCCCGGAGAACGAGATCGCCCTGTACATCAACTCCCCGGGCGGATCGTTCACCTCCCTGATGGCGATCTACGACACGATGTCGTACATCAAGGCCCCCATCTCGACCTTCTGCGTAGGCCAGGCGGCCTCGACCGCGGCGGTCCTCCTGGCCGGCGGCGACCCAGGACGCCGCTTCATCCTCGAACACGCCCGCGTCCTCCTGGGCCAGCCCGCCAGTGGCGGTCAGCGCGGCATGGTCTCCGACCTCGCCCTCCAGGCCAAGGAGATGGTCCGCATCCGCACCCAGGTCGAACAGGTCCTCGCCCGCCACACCGGCCACGACACCACCACCCTCCGCACCGACATGGACCGCGACAAGGTCTTCACAGCCGAGGAGGCGGTGGCGTACGGGTTGGCGGACGAGGTACTGAGCAGACGCTGAGAGCAGGATCGCCGGGGACGACGGGCCCTGGGGAGTGACAGGCGCCGACCGATGCGGGCGACGCCCTGGGCTCGGACGGGGGTCGAGCCCAGGGCGGGGCTGCGGGTTCAGGCAGGGTTCCAGGCTCGGGCACCGGCCGAGGGCGGGCCGCAACCGAGGGGCAGGCGACGGCCCGGCCTCGGAGCCGGCCCGGCCGACGCGGGCAGCAGCCCAAGAGGGCGAGCGGTGCCCTGGCCCGAGAGACAGTCCCGGTCGACCAACGCGGCCACGCCCCGGCGGCAGGCGGCATCCCAGCCCAGGAGTCGGCCCGGCCCGAGCAACACGCAACCGGGCTCGGAGAGTGGGCAGCAGTCCGGCCCCGAAGACAGCCCGGCCGACGGCCGAAGGGGCAGACAGCGGCACGGCTCAGAGGGCAGCCGCTCCGAACAACACGGCGGAACCTCAGCGGCGGACAGCAGCCCAGCCGGCGTGGCCTGTATCCGGCCGCGACCGGCGGGGCAGGCGGCGACCCAGCCCCGGAAACAGGCCGACCCGCGCAGTGCGGCCAGGCATGCCCCGGCTCGCACAACGCGACCGAGCCCGACCCGACGGCCGAAGGGGCAGACAGTTGCCCGGTCCAAGCGGCCGAACCCCGGCGGCAGACAGCAGCCCCGCAGGCATGGCCTGTATCCGGCCGCGACCGGCGGAGTGGGCCGTCGCAGCTCAGGAGACAGTCCCGTCCAGGCGATGCGGTCAAGTCCGGTGCCGGCCGAAGGGAGCCGGTGTGGTGGTCAGGCTGCCAGGCACAGGCCGTTGTGCGACGAAGGCGTCGGGGTGCGGCGGTGGG
>DATCQX010000542.1:0-2134 GCA_036569285.1 Streptomyces sp.
GTTTGAGGGGGTGCCGACCTGAACGCGTCGCTATGGTGGCGATGCTGGGGGCTCGGGGAGGGGGCTGCTGGTGATGGATGCCGGGATGGCGGTCGGGTATCTGTGTACGTCGCTGGCGCGTAGAGCGGGGCGGACGGGCGAGGAGAACGTCGGGGCGCTGGGTCGGTTGCACGATCTGATCAGCCGTCGGCTCGGTGCGGATCCGGTGCTGGAGCGGGCGCGCGCGGAGAGCGGGCGGGGAGAGGTGACGGAGCGCACCCGGCGGAGGCTGGTGGCGTCTGTGGAAGCCGCTGCCGACGAGGACGAGACGTTCGCGGCGGAGCTGGGGCGGCTCGTCGAGCAGACGCAGGCGGAGGGCACCGGGACGGAAGTACCGGCGGGGGATCACGTCGACTTCAAGTTCGGCGAGTTCGAGGGGCCTGTGCTGGGCAAGGGCACCCAGCACAACTACTTCGGTCCGTCCCGGAGGGTGGCCGTGTTGCCGCATCAAGTGGGAGTGCTCCCGCCCCGGGCAGGCTGCTTCCAGGACCGGGCCGAGGCTGTCCGCCTGGCAACGGCACTGGCAGGGGGCGGAACCACGGTCGTCAGCTCTGCGGACGGGGTGCTGACGGGCGGGGTGCTGGCGGGGATGGGCGGGGTCGGCAAGACCCAGCTGGCTGCCGACTACGCCCGCGCCGCCTGGCGGGCCGGGGGACTGGATGTGCTGGTGTGGATCACCGCCGCCAGTACTGCGGAGGTCCTGTCCGGGTACGCGCAGGCCGGGGTCGAACTCCTGGGCGCCGAGCCCGAGCATGCGGCGCAGGCGTTCCTGGCCCGCCTGGAGCCGCGCCCACAGGAGCGGCCGTGGCGGTGGCTGGTGGTGCTGGACGACGTCGGCGATCCCGCCGACCTGACCGGGCTGTGGCCACCGGCCAGCCCTCACGGACGGACCCTGGTCACCACCCGCCGCAAGGACGCCGCCCTCACCCACGACGGCCGGCGCCTCATCGAGGTCGGCCTGTTCACCGAGGACGAGTCCGTCGCCTACCTCACCGCCGCCCTGGCCACCCGCGACCGCACCGAACCCACCGCACAACTCGCCGCCCTGGCCGGGGAACTCGGGCACCTGCCCCTGGCCCTGTCCCAGGCAGCCGCCTACCTCATCGACACCGGCATCGACTGCGCCGCCTACCGCACCCTGCTCGCCGACCGCGCCACCACACTGGCCGACACCAGCCCCGACGCACTGCCCGACGGCCAGACCCACACCGTGGCCGCCGCCTGGGAGATCTCCATCGACCGCGCCGACACCCTCCAGCCCGCCAAACTCGCCCGACCCCTGCTCCAGCTCGCCGCGTTCCTCGACCCCAACGGCATCCCCGACAGCGTTCTCACCAGCCCGCCCGCGCTCACCCACCTCACCACAGCCGCAGGCCGAGACCCTGGCCAGGTCACCGCAGGCGAGGCCCGGCGCGCGCTGCGGGCGTTGTACCGGCTCAGCCTCATCGACCACACCCCCGCCAACCCGCACCAGACGATCCGCGTCCACCAACTCATCCAGCACGCCGTCCGCGACACCCTCACCCACGACCAGCACGACCAGACCGCCCGCACCGCCGCCGACGCCCTCCTCGCCGCCTGGCCTAGCATCGAGAACGACACCGCACTCGCCCAGGCCCTGCGCGCCAACACCACCGCCCTGACCACCCACGCCGAACCCGCGCTCCTCCTCCCACAGCTGCATGCCGTCCTGTTCCGGGCCGGTCGTAGCCTCGGGGAGGCTGGTCAGGTCACCGCCGCCCGCGACTACTTCCACCACCTCACCCGCACCACGACCTCCCAGCACGGACCCGACCACCCCGACACCTTCTCCACCCGCCACAACCTCGCCCACTGTCGAGGGGAGGCGGGGGATGCCTCGGGCGCCGCCACCGCCTACGCCGAACTCCTCAACGACCACCTGCGGGTCCTGGGACCCGACCACCCCAACACCTTCTCCACCCGTAACTCCCTCGCTCGCTGGCGGGGGGAGGCGGGGGACGCTTCGGGCGCCGCCAGCGCCTTTGCCGAACTCCTCAACGACCGGCTGCGGGTCCTGGGCCCCGACCACCCCGACACCCTCACCACCCGCCACAACCTCGCCCACTGGCGGGGG
>DATCQX010000543.1:0-3321 GCA_036569285.1 Streptomyces sp.
CCCCTGGAGGATGGGAAGGGTAGGGGCGGCGGGGGCGAGAAACCCGATCGATCCACCCCCGACGACGAACAACGAGAGGCTGACCCGAAGTGCAAGACGACCTGCTGGCCCGGGCCAGAACCTGGCTCGCCGAGGACCCCGACCCGGAAACCCGCGAGGAACTGGCAAAACTCCTCGACTCCGGCGACACGGCGGAACTGACCACCCGCTTCACCGGCACCCTCCAGTTCGGCACAGCCGGCCTACGGGGCGAACTCGGCGCCGGCCCCATGCGCATGAACCGCACAGTGGTCATCAGAGCAGCCGCAGGCTTGGCCGCCTACCTCAAGAAGAAGGGCGACCCGAACGCCCTGGTCGTCATCGGCTACGACGCCCGCCACAAATCCGCCGACTTCGCCCGGGACACCGCCGCCGTCATGACCGGCGCCGGCCTGCGCGCGGCCGTCCTCCCCCGCCCCCTCCCCACCCCCGTACTCGCCTACGCCATAAGGCACTTGGGCGCAGCGGCGGGCGTAGAGGTGACGGCCAGCCACAACCCCCCGAGGGACAACGGCTACAAGGTCTACCTGGGCGACGGCTCCCAGATCGTCCCCCCGGCGGACTCGGAGATCGCGGCGGAGATCGCCGCCATCGCCTCCCTGCACGACGTCCCCCGCCCGGACGACGGCTGGGAGACCCTGGACGATGCGGTACTGGAGGCCTACCTCGCACGTACCGACGAGGTACTGGCCCCCAAGTCCCCCCGTACCGCCCGCACGGTGTACACCCCGATGCACGGCGTAGGCAGGGACGTCCTCCTCGCGGCCTTCTCCAGGGCAGGCTTCCCGGAGCCCACCCTGGTCCCCGAACAGGCCGACCCGGACCCCGACTTCCCCACGGTCTCCTTCCCCAACCCGGAGGAGCCCGGCGCGATGGACCTGGCCTTCGCGAAGGCCCGCGAGACCACCCCCGACCTGGTCATCGCGAACGACCCGGACGCGGACCGCTGCGCGGTGGCCGTCCCCGACGCGGGCGACTGGCGCATGCTCCGCGGCGACGAGGTCGGCGCCCTCCTCGCGGCCCACCTGGTGGCCCGCGGCGCGCAAGGCACCTTCGCGGAGTCGATCGTCTCCTCCTCCCTCCTGGGCCGGATCGCGGAACACGCGGGCCTCCCCTACGAGGAGACCCTTACGGGCTTCAAGTGGATCGCCCGCGTGGAGGGCCTGCGGTACGGCTACGAGGAGGCCCTCGGCTACTGCGTGGACCCGGAGGGCGTCCGCGACAAGGACGGCATCACGGCGGCCCTGCTCATCACGGAACTGGCCTCGGAGCTGAAGGAGCAGGGCCGCACCCTGCTGGACCTCCTGGACGACCTCGCGGTGACGCACGGCCTGCACGCGACGGACCAACTCTCCGTCCGAGTCCAGGACTTGACGCTGATCGCCGACGCGATGCGCCGCCTGCGCGAGACCCCGCCGACCACCCTGGCGGGCCTCACGATCACCAAGGCGGAGGACCTCACCCAGGGCACGGACAAGCTCCCGCCCACCGACGGCCTCCGCTACACCCTGGACGGCGCCCGGGTCATCGTCCGCCCCAGCGGCACCGAGCCCAAGCTCAAGTGCTACCTGGAGGTGGTGATCCCGGTGGCGGACCACTCCGCCCTCCCGGCGGCCCGCGAACAGGCGTCCCGCCTCCTGGCGGACATCAAGCGGGACTTCTCGACGGCGGCGGGGATCTAGGGGCGGCCGGCCCTCACGTCGTACGGGTATCACGGGGTTCGGTGCAGCGGCGGGTCACACACCCGCGTCAGGCGACCGAACCCCGTATCCGTCTGCGGACGCCTCACCCCCGAGTACTACGCCGGATACCGCTGAGCCACTGACGCCCGCGGCACAGGCCGACCAAGGCCGCCCGGCAGCGTTCGTAGGGGGCGTAGGGGTCGTACGGGTCACCTGGGTCGCCTCCGAAGCACGCCGGTCGCCCGGCAGCGTTCGTAGAGGCCGTACGGCGTCGACGGCACCGCCACGGCACGGCCGTCGACCGCGACCGGCCGCGCCCCGGCCACGGGTTTCACGCCCCGAACCCCAGCGGCCCCCGGGAAACCCTCGGACGGCCCCGGAAATGATCATCTGCTCCCATGGGGTGATTTCCTCGCGACAGTCCCCCCACGCCCCGCTCCGCGCGCCCTCTCGGGTGAACGGTGGACCGGTAGTACCGGACCCCGCCCGACTTGGAGCCCGCCGCCGTGACGACGCTGACCACCCCCGCCCCGCACCCTCCGACGGCGACGAAGCCCCCGGCGGGACCCCGCACCCCCACCCCGCGCCACGCGGCCCCCGCCCTCGCCGCCTACCTCGCCGTCCGCCTCGTCTCCCTTGCGGTACTGGCGACTTGGGCCCACCGACGGCACCACGGCGTCCGCCCGATCCTGGCTCAGGAGTGGGACGCGAAGTGGTACTGGGGTATCGCCCGGCACGGCTACACCCACGCCCTGGGCACGGCGTACGACGCGAACAACCTGGCGTTCTTCCCCCTGTATCCGTACCTGGTGAAAACGCTCTCGGCGCTCACCCCCCTGTCCCTCGCGAGTACGGGCCTGGCCGTAGCTCTAGCGTCCTCCCTGCTGGCGGCCTGGGGCATCTTCGCGGTGGGCAACCACCTCCACGGCCCCCGCACCGGCCTGCTCCTCACCGTCCTCTGGGCAGCCTGGCCGGTCGGCCTGGTCCAGTGGATGGCGTACACGGAATCCCTGTTCACCGCCCTGGCCGCCTGGTCGCTGTACGCCGTCCTCACCGCCCGCTGGCTCCCCGCGGCAGGTCTGGCGGTCCTGGCCGGCCTGACCCGCCCCACCGGCATCGCCGTCGCCGCGGCCGTCTCGGCGACGGCTCTCCTCTCCCTGCGCCACACCCGCAGTCCCCGGGCCGCCCTCGCCGCCGCCGTCGCCCCCCTCGGCTGGTACGCCTACGTGGGCTGGGTCGGCCTGCGCCTGGGACGCTGGGACGGCTACTTCGCCGTCCAGCGCCTGTGGCACAACGAGTGGAACGGCGGCCAGGAGACCCTGCGCCGCTTCCGTGAACTCCTGGGCCAGGACTCGACCCCGGAACTGTTCCTGATCGGCGTGACCCTGACGCTGCTGGCCTCGACGGCCCTCTACGCCCTCTCCCTCTGGGACCGCCAACCCCTGCCCCTGCTGGTCTTCACCGGCACCATGCTGGTGATCGTCCTCGGCAGCGGCGGCGTCTACTTCCCCCGGGCCCGCTTCCTGCTCCCCGCCTTCCCCCTCCTCCTGCCGCTCGCGCGGGCGCTGGTGCGTACGGCGAGAGCCCGGCCCTGGCACGC
>DATCQX010000544.1:0-12936 GCA_036569285.1 Streptomyces sp.
AAGCCCATCATGCCGACCGCCGTCCACACCGCCGGCAACTCCTCCCAGATCAGCGACGGCGCCGCCGCGATCATGTGGGCGTCCAAACGGATGGCCCGCGCCCTGAAGCTGAAGCCCCGGGCCCGGATCGTCGCCCAAGCCCTGGTCGGCGCCGACCCCCACTACCACCTCGACGGCCCCATCGACGCCACGCACACCGTCCTGGGCAAGGCAGGCATGTCCCTGAAGGACATCGACCTCGTCGAGATCAACGAGGCCTTCGCCTCCGTGGTGTTGAGCTGGACACGAGTGTTCCGCCAGGACCTGACGAAGGTGAACGTCAACGGCGGCGCCATCGCCCTCGGTCACCCCGTCGGCGCGACCGGGGCCCGGCTCATCACGACCGCCCTGCACGAACTGGAGCGGACGGACAAGGAGTTCGCGCTGATCGTGATGTGCGCGGGGGGTGCGCTGGCCACGGGGACGATTCTTCAGCGGCTCTGAGCCTCAGTGGCCCGTTCCACGGGTTCGTCAGCTCGGTGCCGGTGCGGTGGCTGTCTTCTCCGGTTCCCTGTCCTGCGAAGCCTCCGCAGCCTTCGTCACCACCCGCGCCCGAGGCCCCATGAGCAGGTACGACAGTCCGAAGCCGCCGGCGACGACGGTCGCGCCGCCCACCGCGTCAAGGACCCAGTGGTTGCCGGTGGCGACGATGGCGGAGACGGTGAAGAAGGGGTGGAGGAGGCCGAGGGCTTTCATCCACCACTTGGGGGCGACGACGGCGATGACGAGGCCGCACCAGAGGGACCAGCCGAAGTGGAGGGAGGGCATGGCGGCGTACTGGTTCGTCAGGGCCGTCAGGGTGCCGTAGTCCGGCTTGGAGAAGTCCTGGACGCCGTGGACGGTGTCGATGACGCCGAGGGAGGGCATGAGGCGGGGCGGCGCGAGGGGGTAGAGCCAGAAGCCGACGAGGGCCAGGAGCGTGGCGAAGCCGAGGGACGCGCGGGCCCAGCGGTAGTCGACCGGGCGTCGCCAGTACAGGACCCCGAGGACCGTGAGCGGGACGACGAAATGGAAGGACTCGTAGTAGAAGTCGAAGAAGTTGCGCAGCCACGGGACGCCGACGACCCAGTGGTTGACCGCGTGCTCGATGTCGATGTGCAGGAACCGCTCGATGTCGAGGATCTGCTGCCCGTGCTCCTCCGCGCGGACACGCCCCGCCGAGTTGCTGCCCCCGGTCGCCGCGAGGCGGACCTTCTGGTACGCCGCGTACGTGACGCGGATGAGCAGCAGCTCCAGGAGGAGGTTGGGGCGGGTGAGGACGCGCCGCAGGAACGGCAGCAACGGCACCCGGCTCCACCGCGCGGGCACCGGCTGCGCGTACTCCGTCGGCGTCGGCGCCGCGAACAGCGGATCCTTGCGGGACAGGAACGGCAGGAACGTCGCCGCGGCGATCGCCGCGAACAGGACGATGTTGTCGCGCACCGGGTACAGCGCCGACACGTTCGGCAGCATCATCTTGGCCGGAAGTGTCATCACGAGGACGACGGCGACGGGCCACACGTACCGGTCGGACGCCCGCTTCCCGACCCGCCCGACGGCGGCGAGCAGCACCCACAGCAGCTGGTGCTGCCAGGTCGTGGGCGAGACGGCGACGGCGGCGCACCCGGTGACCGCGACGGCGAGCAGCAGCTGGCCGTCCCGCGCGTAGCGCACGGCACGGCGCACGCCGAGGACGGCGACGACGGCACCGAGCGCCAGGAACAGGCCGATTTCGAGAGGCCCGGTCAGCCCGGCGCGCAGCAGTGCGCCGTGGAGCGACTGGTTGGCGAGGTCGTCGGCCTTGCCGCCGAGACCGGTGCCCGCGATGTGGTGCACCCAGTACGTGTACGAGTCGTGCGGCATCGCCGCCCAGGCGAGCAGCGTCGCCCCGCCGAACGTCCCGACGGCTGTCGCGGCGGCCCGGCGCCTGCGCGTGAACCACAGGAGCGCGGCGAAGAGCAGGACGGTCGGCTGAAGGGCCGCGGCGACGCCGATGAGCACGCCACCGGCGTACCGCCCGCGCGCGACGAAGCAGCCGAGGAGCACGAGCAGCACCGGGATGATGCTGGTCTGGCCGAGCCACAGGGTGTTGCGGACGGGCAGCGACAGCATCAGGAGGCTGATGGCGACGGGGGCCGCGAGGAGGGCCGTCCGGCGGCTCACGGGCTGCGGGAGGGCGCGGGCGACGACGACGCCGAGGGCCGCGACGAGCAGCAGCGTGCCGAACGTCCAGCCCCAGCCCAGGGCCTCTTCCGCGGCCTTCGTGAGGGGCTTGAGGACGAGGCCGCCGAAGGGCGTGCCGGTGAACTGCGTGGAGTCGTACAGCGAGCCGTTGACGTGCAGGACGCCACCTGCTCCGACCCACGCCTCCAGGTCCGTCAGCCGCTCACCTCGCGGAGTGGACAGGACGACCGCGACCTGGCGGACGGCGAGGACCGCCACGAACAGCCACAGGCCGATGCGGGCCGCGCGCAGACGCGCCTGTCGTGCGTCCACGGGGTCGACGGCGGTCGCCCCGAAGGGTTCCGCCGGTCGCCCGCTGTGCTCCGCATTCGCCACGGCTGGTAGGCCTCCCGCCCCGTTCGTTCGATTCTGCTTGTCTGGTGATTCTCCCGCAGGTCCACCAGGGGTCTCTTCCGGACGAACCCTACGGGTACGCCTCTCCCCCTGAGTGAGACGCGGGCCACCCCGGCTTCACCTGGCAGCCCTTCTCCTTTTGTCCGGAAGACGATAGTGCGTGTCAGGCGCGGTCACGCCCTCGGGGGCTGTTTTCGACCATCCCCAGCGTGTGATGTGGATCGACTTCCGAACGCAACGCCCCCTCCGCCCGTACCGTCGTAGACCCGTGCGGGTCATGGCACTACTGGTAGTGACGGATGACTACGGAGGGCGTCGAACATGGTGGTCGGTTTTCCGTGGAGACGGTCACGGGCGGCGAAAGGTTCATTCACGTCCCCACGCACGCGTGGGCTTCTCGTTCTCCTGACGCTGTTCGGTCTCCAGCCGGCCACGCACGCGCACGCCGGAGAAGCGCTGACCGTCACTACCGACCGCCTCAGCCCCCTCGCCGACATCCCCGCCTGGCTCCTCGCGGCGGCAGCGGCGATCCTCGCGCTGGCCACGACGGCCATTCTGCTGGCCGTACGCACGCGGGGAGGGGCGGCTTCCACCATCCCCGCACCACCAGAAAGGAGCACGGCACTCATGACCGGCACCACGGAGGAGACCCACCCCACCGGCCTCACCACGCGCGTGGCCGACGCCCTCGACGCACTCCGCGCGCGCGTGCGGGGTGCGTCGGGGGATGCCGGGGTCCCGCGCGCGGGGATGGGCGCGATACCGCCGATGCCCACGGAGGCGCCGACTGTGGGGGCGCCGCCTTGGGACGAGGCTTTCCACGAGGCCGTGGACGAGGTTCCGGGCGGGCCGGGGAGCCGGGTTCCGCGGGGGCTGGGCATGGTGACAGGCGGTGAGGACTTCTTCGCCTCGGACAGGGCGTTCGGCGTTCCGCCGATGCCGGAGAGGGATCCGGTGGGCGGGGGGTTCCCCGTGCAGGGGGTGGTCCCGCCGATGCCGAAGGACGCTCCGACGGTCGGGGTTCCCTTCGGCACGGAGAGCGGCTTCGGCGCGGAGGGCGACTTCAGCATGGAGGGAGGCTCCGGTGCGGAGGGCGACTTCGGCACGGAGGGAGGCTCCGGTGCGGAGAGCGGCTTCAGCGTTCCGCCGATGCCGGAGGCCCCGCCCACCGTCGGTCTCCCCAGCGACGACTACGCCGCCTACGACACCCCGCGCCCCGCACCCGCCGTCCCCCCGATGCCGAGCGCCGCGCCGATCGTCCCGCCCGTGCCGTCGTACGCCCCGCCCACACCGGTCGCGGACGACGGCGGGACGGCCCACCTGTTCCTGTCGCCCATGGACGCCCGCCGCCTCCACAAGTACCCCTTCTGCGCGCCGCCCCTGAACCAGAACACGTACGGCAGCCGCCAGCGGCACCGCAGGGTCTCGCAGGTGCCGCGGCAGGGCAGAGGGGTGAGCTGAGAAGGCCCGTCACCGCTCCCGCCTCCAGGGCCGCCTGACTCGAACGGGTGAATGGACCGGACTCGGGGCGGGGGCGGGAACTGTGGGGAGGGCGGTGGGCGTTGGGCTGGCAGGACGTGTGGAGAGGCAGGGGTCGATGAGCGACGAGCAGCTCTGGGCAGCGGTGGACGGCTACTTCGAGGAGGAACTGGGCCTCAGGGACGAGGTGTTGGCGGCGGCCCTGAGGGAGAGCGAGGCGGCGGGGCTGCCGCCGATCAGTGTGTCGGCCAGTCAGGGACGGCTGCTCCAACTGCTCGCGGAGATCCAGGGAGCCCGCCACATCCTGGAGATCGGCACACTGGGCGGTTACAGCACGATCTGTCTGGCCCGGGCCCTCCCGGAGGACGGCAGACTGATCACCCTGGAGTACAGCCGCGCGCACGCGGACATCGCCGAACGGAACATCACGCGGGCCGGGCTGGACAAGGTCGTGGAGGTCCGGGTGGGCGAGGCCCTCACCTCCCTCCCCCTCCTGGCCGACGAGAACCCGCCCCCGTTCGACCTGGTCTTCATCGACGCGGACAAGGCGAACAACCCCCACTACGTGGAGTGGGCCCTGAAGCTGACCCGCGCCGGCAGCCTCATCGTCGTCGACAACGTGGTCCGCTCCGGCAGAGTCGTCGACGCCGACAGCACCGCCCCCGACATCCAGGGCACCCGCGCCGCCCTCCACCTCATCGCCACCCACCCCCGCCTCACCGGCACCGCCGTCCAGACGGTCGGCGCCAAGGGCTATGACGGCTTCGCGCTGGCCAGGGTCCTGCCCTGAGGGGCCACCGGGGAGCACCTCGCCGCCTCCCCGAGCGAAGCGTCCCCGCGCGGGGAGGCGGCCCTCACCGCAGCCCCCCGTTGACAGCGATGGTCTGCCCGGTGACGAACGACGCGTCGTCCCCGGCGAGGAAGGCGACCACACCGGCGATGTCCGCCCCCTGACCCAGCCGTCGAAGGGGCGTCATCGCGGCGAGGGCCTGCAGGGCGCGCTCCCCGTGGAGCCCGCGCAGCATGTCCGTGTCGACGGTGCCAGGAGCGACAGCGTTGACGGTGATGCCCCGGGGCCCGAGTTCATGGGCGGCGGTGGTGGTGAACCGTTCGAGCGCGGCCTTGCTCCCGGCGTACACGGCGGCCCCCGGCGCGGAGAGCGACGTGGCGATGCTGGAGACGTTGATGACGCGTCCGCCGTCCGGCAGCACCGCCTGGGCGCACTGCATGAGGAAGAAGGGGGCTCGGGCGTTGACCGCCATGAGCCGGTCGTAGTGCGCGTCGGTGGCGTCGGCGATGGCCACCTGGTCGGATTCGGCGGCGTTGTTGACGAGGATGTCCAGTCCGCCCAGCAGTTCGGTGGCTCGCGCGACGAAGGCGCGGACCTGCCCGAGGTCGGCGAGGTCCGCGCCGAGCGTGTACGCCGTGCCGCCCGCCCCGCGGATCTCCTCGGCGCAGGCCTCGGCGGCGGCCTCGGCGCGGTGGTAGCCGAGCACGACGGCCGCGCCGTCGGCCGCGAGCCGCCGGGCCACCGCCCGGCCGACTCCCCGGGAGGCCCCGGTGACGAGCGCCTTCCTGCCGTTCAGGGCGTGCATTCAGTTCCTCCGGGAGCGTGGGATCACGGAGCCGTCCTGGTCCACGAGGCCGGGCAGGGCGGCGAGTTGTTCGTCGAGGACGGGGTTGTCCCCGAGGTGGCCGCTGATGCTGCGCAGCCGGTGCACCCGCCTGAGCACGGCGGCGCGCTCCACCTCGGCGCCCGGGGCGAGCTCCCCGTAGCCGGCCGTGAACGCGTCCCACAAGGCGGCGTAGTCGAGGTTCTCCGGCGCCCGGTGAGCGCCGCGGGAGGCGACGGCGACGGAGGTGGCGAGCGCCTCGGCGAAGGTCCCGAGGTCGAGCGCGGGCGCCCCGTACCCGGCTTCGGCGCTGACGAGGAGGTGTGCGGTCAGATCGCGCCGGTCCACGACGATCACCCCCGGCGAGAGGGTGCCGAGGAGGACGCCGCCCGGTGCGGACGCGGCCGTCCCCGCCCAGTCCGCGAGCCGGGTGAAGCGGTGGCCGCCGATCCCGCGCAGCACCTGCCGTGCCAGCGGGTCCGGGCGGTGCGCGAGCCAGTCGGCCAGCCCGCGCAGCCAGGGCACGGGCGGGTGCGGTCCCGGTGGAGCCGTCAGTCTGTGCAGGGTGCGGACGGCGCCGCCGACGCGCCGGACGACGTCCGTGTACCGGCCGGGCAGGGCGGTGCCCGCGAGGAGGTGCCAGCCGATGCTGACGGAGTCGGGGAGCACCTGGACGAGACCGCCGTCCGGATCGGGTTCCGGTATCGCGAACCGGACGGACTCGGTGCCCGCCTCGGCGAAGGCGTCCCGCAGCCGGGCCGGAACCGTGCCGGACGCCTTGAGCGGGCTGTCGCCGGGCGTGCGGTGCCAGTGGAAGGTGTGGGGGGCCTGGCGGACCACGCGGGTGGTCGATGCCGCGGTGCCGTAGGAGGCGACCGTCTGTCCGGTCACGGGAGGGAGAGCCTTTCTGGTGGTGCTCCGGGGCCGGAGCGTGCCGGCCCCGGAGCGTGCCGGTCCCGACTAGCAGTCGAAGATCAGCGTGGTGGTGGTGATGACGGGCGTCGCGGTGGTGATGGACGCGGTCGTCTCCGGGCCCTCGACGCCCGCGACCTGGGCGACCTGGTCGCCGTCGGTGTAGGTGCGGTAGCCGCGGACGAGGGCCTCGGCGGGGTTCTCGATCTTCATGGTTTCCTCCGTGTCGGTTTCTCGGTTTCCCCTCCCGCCGAGGTCCGGCGGGAGGGAAGTCACAGGGTGGGGCAGGGGCTGTCGAGGTTGCGGTGCGGCAGCGCGGGGTCCGCGCCGGCGGTCCGCAGCGCCCGCGCGAGCGCTTCGTCGACGGGTGTGCCGTGCCGGGCGTGGTCGACGAGGCCGTCCGCGCAGGCGCGGGCCCGGTGCTGGCCGAAGCTCGGCCGCCGCGCGGCACCGGGCCGAGGCACCGGGTCCCAGGCGAGCGAGACGCCCGGCGCGACCGCCCGGGTGAAGGGCGAGACGCTGTCGGCGAGACAGCCGTCCAGGGGTGCTCGGACGATGGTGTCGACCGCCTGTTCCACCTGGTCGGTGACGTAGACGACCATGGCGTCCCGGCGGGGGTAGCGGCCCGGGTGGGAGAGGATCTTGGCCCGGTAGGGCGGCCCGGCGTCCTCCAGGCGGCGCAGGACCGTGCCCCAGACCGTCGGCGCGGCCCCGGCGTCCGCCAGGTGGAGGTAGACGCGCAGGACGGGCCCGGCGTCCGCCCGGGGCAGGCGCGAGCCGACCGCCGAGAGGAATCCGGGGGACAGCGCCGGGCGGGCCGGGGGAAGCTCGACGCTGACGGCGCCGTCGTCCCCGGTGCGCACCAGGGACCGCGCGGCCCGCACCCGGACCCCGGCCAGGACGACGGTCACCTCCTCGCCGTCGCCGGACCGCCCGGCCTCGCGGGTGGGGACGCGGACGGCGCGGTGCGGGACCGCGTCCTTCAGTGCCGCCTCGAACCGCGGGTCCACCAGGTCGCGGGGGTGCACGACCGCCGGCCGCACGCCCTGGTGGAACCTCCGGTACAGCTCCTCGGCGAGCCGGGCGCGCAGTTCACCGAGGGTGCGGGCGGTGATCCCGGTCCCGGCGACGCGCGCGGTGAGCTCCCGGACGTCCAGTTCGGTGGCCTCGACGAGGGCGGCGAGGGCGTGGGTCACAGCGCCTCCAGGCCGAGGACGCCGGTGTACCCGGCGGGGCGCGTCAGCGCCGTACGGCCCACGCCGACCGCGGCGCGGTGCACGGGCGACAGTTCGGAGCCGTAGGCGGCCGAGGCCATCACCCGGTCGAGCAGGTGCCAGCCGGCGAAGGCGACCGCGCGCCGCGCCAGGTCCCGGTCGCGGCCGGGCCGCACGGCGCGGTAGCCGCCGGTGAACGCCTCCAGGACGGGCAGCGCCTCCGCAAGGCCCCGGACGCCCCGCGCGACGATCTCGGTGTCCGCGCCGGCCGCGTCCGGCGCGTCGATCTCCTCGGCCGCGACACCGGTCACGCAGCGGTGCAGGAACTCGCCGGCGACGGTGCCGATGTCCCGGGCGGCGTCGCCGTACCGGAATTCCTCCCAGTCCGTCACCACCAGTTCACCGGCGGCGACAAGTACCTGGTCGAGCCGGAGATCCGCGTGGATGGGGACGGGCGGGACCGACTCCTCTTCTTTCCTGAGCAGTTCCACGGATTCCTTGAGCTGATCGTCGCTCTGCAGGATGCGCCAGAATTCGATGAGGCCGCCGCTGCTCTCCAGATACTGGGACAGGGAAAGCGCGGAGAAAACGCGGACCGACGGCATCGGGAGCGGGCGGCGGCGGAGCCGGCCCGGGGCGAACCGCGCCGCGTGCAGTTCGCCGAGGGCCGCGCCGAGCGCGCGGGCGAGAGGGGCCGTGAACTCCCCCGAGGCCACCGTGTCGGCCGCTGTCCGGGCGTCCTTGACCAGGCGCGTGACGTGGATGCGGTGGACGGGGTCGTCCGCCATCACGTCCGGCCAGCGCAGGTGCTCCCAGCGCAGTTCCCGGCCGAGGTCCTCCAGGCGGGCGCCGAGGTCGGCGCGCGGACCGACGATGCGCTTGGCGAACACGTCGATGCCGGTGGTCGTGCGTCCCGCCATGTTCGGATTGCGTCCTGGATAGGTCAGCACGGTGTCCGAGAGAAAGTCCCCGTATCCCCGCTGCCTCACGAATTCTTCTATCTGCGCGTCGGGCATGACTCGACTATGGCGATACCGAGAAAGCGCCGACAAGCTTTTCGAAGTTCTTCGAAGAGTGGTTTGACAGGCCACCGGAAAGCGGCGATAAAAAGGAATCCGCGCGCAACCGGGCAGACTCTCGCGGCGTCTGACAAGCGAACGAACGGGGAGGTTCGATGACCACGTGTTCCCGCCTCTTTCTCGGTGATGTGCCCGAGATCCGCATGCAATTCATTCCGCATCCGGGAGCGAGCCTGCTTTCCTTGTCGGCGGACCTGTACGGAAAGCGCCGCCACGCCGTGCCGCCCGAGGCGCGAGCCGCGGTGCGCCGGCACGCGCCCGCGCACACGCAGGAGACGCTTCGTCCGCTCTTCGCTCCCGGGCACCCGAGCGTGCCCAGTTGTCTGACCCCGACGGCGTCCATGTCACGCGAAGGCGCCGAGCACCATCTGGAACAGTTGCGGGACCTGCCCGCCGAACTCCTTCTGGCGTCCCTGGAGGAGGAGTTCACGGGGGCACCGCCCGAGCAGTGGCGCCAGGTCGCCGACCGGCCGAGGCAGTGGCTGGACCGGTACGGCGCGGTGATGCGCGGGCTGTGGGAGGCGATGGAGCCGGTGTGGCGGGCCGCGGGCGAGGGGCTGCGCCGGGAGGCCGAGCGGGTGGGGAGCGCGCTGGTCTTCGGGCGCGCCGACACGGTGCTGTCCGCGCTCAGCCCGCGCTACCGGTACGGCGGCTCCGTACTGCGGCTGCCGGACGCGCACCCCGAGCGCTTCGACCTCGAAGGCCGCCGGATCGTCCTCGTGCCCGTCGTCTCGGGCGACGCGGCCTCGCTGTTCGACTGCGACCACCCGGAGTTCGTCTGGGTGGGGTACCCGCTGCCCGGACTGCGGACGCTGTGGTCGGCGACCCCCCCGCCCGCGGCCGACAAGGGCCAGGACGCCATCCGGCTCATCCTCGGTGACGCGCGGGCCGCCATCCTGCGCGCGGTCCGCCGGCCGACGGCCATGGGCGACCTCGCGGCCTCGCTGCGGTACGCGCCGGCGACCCTGTCCCATCACTGCGCGCGGCTGGAGGACGCCGGGCTCGTGCAGCGGCGGCGCGAGGGGCAGTACGTCATGATCCACCGCTCACCGCTGGGCAGTGAACTCCTCGACCTGCTCAGCCCGTGAACGGTCACTGGGGCACCCCGGGCCGGCGTGCCCCAGTCGCCGGGCTCAACCCTCGTGGTAGAAGCCGACGTTCACGCTGCGAGGGCTCGTGCGGTCGGTGATGACGATCTCGCCGGAACCGCCGCGCGGGAGGGTGAGGGTGGTGCCGTAGGGGATGGGCTGGGCGTACTGGCCGGAGAGCACGCGGACCTCGGAGGAGGGGTCGTCCTGGGAGCCGCGCAGCCAGGTGACCTGCCAGACGCCGTCGGGGCCGCAGAGGAATTCGAGGTGGACGCGGGAGACGAAGAGCCAGTCCTGAGGGGTGGCGAGCCGGCAGACCGAGGTGTCGCGGCCCACCCGCAGCACCGCCCCCGGTTCGCTGGGCGCGTCGGCCATGAGCATCCCTGCCGTGGCCCCCTCCTCCACCGCGGAGACGGAGGCCATGGTGAGTTCGAGCACGAGCGTTCCCCTTGTGTCCGCCGGACGTCCGCCCGGCATGTCCCAACCCCCCGGACCCCGAGTTCACAGTGTCCGAAACGGCATTGCACAGCGGCGGAAATGATAATTCGCCCGCCCACACCGCGTCCGACACAATGGACGCATGACCGAGCGAAAGCCACCGGGTGTGCCGTTCGAGTCCTGGGTGGACAGGCAGATCCAGGACGCGCAGGCCCGTGGGGAGTTCGACGGGCTGACGGGGGCGGGCAAGCCCCTCCCGGACGGTGTCGACTCCTCGTACGACGAACTCTGGTGGATCAAGCGGAAGATGGCGCGCGAGGGGCTGTCCGCGCTGCCGCCGGCGCTGGCCTTGCGCAAGGAGGCGGAGGACGCGCTCGCGGCCGCGCTGGAGGCGCCGTCGGAGTTCGCGGTCCGCAAGATCCTCACCGAAGTCAACGCGAAGATCCGGGACATGATGTTCCGTCCGCCGCCCGGGCCGCCGCTCGGCAAGAAGCCGTACGACGTGGAGGCGGTCGTCGAGGAGTGGCGCGAGCGCAGGCGTACGCCCCCTCCGGACGCCGGCCGCCCTACGAGGGCCGACGCCTGAGGGGGCGTGGTCCGGGGAACCCCGCGTGAGGGAACCCCGGATGCGAGAACGCCACTTGGGGGAGTTGCGGAAACGCCGCCGCCCTCAGACGCGCAGCAGCCGTTCGCACAACTCCCGGTAGTCCCGCATCGCCAGCCGCAGCCGCTCGGTGTCCCCGGAGGCGGAGACGGCGGTGTCGGCAGCGGTCGGGTCCGGCGCCGAACCCCGCTCCCCCTCCGCCTGCTGCCAGGCCCCCCGCACCGTCCGCCGCCGCTGGGCGACCGCCTCGGTGAACCGGGCCGCCAGGTCCTCCAGCACCTGATCCGCCTCGGCGACCGCCTCGCGCGGCTCGTCGACGAACCCGGTCAGGGCCTGCCGCATCCGCTGCTCCAGCTTGTCGCACTCCTCCCGCGCGAGCAGCGGCGCGCCTCGGCTGTAGCCGCTCTCACCGGTGCCGTGTCCCGGCGCGTTCCGGGAGGCGGCGGGTCCGGGCGGCGCGGGCGCGGGCTTACGGCCCTGCGCACCACCCGCGAGCGGCGCGGCGCCCTTGCGGGCCTCGGCCTCGGGCACGTGCGTGGACTCGGACGGCGTTCCCTTCCGCATCCCCGGCACCCCCGGTGTTCCCCTGTCCTCACTCATCCCTCAACCCCTCCTCACTTGGCGTGAATCCGCTGGAAAACCGCCGGTACACGCCCCGTCCGTGCCTTCCCGGCACCCCGCGACGACCCCTGCGGCGCACTACGCGCGATCCCCCGCGTCTCCCCCAGCAACTCCCGGAACAACGCCCGGCTCTCCAGCACGGCCGCCCGCACGTCCTCCGTTTCCCCGCCACCGTCCTCGGCGGCATACCGCACCTGCCGGTACCCGTCGACGTGCCTGGGGTGGTGCACGGCGAGCGCGGCGACCTGCTCGTCGAAGTCCTCGGCCCGCGGATACCCCCGGCCCCCGGCCAACTCGCCGATCAGCCGGTCGACTTCGGCGGCCGCCTCCCGGGGCGACTCCACGAACAGCTCCTGCGCGGCCCGCCACCGCTCCTGGTACTTCTCCTGCTCCCCGGCCTCAAGGGGCCGCTCCCGCAACTCCCCGTGCCGTTCGACGAGGGACGTCAACTCCCGCTCGGCGGCGCGGACATCCCCGTCGTGCCGGGCGACGGCCCGCCCGTACTCGGGCCCGAACCTCCGCTTCAGGGAGCCGCCGCCCCGGTTGTGGCGCACCCCGAGGAAACCCGCCGCGACAACGACGACCGCGCCGATGACGATCAGTACGACGATCACGCCTGTGGACATGGCTGCCTTCCGGTGTAAAGGCCCAACGGGCCGGTTCCCCTTCCGAGTTGCCCGTAAGCGGCCCGGCAAACAGCCACCGGGCACATCGCCCGGACACCCACGCGCACCTCCCGGCCGCCCGCGTATTTCACTTGCGCCCCCGCCCCGCTCCCTCCCGAGAATGACCCCCATGGCCTGGACGATCACCCCGGAACTCCCCGACTCCCCCGCCGCGGGGGCCCTGTGGCGCGCGTACTACACGGAGGTGAGCGACCGCTGGTACCTCCTCCACGAGGGCCGCCCCACCGACCCCGCCGAACTGGAACGTGAGATCGCCGCCCGCACCGGCTCCGAACTCGCCCCGCCGAAGGGGACGTTGCTGGTGGCCCGGTACGACGGCGAGGCGGCCGGCACCGCGGGGGTACGCCGACTCGACGCGCACACCGCCGAGTTGACCCGCGTCTACCTGCTCCCGGCACTGCGCGGAAAGGGCGGCTCGGCCCTCCTGGTGTCGGCGGCGGAGGACGCGGCCCGCGCGTGGGGGGCGACCCGCATGATCCTCGACACCCGCGCCGACCTGGTGGAGGCGAGGGCCCTGTACGCACGCCTGGGCTACACGGAGACCGCCCCGCACAACGACGACAAGTACGCGGACCACTGGTTCACGAAGCCCCTCGCTGAAGCGCCC
>DATCQX010000545.1:0-12369 GCA_036569285.1 Streptomyces sp.
CGGAGCTGGGCCTGGACGAGGTCGACGTCGGTGACCTCCTCGGTGACCGTGTGCTCGACCTGGATGCGCGGGTTCATCTCGATGAAGACGTGGTTGCCGTCCCGGTCGAGGAGGAACTCGACGGTGCCCGCGTTGCGGTAGCCGATCTCCCGGGCGAACCGCACGGCGTCCGCGCAGATCCGGTCGCGCAGCGCCGGGTCCAGGTTGGGTGCGGGGGCCAGCTCGATGACCTTCTGGTGGCGCCGCTGCACCGAACAGTCGCGCTCGTAGAGGTGGATGACATTGCCGTCGCCGTCCGCGAGGATCTGCACCTCGATGTGACGGGGGTCGACGACGGCCTTCTCCAGGAAGACCGTGGGGTCGCCGAACGCGGACGCCGCCTCGCGGGAGGCCGCCTCGATGGACTCGCGCAGCAGCGCCGGGTCCTCGACGCGCCGCATGCCGCGCCCGCCGCCGCCCGCGACGGCCTTCACGAACACCGGGAAGCCGATCTCCGCGGCGGCGGCGACGAGTTCGTCCACGTCGTTGGAGGGTGCGGACGAGCCGAGGACGGGGACTCCGGCGGCGCGGGCGGCGGCGACGGCGCTCGCCTTGTTGCCGGTCAGCTCCAGGGTGCGGGCGTCCGGGCCGACGAAGGTGATCCCGGCCTCCTCGCAGGCGCGGGCGAGTTCGGGGTTCTCGGAGAGGAATCCGTACCCCGGGTAGACGGCGTCGGCGCCCGCGCGCCGGGCGGCGGTGACGATCTCCTCGACCGAGAGGTAGGCCCGCACCGGGTGGCCGGGCTCGCCGATCTCGTACGCCTCGTCGGCCTTCAGGCGGTGCAGCGAGTTGCGGTCCTCGTGCGGGAACACGGCGACCGTCCGCGCCCCCAGCTCGTACCCGGCGCGGAACGCCCTGATCGCGATCTCGCCTCGGTTGGCGACCAGCACCTTACGGAACATCCCGATTCCCTTCGCCGGTGACGGGACCCATGGTGTCGGCGCCGGGGACACAGGTCCATGTGACGGGGGCCACCCCGCGCGCGGGGTACCCGATCGGCGGTGTCCTATGCTCCGCGCATGAACGACGCGGTCAGACGGGTGGTCGACGGGCGCTTCCAGCTGGAGGCGCGGCTCGGCGGGGGCGGCATGGGGCTCGTGTGGCGGGCCACGGATCTGGTGCTGCGCCGCGAGGTCGCCGTCAAGGAGGTCCGCCCGCCGGACCCCGACCTCGCGGAGTACGACCCCGAGGCCGCGCACCTGTTGCGGCAGCGGGTGCTGCGCGAGGCGCGGGCGCTGGCGCGGCTCGACCATCCCGGGGTCGTCACGATCCACCACATCGTCGACGAGGGCGACGGCACCTACCCCTGGATCGTCATGGAGCTGGTGCCCGGCGGCTCGCTCGCCGACCGGCTCGCCGAGGGCCCGATGGACCCCGCCGAGGCCGCGCGGACCGGGCTCGGCGTGCTGTCCGCGCTGCGCGCCGCGCACGACGCGGGCATCCAGCACCGGGACGTGAAACCGGCGAACGTCCTGCTGCGGCCCGACGGGCGGCCCGTCCTCACGGACTTCGGCATCGCCGCGATCCGGGAGGCGACGGCGCTCACCGCGACCGGCTCCATCATCGGCACGCCCGACTACATGGCCCCCGAACGCGTCTCCGGCCAGGGCGGCGGCCCGGCCTCCGACCTGTGGTCGCTCGGCATGATGCTGTACACGGCCGTGGAGGGCCGTCACCCGCTCCGCCGGGGGACGACCCTGGCGACCCTCGCGGCGGTCCTCAGCGAGGACATACCCCCGCCGGTCCACGCCGGGCCCTTGAAGGGGGTGCTGGTGAAGCTCCTCGACCGCGATCCGTCGGGGCGGCCGACGGCCCAGGCCGTGGAGCGGCTGCTGACGGAGGCGGCGCAGGGGCAGTCCCGGACGGCGACGACGTCGTACCGCATCCAGCCGCCCGCACCGGCCCCCGCGCCGACCGTGCCGCAGACGCCTGTACGGCGTCAGCGCCGGTGGCCCGCTGTCGTGCTGCCGGGGGCGGGGGTGGCGTTGGTGGGGGTGCTGGCGTGGAACTTCCTGCCCCAGGGCGACGGCGGGGCGCAGGCGGGGCCGTCGTCCTTCACCCCGTCGGTCTCCGCGGGGCGGACGGGAAACGCTTCGCCCGCGTCCTCGCCCTCGCCCTCCCCCGTGAAGTCGGCTGACGACCTGCTCACCCCGGACGGCATCCGGACGGCGATCGCGGCGATCGAGAAGGAGACGGGCCGCAAGCGGTTCGGGTCGCTGTCGGTGTATCCGGACTACGTCTCGGCGGAGGTGCTGCGAGAGGGCAGCGACACCAGGCTGGAGTCGTACACGTACCGGCCGGGCGAGGGCGCCGAGCCCGGGATCATCAAGCGGACCCTGCCCTCCGTCCAGAAGCCTTTCACTCTCGACGGCTTCGACTGGGACAAGGTGCCCTCGCTCCTCGCCGTCGCCGGCAAGAAGCTGAACGTGCCGCACCCCGAGAACCGCTACCTGCTGGTGAGCCCGCCGGTGACCGTTCTCGACGTGCCCGTGACCCTCAGCGTCTACCTCACCAACGCGTCCGGTAACTCCGGATATCTGGAGGCCACACCGCAGGGCAAGATCACGAAACTCTCGCCCTCGGTCGACTGACCTGCGCGAGTGGAGGCCTCGGATCACCTGCTGAAGCGGTCCGGCGGGTAGGCGCGGTCGGCCGCCGTGAGGTGCTCCAGGACCTCGGCGAGTTCCTCGCAGGCGCTCTCCACCGAGCGGCGGGTGTTGTGCTGCTCGGTGATCACGGCGGACAGCAGGAGGGCGGTGAGGGCGGTCGCCCCGTTGAACGCCTGGAGTTTCAGCATCACCTCGACGTGCGTGAGGTGCGCGAAGGGGCCGGTCCCGTCCGTCGCGGCGACCGTCGCCAGCACCGACGCGAACAGCACGCACAGCATGCTCCCGGCCAGCTCGAACCGGAGGGCCGCCCAGATCAGCACCGGGTAGCTCAGGAACAGCATGTTGACGTGGCTCTGCGTGGCCACGGGGACGACGACGCAGGCGGTCACCGCCAGTGCCGTCGCCTCCTTCCAGCGGACGTGCGCCAGGAAGGGCCGCCGGGCCCGGTACAGGATGAGCAGCAGCGGGGTGACGATCAGGACGCCCATCGCGTCGCCGACCCACCAGGCGACCCACACCGGCCAGAAGGCGTCCGCCCCGAGGTCTCCGGTGAGGACGGCGACGCCCACGCCGGTCGTGGAGCTGATCAGCATCGGGGGGAGCGCGCCGAGGAAGACGAGGGCGACGCCGTCGCGCAGGCGGGTGAGGTCGGTGCGGAAGCCGACGTGCCGCAGGAGGAGGTAGGCGCAGGCGGGGGCGGCGGTGTTGCCCGCCAGGTTGGCGAGGAGCGACCAGTGCAGGTGGCCTCCGGCGAGGTGCAGGATCACGAAGAAGCAGCCCAGAGCGATGCCGGCCCAGGCGCGCAGGCCGAGGATCAGCAGGCAGGTGAGGGCGACGCCGGTCGGCGGCCAGACGGGGGTGAACACGGTGCTCTCGACGGTGAGGCGGCGCAGCAGTCCCAGCCGTCCGGCCCCGTAGTAGAGGGCGGCGACGGCCACCGTCTGCACGACGAGGACAGCCGGCCCGCGCAGGTTCCGGGTGGCCACCACAGGGCCCATCACACACCGGGCGGGGCCGTTCGGCCAGGTGAGGGTGGCTTTCGACTGAACCCGGACACGGTTCAGGGCTTGTCGAGGGCCACCACGAGGACCGCCGCGTCGTCCTCGTGGCCGACGCGGGTCGCGCCCTTGATGACGGCGGCGGCGAGGGACTCGGTGCCGAGGCCGGCGACGGCGGCGACGCCGGCCAGGCGGACGACCTGGCCGAGGCCCTCGTCGAGGGGGAGGGCGGGGCCTTCGACGACGCCGTCGGTGAGGAGGACGAAGACGCCGCCGCTGGTGAGGTGGTGGCGGGCGACGGGGTAGGCGGCGCCGGGCTGGATGCCCAGCGGCGGGCCGGGTTCGTCGTCCGCGATGCCGGAGCGGCCGTCGGCGGTGGCCCAGACGAAGGGGGTGTGGCCGGCGCGGGCGCTCTCCAGGACGCCGGTGGCGGGGTCGAGGCGCAGGAAGACGCAGGTGGCGAAGAGGTCGCCGCCGAGGGAGCACAGGAGGTCGTTGGTGCGGGCGAGCAGGTCGCCGGGGTCGCCGGTGACGGAGGCCAGCGCGCGCAGGGCGGCCCTGACCTGGCCCATGAACGCGGCGGCCTCGATGTTGTGGCCCTGGACGTCGCCGATGGACAGGGCGAGCCGTCCGTCGGGGAGGGGGAACGCGTCGTACCAGTCGCCGCCGACGTTGAGGCCGTAGCAGGCGGGCTCGTAGCGCACCGCGAGCCGGACGCCGGGCGGGCTCGGCAGGTCGCGGGGCAGCATGCCGCGCTGGAGGGCGATCGCCAGTTCCACCTGGGACCGCTGCACCTCCGCGCGTGCCCGCGCCTGCGCGGTGAGCGAGCGCAGCCTGAGCAGCAGTTCGTCGCCGTCGTCCGTCCTCACACCTGGATTTTCACGAACGAACACCCCTGCCGCACCCCGGGCCGGGGGCCGTCGGCGCCTGCCTCGGCCCACTCTCCCGCACCCTGCGCGCGTTCGACCTGTCGGACATTGTTCGAGACCTCTTGACGCCGATCCTCACCCCGGCCGACACTCTCGCCACACGACGTCACACAGCTGTAACCGCGCGGCCTTCTGGATGAAAGGCCGTGCGGCTGTGTCACGTCCACCCCCGTCCCTTCGTGTCCTCCGACAGGGAATCAAGACATGCCGCACATCGCACCCCCGGGCAGCCGTGGCCGGGCGAGACGTCTGGCGGGCCGGTTCGCCGGGCTGACCGCCGCCTCGCTGGTCATCGGTCTCGCCGCCCCCGTCGTCACCGCCCGGGCGGCGGACGCCGACACCCTCACCGACGGCCTCGCCCTCTGGTACAAGCTCGACGCCTCGTCGGGGACGGCCACCGTGCCGGACGCCTCGGGGCACGGCCGTGACGGTGTCCTCAGCGGCACCGGCTCCTTCTCGGACGGCCTCGCCTTCAACGGCTCCGACACCTACGTCAAGATGCCGGACGACGTCCTGAAGGGCATGGACGCGGTCAGCGTCTCCTTCGACGTGCGGATGGACGCCGCCCAGCAGGCCCCCTACTTCCTGTACGGCTTCGGCAACACGAGCGGCGGCGCGGGCAACGGGTACCTGTTCACGACGGGCAACGCGCTGCGCGCCTCGATCGCGTCCGGCAACTGGTCGACGGAGCAGAACACCCGCGCCGCCGACGGCCACAACCTCGCGCGCGACGTGTGGAAGCACCTGACGTACACGCAGTCCGGCACGACGGGCATCCTCTACGAGGACGGCGCCGAGGTCGGCCGCAACACGTCGGTGTCCCTCACGCCGGGGTCGATCGGCGGCGGTTCGACGACCGCGAACTACATCGGCAAGTCGGTCTACACGGCCGACAAGCTGTTCCAGGGCAAGATCCGCGACTTCCGCGTGTACGACCGCGCCCTGACGAACTCCGAGGTCGAGACCCTGTCCCTGCCGGTCGCGACGCAGGGGGTGGCGGCCGACAAGGCGGCCCTGACCCTCGGTGACACGAGCGCGGTGACCTCCGACCTGACCCTCCCGAAGTCGGGTGAGGCGGGCGGCTCGGCCATCACGTGGGCGAGCGACAACCCGGACGTCGTCTCCGCGTCCGGTGCCGTGACGCGCCCGCCCGCCGGGCAGCCCGCGGGCAGGGCGACGCTGACAGCGACGCTCCGCAAGGGCCCCGTCAGCGACACGAAGTCCTTCGAGGTGACGGTTCCGCCGATGTTCGACGACGCTGCGGCCGTCCGGCAGGCCGCCGACGCACTGACCGTCCACAACCTCGACGACGCGCGCGGCAACCTGACCCTGCCCTCGGCCGGCGACTTCGGCACGAAGGTCACCTGGACGTCCGCGAGCCCGGACCTCGTCTCGGCCGACGGCGTCGTCCACCGTCCGGCGCACGGCGCGGGCCCGGCGACCGCCGACCTCACCGCGACCGTCACGAAGGGCACCGCGAGCACGACCCGTGTCCTGACGGCGAAGGTCCCCGAGCTGCCCGCCGTGGAGAAGCCCGAGGGCTATCTGTTCAGCTACTTCACGGGCGAGGGCACCTCGGACGGCGAGCAGCTGTACTTCGGCCTGAGCAAGGGCAACGACCCGCTGCACTGGCGCGAGTTGAACAACGGCCGTCCGGTGCTGACGTCGACGCTCGGTGAGCGGGGTCTGCGGGATCCGTTCATCATCCGCTCCCCCGAGGGCGACAAGTTCTACCAGATCGCCACCGACCTCAGGATCTACGGCAACGGCGACTGGGACGCCTCCCAGCGCACCGGCAGCAAGTCCATCATGGTGTGGGAGTCGACCGACCTGACGCACTGGACGAACCAGCGCCTGGTGCGGGTCTCCCCGGACAGCGCGGGCAACACGTGGGCCCCGGAGGCGTACTACGACGCGAAGCTCGGCGAGTACGTCGTGTTCTGGGCGTCGAAGCTGTACGACAACGAGGCGCACTCCGGCGACACCTACAACCGGATGATGTACGCGACGACGCGTGACTTCTACACGTTCAGCGCGCCGAAGGTGTGGGTGGACCGGGGCTACTCGGTCATCGACTCGACGGTGATCAAGCGCGGCGACACCTACTACCGGCTCTCCAAGGACGAGCGCAACAACTCCTCGTCGACGCCCAACAGCAAGTTCATCTTCGAGGAGAAGAGCGACTCACTGCTGAGCACCTCGTGGACGCCGGTCGCGGAGGGCATCGGCAAGGGCACGATGAGCGCGGCCGAGGGGCCGCTGGTGTTCAAGTCGAACACCGACGACAACAAGTGGTACGCGTTCCTCGACGAGTTCGGCGGCCGTGGGTACATCCCGTTCGAGACGACCGACCTCGACAAGGGCGTGTGGACGCCGTCCACGGACTACGAACTCCCGGCCCGCCCCCGGCACGGCACGGTCCTGCCGGTGACGAAGGCCGAGTACGACCGCCTCCTGCGGGCCTACCAGCCCGACGACCCCGAGGTCCCGGCCGACCTGCTCGTGCACTACAAGTTCGACGAGACGCAGGGCGACGTCGCCGCCGACTCCAGCGGCCACGGCAACCAGGGCACGTACGTCGGCTCGCCGTCCTTCGGGACCGGCGTCCAGGGCGGCTCGGTGAAGCTGTCCGGCGGCTCGTACGTGAAGATCCCGAACGGCGTGCTGAAGAACGCCAACTCGGTCACCGTCTCGACGTACGCGAAGTGGCAGGGCGGCGCCAATTTCCAGTGGCTGTTCGGACTCGGCGCCGACAGCGACAAGTACCTTTTCGCGACGCCCTCCAACGGCGGCTCGACGCTCTACTCGGCGATCACGAAGGCGAGTTGGTCGGCGGAGTCGAAGGTGGCGGGCAACTCGGCGCTCACGGCGGGCAAGTGGCAGCACGTCACGGTCACCCTGGACGGCGCGACCGGGACGATGATCCTCTACACCGACGGCGTCGAGGTGGCCCGCACGAAGACCACGGTCAAGCCGTCCGACCTGTACGACGCGGCCAAGGACTACTCCGGCTACATCGGCAAGTCCATGTACGCGGCGGACCCGGCGTTCGCCGGTGAGGTCGACGACTTCCGCGTCTACAGCCGGGCGCTGACCGCCGCCGAGGTCATGGCGATCAGCGGCAACACCACGGGCATCGCCCACGTGACGCTGCCGCAGCTGAAGGTCGACGCGATCGTCTCCGACGGCAAGGTCACCCTCCCGGTGAAGCCCGGCACCGATCTGCGGAGCCTGGCACCGCGGTTCACCATCGCCGAGGGCGCCTCGATCAGCCCCGCCTCGGGCAGCGTCCAGGACTTCACCAAGCCGGTGACGTACACGGTGACCGGCGGCGACGGCAAGCAGCTCACCTGGACCGTGTCGGCACTCGTGATGCGCAGCCCGGTCCTGCCGGGTCTCAACGCCGACCCGAACATCGTCCGCTTCGGCGACACCTTCTACATCTACCCGACGACGGACGGCTTCGACGGCTGGAGCGGGACGAAGTTCAAGGCGTACTCGTCGAAGGACCTGGTCCACTGGACCGACCACGGCGTCGTCCTGGACCTCGGTCCGGACGTGTTCTGGGCGGACAGCAGGGCGTGGGCGCCGACCATCGCGCAGAAGAACGGCAAGTACTACTTCTACTTCTGCGCGGACGCGAACATCGGCGTCGCCGTCGCCGACTCCCCGACCGGCCCGTTCATGGACGCCCTCGGCAAACCCCTCCTGAAGGCGGGCCAGTTGCCGGGGCAGATGATCGACCCGGCGGCGTTCACGGACGACGACGGGACGACGTACCTGTACTGGGGCAACGGCCGCGCGTACGTGGCGAAGCTGAACCCGGACATGAAGTCCCTCGACATGTCGACGCTGAAGGACATCACGCCGAGCGGCTACAACGAGGGCTCGTTCGTGGTGAAGCGGGGGGGCACGTACTACTTCATGTGGTCGGAGAACGACACGCGTGACGCCGACTACCGCGTCGCGTACGCCACCGGGCCCTCCCCGACCGGCCCGTGGACGAAGCGGGGCGTGATCCTGGAGAAGGACCTCGCCCTCGGCATCAAGGGCACCGGCCACCACTCGGTCGTCCAGGTCCCGAACTCCGACGACTGGTACATCGCCTACCACCGCTTCGCGATCCCCGGCGGCGACGGCACCCACCGCGAAACCACCATCGACAAGATGGAGTTCGACGCGGACGGCCTCATCAAGAAGGTCGTGCCGACGCTGTCGGGCATCGACCCGGTGACGGTCGTGCACGCCGGCCCGGACGTCTCCGGCACCGAGGGCTCGCCGATCGCCCTGAACGGGACCGCCTCCGGCGCGCCGGGCGCGAAGTGGTCCGTCGAGGGCGGCGCGCCGTGCACGGTCGCCGCTCCCACGAAGGCCCGGACGACGGTGACGTGCGCCGACAACGGCACGTTCACCCTGGCCATCGCGGGCGGCGGCAGCCGCGACACGGTGACGGTGAAGGTCGCGAACGCGGCGCCGGTCATCACGAAGGCGTCGGGTCCGGCACCGGTGGCGATCGGTCAACCGGCCTCTGTGACAGCCGTGTTCACCGACGCGGGCGCCCGTGACACGCACACCTGCACGATCGACTGGGCCGACGGCAGCAAGCCGTACACCGGCCGGGTGTGCAAGGCGGAGCACCGGTACACGTCGGCGGGCGTCCGCCGTCCCGTCGTCACCGTCAAGGACGACGACGGCGGCAAGGCCACCCGGACGCTCCCGGAGCTGGTCGTGTACGACCGGGCGGGCAAGGCCGCCGGATCGGGCACGGTGCGCTCGGCGCAGGGCCGGGCGACGTTCTCCTTCTCCGCCGCCTACGGCAAGAAGGCCACCGCCCCCACCGGGCGCGTCACGTTCGCCGCACCCGGCGTGTCGCTGGCCGCCACCGCCTCGGACTGGCTCGTCGTCACCGGCAAGCAGGCCGTCTACCAGGGCACGGCGACGGTGAACCGGAAGTCCGGCTACGCCTTCCGCGTCACCGCCGTCGACGGCCGCCCCGACACCTTCCGGATCAGGATCTGGCAGAAGTCGACGGGCAAGGTCGTGTACGACGGCGGCGGCAAGGCCGGCGGGGTGATCACCGTGGGCCGCTGAGCCCGGACGGTCCACGTGACGGGTCCGTACCCCGGGGGGCTCCCCCCTGAGGTACGGACCCGTGCCTTTCAGGACGCCCCGACGCCTTCCAGGGCTCCCCAGTGACCCTGAACCGGCTCCGGGGCCCGTGTGCCCTGCGCGGTGATCACCAGCATGCGGTACGGGACAGGGGTGTGTCGTTGGCACACCGTCCACGGGAACGACGCACCGCGTCCACCGTCCGCTCTAGGCCGTTTCGGCCGGGGCCGGTACCCGCCCGCGCACCTCGCTGGGCGTGTCGCCGTACGCGGCGCGGAAGGCGCGGGTGAACTCGGCGGCGCGGGGGAAGCCCCAGCGGGCGGCGATCACGTGGATGGGGAGGTCGCGCAGGGCCGGGTCGGTGAGGTCGCGGTGCGCGTTCTTCAGGCGCTGTTCGCGCAGGTAGGAGGAGACGGTGAGGCCCTCCTCCTGGAAGAGGCGGTACAGGTAGCTGCGGGAGATGTGATGGACGGCCGCGATCGTCGCCGGGGTGAGGTCGGGGTCGGAGAGGTTGCGGCGGACGAACTCCTTGATCCGCAGGGTCAGGGCGCGGGCCCGGGTCTCCGGAGTGACAGCCCGCTCGGCGTCGAGGAGGTGCGCGAAGAGGGCGGTGACGAGGTCGATGACGACCGTGCCGAGGCGGGTGGCGTCCGTCGGCCGGTACGGGCTGGTGTCGTCGGCGAGCTGGATCAGGAACTGGGTGAGCAGCGCGCCGAGCCCGGACCGGCCGTCGACGCGGCCGATCACCCGGTCCTCGGCGCGGCGGCCGGGCAGGACGACCGCGTCGCGGGGTATCTCGACGCCGACGATCGTCACCGGGTCGGGGCCGGTGGAGATCTCGAACTCCCGTGACGAGTGGCTGACATGGAGGTCCTTCACCCGGTACACGGCCCGCCGCCCGCCCCAGTCGGCGGCGCCCTCCCCGCGCAGCAGGACGGAGAGGTGGTAGACCTCGGGGTCGGACTGGCGCACCAGGCGCGGGGTGCGCTGGAAGACCAGGTGCTCGAAGGTGGCGGGCCAGATCGTCACCTCGCCCAGCGCGATGAGGCGCTGGACTCCCCGGTAGTCGTCCGCGTGGTCGCTGAGCAGCCGCATGGGCGCGTGGGTCCGGCCGAGCCGTTCCGTCCATGCCTCGAACCGGTCCGCGGGAGGCAGATCCAGCGTTCTCAGCACCGATTCGTGCAGCATCCGGGTAGTCAACCACACGCCCCCGAACGGGATTTCGGCCGGTCAGCGGTCCGCGAGAGGGCGAGAAAGCCGAGCACCGCGAGGGCCTGACACCCCGCCGCGACCAGCAGGGTCACCTGCGGCGGACAGAGCGCGGCCGAACCCGCGCCGGCCGCGTACCCGCTGATCTTCAGACTCGCCCCGGTACTGAAGATCTGCCCCCGCAGCCGCTCCGGAGCCTCCCTGTGCCGGATCGCGAACAGCACGACGAGCTGAGGCCCGGCCCCGGCCCCGGCGATCAGCGCACCGGCGAGCGGTGAGGCGGCCGAGACGAGGAACGCGACACCCAGCAGGACGACACCGGCGACCAGGACGGCATCGGGGCTGGCCCTCACCGGCCACCGGGCGAGGGCGAGGCTGGCGGCGAGAGAGGTGAGCGCGAGGACGGCCAGCAGGAAGGAGCCCGCGTTCCCGTCCCCGAACGCCCGCTCGCCGAGGTAGGGGGTGACCGCCGTGAACGCGCCGAGGCCGGTGTGGGAGAGGGTGGAGGTGAGGGTGGCCCGGGCCAGGGGGCAGGTGCGGAGGAGGGTGGTGAAGCCGGTGCGGAGGTCGGTGCGGAGGGGGGATGGGGTGGGGTGAGGAGGTGGGGCGGGGCGAGGAGCTGGAGGAGCTGGCTGATTGTGCGAGAGCCGTGCTTCCTCGGTCTGCGCCTCCTCGCTCTGCCTCCCGGTCTCCCCGGCCTTCGGCAAGGACCACGCCATCGGCGATGCGAGCGCGATCAGTGTCACCGACGTCAGCAGCGCCGCCTCCGGCCCCGCCGCCAGTGCCGCGCCCCCGGCCAGTGCGGGCCCCGCGAGGGCCGCGCATTCGTAGGACGCCGCGTCCAGCGCTCCCGCGCGGGGCAGGCGTCCGGGGTCGGTCAGGCGAGGGAGCTGAGCGGTCCAGCCCGAGGCGAGCGCCGGGGCGAAGAGGCCGCCGACCAGGGCCGTGAACAGGGCGGCGGGCAGCGGGAGTTCGCCCAGGGACCACCACACCAGCGTCAGCGCCCCCGCGTACGCCGCGAGGGCTCCGCCGAGGAGGCGGCCGGGGTGCGGGGTGCGGTCGAGGAGGGTGCCGAGGACCGGTCCGCCGAGGGCCGCCGACGCCGTCACCGCCGCGAGGAGGGCCGAGCCGGTCGACGCGGAGCCGGTGAGCGCCGTCCCCGTGAGGAGCAGGGCCGGGCCGGACATCTCGTCGCCGGTCCGGGCGGCCCCCGCGCCGAGGAGGTACCGGACGAGACCGTAACGTCTTCTCATCCACACAACGTTACAAAGTAACCGCATATCAGGCCAAGGCCGTTACACTCACCGTCATGGAACCCTCCCCGGACGACTGGTTCACCCGCCACTCCCCCGCCCGCACCGCCCACCGCACCGTCGCCCTCGTCAACGTCCTCACGACCGGCGAACCTCGCCCGGACGCCGTGGCCGCCGTGCTCCGGGAGTACGGCGAGGAGGACCCCCTGGACCTGTCCACAGC
>DATCQX010000546.1:0-8720 GCA_036569285.1 Streptomyces sp.
GAGCGGAACTGGGCCCGCCTCGTCTTCCTCCACCCCTCCTACCAGGACCTCTTCATCCCCTGGGAGCAGAAGGCCAGCGACATCGTCGCCGTCCTGCGCTGGGAGGCGGGCTGCCACCCCGACGATCCCCGCCTCGCCGCCCTCGTCGGCGAACTCTCCGTCAAGAGCGGGGAGTTCCGCCGCCTGTGGGCCACCCACGACGTCAAGGAGAAGCACTACGGCGTAAAACACCTCTCCCACCCACTGGTTGGCGAACTCCTCCTGAACTTCGAGGGGTTCAAGCTCTCGGGAGACGCGGACCAGACCCTCTTCACGTATCACGCGGAGCCGGGGTCGACGAGCGCGGAAGGGCTGCGGTTGCTGGCGAGTTGGGGGGCGGACGCGGCTCAGGTGGAGGTGCCTGAGCGGTCCTGAGCCGGGGTCCGGACGGGGTCCAGGCGCAGTTCGCGAGGCGTGTAGCAGTCCGCCCGGAGAGTCTGGGCAGAGGCTGGAGACCGATGGTGCCATCGGGGTTCATCAGCACGGTGTTCCGGGTGCCGGCCGAGATGTGTTCTGCCGGCTCAGGGGTGAGGGGGGTGCCACACCGGGAACAGAGGAAGACGGTCGTTCCCCGGATGGTAGGGGGTTCGCGGGAGGTCAGGTGTGGGGGTGGGTTGCTTGAGGACGGCGAACTGATCACCGGCCGCTGACGACGTCGCCCGTGCAGCGGGAATCGGGATGAGGCGCGGCCTGCTGCGAGACGGCCGCCCTCCAACGATCCCGCTGCGCATGCAGGAACGGCGAACCCCCTGCCCGACGGTCATCTCGGTCCCGCTCGTACGCGGGAACACACACCCCGGCGATCTCGTCACCGGAGGGTGCGCGGTACCAGACGCCGGCCGCCGTCGCACAGAGCACGGCGCTCGCGGCGGCAGCGACGGCCAGAAGACGAACGACAGCACCCGGCCCGACTTTGAGACCGGCCGGTGGGAGGGGAAACGGGGAGACCGACAGGAGGAGCGGACGGCATCCGAAGGCCGCCGATCGCTCCGGTCTCCACCCGGACGGCCGAACTCTCAAGGCGTACAAGCCCCGTGAAACACCGATGCCGCCCCCGGCGGCGGAGGCGGCATCGGTCAGTGCGGGTGTGTCAGGCGGCGGAGCCGGCCTTCCAGTCCGCCCAGCTCATGTTCCAGCCGTTGAGGCCGTTGTCCGGGGCGACGGTCTTGTCGCCGGTGTTCTGGACGACGACGACGTCGCCGACGATCGAGTTCGTGTAGAACCAGTACCCGGCCGTCCCCGTGTCGTTCGCGCCCTTCGTGTCCGAGAGGCCCACGCACCCGTGGCTGGTGTTGACGCTGCCGAAGATGGACTTGGCGCCCCAGTAGTTGCCGTGGATGAAGGTGCCGGAGTTGGTGAGGCGGATGGCGTGGGGGACGTCCTTGATGTCGTACTCGCCCTTGCCGTCGTCGTCGGTGAAGCCCACGGTCGCTCCGTTCATGCGCGTCTCCTTGAACTTCTCCGACATCACCATCGTGCCCTCGTACGTCTTGTTGTCGGGCGAACCGGCGGAGATCGGGATGGTCTTGATGGTCTTGCCGTCCTGCGTGACCTTCATCTGCTTGGTCTTCGCGTCGACGTAACTGACCTGGTTGCGGCCGATCTTGAAGGTGACGGTCTTCTGCTGGACACCGACGACACCGGGCGCCCCCTGGACCCCGTCGAGCGCGAGCTTCAGCGTGACGGTGGAGTTCTCCGTCCAGTACTGCTCGGGCCGGAAGTCGAGGCGGTTGGCGCCGAACCAGTGGCCGACGACCTCCTGGCCGCTGCTGGAGGTGACCGTGATCCCCTTCTGCACGGCGGCCTTGTTGGTGATCGCCTTGTTGAAGTTGATCGAGACGGGCATGCCGACACCGACCGTGGAGCCGTTGTCCGGCGTGAAGTTGCCGATGAAGCTGTTGGCCGGGGAGACGGTCGTGAAGGACGCGTTCTCGTGGGCGACGCGGCCCTCGGAGTCCTTGGCCTCGGCGGCGACCTTGTAGGTCGTCGACCGCTCCAACTGGACGTCCGGCTTCCAGCTCAGCTTGTCGGCGGAGAGCGCGCCCTTGACGGCGGTGCCGTCGGACGTCGTCATCGTGACGGCCGTCAGCGTGCCCTTGCTCACCGTGACGGCCGCGGAGTTGTTGATGGAGGCGTTGGACGAGCCGTCCGCGGGCGTGATCTTGATGTCCGCCACGGACGCCTTCTGGGCCGCCGCCTCGTCGGCCTTGGCCTGCGAGGAGTCCTTGCCGCCGCTGCCGGAGGCGTCGTCGTCGCCACCGCCAGAACACGCGGAGAGCACCAGGACCCCCCCGAGCAGTACGGACGCGGCCCGCAGACCCTTGCGCCGCTTACTGTTCGCTATCACTCGCTTCTCCATACGTTGCCGATTTCCCGGAACCCGGACGTCCCCGAAGGCCATTCCCGAAACCCTGGGCGCCCTCTCTCACTCTCAACGCTCCGACTGCCGCCGTCCGTTCCACACGTTCCCGTCATGTGGGCGACACCACGCCGTCCGAAAGACGCCGTGGCCGTGTGACAGCAGTGGCCCGCGTACTGCCTGAGACGCCGAAACCCCGGACGCGGTTTCCGTCCGGGGCCGCGGATCTCACGAAGCTTCGTTCTCCTCGTCATCATCCTCGTCGAGGTCCCATTCAGGCGAATCGGGGTCGTAGTCGATGCGCTCGGTGGACCAGGAGGCCTGGACCAGCTCCACCCCGGGCACGTCGCCGACCAGGCCAAACGGGTCCACGAGATAGGCGAGCGCCTCGGCGGTGTCTTCCGTCACAGCGCTCTCGGCGTGCGCCCGCTCGTCGGACGGCAGCTCCGGATCGTCGGCGAGCCGCTCCAGCGCGGCGGCGGTCACGGCGCCCTCGTCGTCGAGTTCCAGCACGATATCCACGCGAAGCCGGACAAAGCGCGAGGTGTCTTCAGTACTCATGCCCGGAGCGTACGATCTCTGACCTCCGTGACTTTCCTGTGACCCTCACCTTTCACTAGCATCGCCCCCACGGCCTTTTCTCCAGCGCACAAGGAGATCGATATTCCGTGTCTTCCGCTCGCCGTCCACTGCTGACCGCCACCGCCGCGGGAACCCTCCTGTGCGCCCTGTGGTTCGTCCCCTCGGCCAACGCCTCCCAGGAGGCCCCCGCCACGCCGCAGCACGCCACCCAGCAGGCCAGGGCCGTCCCCCTGAGCTCGTCGGAGTCCGACGGCGTCGAACTCGCCGACACCGGCAGTTTCGACACCACGCCGTACGCTGTCGGCGGCGGCCTTTTCCTCACTTTGGGTGCGGGATTCGTGCTTTATTCGGTTCGCCGGGAACGTCTGGAATTTTGAGCCTCATTTGACTGTTCCTTGGCTATAACTTCATAGTTCCGATCATGAACCGTTCCTGGGGGGTGCGGCTGTCGATGACGGCCGCCGCGAGCGCTCTCTCGCTCGCATTCATCACCGGCTGCTCGTCCGACTCCGGTGACAGCAAGAAGGACACCGCGGCCGACGGCAAGTCGACACCGACGGCCGCTGCCGCGCCGGCCGCGAAGGCGTCCACGGCGGAAGAGCTGAAGAAGCTGCTGCTGGCGGCGGGAGAAGTCCCCGGCTACGTGGTCGACAAGGCCGAGGGGGCCGTCTCCAAGGACAAGGTGAAGGTCGACAAGGCCGCGTGCGGGCCGCTCGTCTGGTCCGCGGTGGGCCTGCCGCCCGGCGACACCACGGTGTCCGCGAGCAACGCCCTCAAGGAGGACAAGAAGGCGGGCTCCGGCAAGCTCGACGCCGCGGCCCTCCTCGACGCGAGCCGCACGTTGGTCGGCCTGTCCTCCTACGACGGCGACGGCGCGCAGAAGGCCATGAAGTCGGTCTCCGACGCCATCACGGCCTGCGGGACCGGCTACACCTCGACCGACGGCGCGGACGCCACCAAGATCGCGAAGGTCGCCTCCGAGAAGGGCACCGGCGGCGGTGACGAGGCGCTCGCCTTCGTCCAGACCCTGGACGTCGAGGGCGAGACCGCCACCGTCCACGGCGAGGTCGTCCGCAAGGGCAACACCGTGGCCACTTTCTACACGATCAACTTCGCCGCGTTCGCGGGCGGCAATGGCAGCATGCCGATGAACCCGCCGGCCGTCGTCACGGCCCAGCTCGCCAAGCTCAAGTAACCCTCTCAGGGGCCCCCGTAGTACTTACGGGGGCCCTTTCGTCTGCCTACCGCAGCGGCCCCGTCACCTTCTCCACCGCCTCCAGCAGCCCCCCGCTCCGCACGAACTCCTCGGCGGCGGCGAGGTCGGGCGCGAGGAACCGGTCGGGACCGGGACCCTGGACACCGGCCGCGCGGACGGCACTGATGACGGCCCGCGTCGCGGGCGCGGGCGTGAGGCCCTCGCGCAGCTCGACCCCGCGCGTCGCCGTGTACAGCTCGATCGCGATGACGCGGGTGAGGTTGTCGACGGCGGTGCGCAGCTTGCGCGCGGCCGACCACCCCATCGAGACGTGGTCCTCCTGCATCGCCGAGGACGGGATCGAGTCCGCCGACGCCGGGACGGCGAGCCGCTTCAACTCGCTGACCAGCGCCGCCTGCGTGTACTGGGCGATCATCAGGCCGGAGTCGACGCCGGCGTCGTCCGCGAGGAACGGCGGCAGGCCGTGGCTGCGGTTCTTGTCGAGCAGCCGGTCGGTGCGGCGCTCCGCGATGGACGCGAGGTCGGCGGCGGCGATCGCCAGGAAGTCGAGGACGTACGCGACGGGGGCGCCGTGGAAGTTCCCGTTGGACTCCACCCGGCCGTCCGGAAGTACTACGGGGTTGTCCACGGCGGACGCCAGCTCGCGCTCCGCCACCAGCCGGGCGTGCGCGAGGGTGTCCCGGCCGGCCCCGGCGACCTGCGGGGCGCACCGCACGGAGTACGCGTCCTGGACACGCGGCGCGCCGTCCTGGTGGTGCCCGGTCAGCTCCGAACCCTCGAGCACCGCGAGCATGTTGGCGGCCGAGTCGCCCTGGCCGGGGTGCGGGCGGATCGCGTGCAGCTCAGGGGCGAGGACCTTCTCGGTGCCGAGGAGCGCCTCCAGGGAGAGGGCGGCGGTGACGTCGGCGGCCTTGTAGAGGGCGTCGAGGTCGGCGAGCGCCATCAGCAGCATGCCGAGCATGCCGTCGGTGCCGTTGAGGAGGGCGAGCCCCTCCTTCTCGCGTAGCTCCACAGGGGTAATACCGTGCGCCGCGAGCAGCTCACCCGCAGGCCGGACGACGCCGTCGGGGCCCTCCGCGTCGCCCTCGCCCATGAGGGTCAGGGCGCAGTGGGAGAGGGGGGCGAGGTCGCCGGAGCAGCCGAGGGAGCCGTACTCGTGTACTACGGGGGTGATACCGGCGTTGAGGATGTCCGCCATGGTCTGCGCGACCTCGGGGCGGACGCCGGTGTGGCCCGAGCAGACGGTCTTGAGCCGCAGGAACATCAGCGCCCGGACGACCTCACGCTCGACGCGCGGGCCCATCCCGGCGGCGTGCGAGCGGACGATGTTGCGCTGGAGCTGGGTGCGCAGCTCCTGGCCGATGTGCCGGGTGGCGAGGGCGCCGAACCCGGTGGAGACCCCGTAGACCGGCTCCGGCTTGGCCGCCAGCGCGTCCACGATCTCCCGGGCCGCCGCCAGCGCGGTGACCGCCTCCGCGGCCAGCTCGATGCGGGCACCGCCACGGGCCACGGCGAGGACGTCCGACGCGGTGACCCCGGTGGGTCGCACCACCACAGTGTGCATATCCATATTCAGGAGCGTACGCACTGAAGACCAAGAAGTCACGAGTGGGGGCCGGTTACACCCCTTACACCTCAGGTGCTACCCGCCGCCCCGGAAACGGCGGCGCTCGGCGCCGGCGGGGGGTGGGGTGTCCGCCAGAAGTACTACGGGGTCCTCGGGGCCCTTGCGGCCCGCGACCACCGGGTACGGCGCGCGTTCCGCCTTCGCGCGGTACTGGGCCGCGTCCGCGAGGCGGAAGAGGCGGCGGGCCGTGCGGATCGGGCCGATGGGGTCGGCGGTGGACGCGATCCCGCAGGCCACCCCCTCGCCCAGCTCCAACTCCGCTGCCCTGCGGCAGAGTTCCGCCGCCGCCGTCACCACGTCGTCCGCCGTCGGGCCCACCGCGAGGAGGCAGAACTCGTCGCCGCCGAGGCGGGCCGCGAGGGCGCCGGGGAGTACCGCGCCGCAGAGGGACAGGATCGAGCCGAACCGTTCCAGCAGGCGGTCCCCGACGGCGTGTCCCTTCGTGTCGTTGACCTTCTTCAGGCCGTTCAGGTCGCACACCATGAGGCTGACGGTCACTCCCTCCTTCCGGTGCCGCTCGATCGCCTCGTCCAGGCGGACGTCCACGGCTCTGCGGTTGGCCAGGCCCGTCAGCGCGTCCGTGAACGCGAGGCGGCGGGCCTCCTCCAGGCGTTCCGTCTGCGCGAGGCCTGCGGCCACGACCGACGCGAGGACCGTGGCGAAGTCGGCGTCCGCCCGCCCGAAGGGGGGTGACTGCGTCGGCCTCGCCACGTACAACTCGCCCCAGGCCCGGCCGTGCAGGACGATCGGGGCGACCACGCAGGAGCCCCGGCCCCGGCGTCTCAGCGCCGCCACTCGCTGGTGGACGTAGCCCGGGGTGCCTGTCGTCGGGCCCTGCGCCGTCTCCACCCACGCGTTCGGCTCACCGCCGGTCGCCCAGCGTTCGTGGAGGAACTCCGTGATCTCCGGGAACTGGTGGACCGGGTACGACTCCGCCTCCGGGTACCGCTCCTCGTCGGGCGCGCGCTGCCCCACGTTGACCAGTACCCGTAGCCTCCCCAGCTCCCGCTCCCACACCGACAGGGCCGCGAAGGTGCCGTCCAGAGCGTGGCACGCGCCGGTCGCCGCCGCGGCCCAGGTGTCCCTGGGGGTGCGTGCGGCTGCCATGCCCTGGGCGAGCGTTACCACTGCCGCGAGGTGTCTGTCGGGGCCCATTCCTCCAGGCTAGGGATATTTGGGAGGAAAAGGGGATTTTGGGCGGTCCGAGTGGGGTGGATCTGCGGGTTTCGGAGTACGGGTCCGATGTGGCTGGTCGCGCCCACGCGGCGGTAGATGCACATCGATTCAGCCCCGCACCCCTAGGGGCATGCGGTTGCCCGGCGCCACAAAGGCCCCCCAACCTCCTCACCCCTCTGCCCTTTCGCCCCCCGGTCCCCGGCCAGCCCGCCAGCCCCTAGGGAATACCCCTCACTCCCCCGGCCACGCCGGCTTCCTCTTCTCGTTGAATGCCCTCACCCCCTCCGCCCTGTCCCCCGAGAACGCCACCGTCCTCCACGCCGCGTCCTCCACCTCGAGCCCCGCCCTGATGTCCAGGCCCTGTCCGAGGCGTAGTGCGCGCTTCGCCGCCCGCAGGCCGACCGGGGAGTTCGCGGCGAACCGTGCCCCCAGAGCCAGCGCCTCCTCCCGCACCTTCCCCTCCTCCACCAGCACGTCCACCAAGCCCAACTCCCTTGCCTCCGCGGCCTCCACGCGTCGCGCCGAGAAGATCAGCTCGGCCGCCCTGGCCGCTCCCACCCGGCGGGGCAGCAACTGGGTGCCGCCGCCTCCGGGGATCACCCCGACCGACACCTCCGGCAGGCCGACCACCGCGCTGCCGTCGGCCACGATCACGTCGCAGGAGAGGGCGAGTTCGAAGCCGCCGCCCAGGGCGAAGCCGTGGACCGCGGCGATCGCGGGGACGGGGAGGTCGAGGACGGCGGTGTAGGCGGCGCGGGCGGTGGGGCGCTGGCGGCGGAGGTCGTCGTCGGTGAAGGAGTTGCGCTCCTTGAGGTCGGCGCCCACACAGAAGGCCCGGTCGTGGGTGGAGGTGAGGACCACCGCACGGACGTCCGGGTCCTCCCCCAGGGCCGCGCAGGCGGCGGTGATCGAGCGGGCCATGTCCGTCGAGACCGCGTTCATGGCCTTCGGCCGGTCCAGCGCGAGTTCCGCCACGTGGCCGTCGGAGTGGCGGCGGACCAGGACATACTCGCCGAACCGTTCCTCGCTGCTCATGTCATCCTCCGGGGTCGCGTCGTTAACGCCGGTTAACACTTCGTCCGGGGCGATCATCGCAGTACATCCCCCGCGCGGGGAAGGGCGACGGGTTCGGCGTGCGACTACCCGTTCGAGTGACATCCCCCCGGACTCCCCGCCGCCCACCCTCCCTCACGCATACCGTCACTCCGGTCCATCGGGAGGGGCTCGGGAGGGGACATGTACGAGTCAGACGATCCGACGGCACCCCGTTCCCCGGGCACGTTCCGCCCCCGCGGCCGACACCGCCGCCCCCGCCCCCGAAAGGTGGTCCTCGCCGCGAGCGGCCTCGCCTTCGCGGCGGGGGTGCTGGGGTTGCTGCGCGTGGCCTCGGACCCCGGCGGCGGGGGGCCTGTCGCGGGGGCGGCGGTGGGCGACGGGGGTACTACGGGTGCGGGGTACGGGAGTAGTACGGGGGACGACGCCGGCGGCACCGGTCTCGCGACGAACGCGGCGGTCGTGCCGGCCGCCTCCGCCGGTCCCGGTGATACCCGTAGTACTTCAGGGGGCACCGCCTCTCCGGGGGCGGAGGAGCCCCGTCATACCCCTGGTACCTCCGGCGTCCCCCGCCCATCGGCTCCCGCGCAGGGCACTCAAGATGCACGGGTGACCCCGAGACCAACCCCTAGTACCCCGGCGTCCACCACCGCCCCCGCACCGGCTCC